>JAYTEX010000028.1:0-14474 GCA_043734785.1 Pseudomonadota bacterium | reverse complement strand
GTTGATCGGCGGCCACCACTTGCCCCAGCAAACTTAGCGTTCGCGCGAGTTCGACCCCGAGCTGGCCGTGAGCCCCGAACAACAGTATTCTCGGCACGTGCATCTTCGCTCCGTTCCTACGCCTTGAAAGCCGGTAACTTATCGATCGGAAAATCCTTCAGGCGAACGCCTTCCCGATCTTTTGTCGAAAGGCTCGGCGACGTCACGGGCCAGTCGATGGCGAGATCGGGATCCGCCCAGTACACGGATTGTTCATGCGCCGGCGCATAGTAGCCGTCGCACTTATAGCTGAAATAGGCGGTATCACTCAGCACGCAAAAACCATGCGCGAAACCCTTCGGCACGAAGAACTGCCAGCGGTTTTCGCCCGTGAGGTGAACGCCGGCCCAGCGCCCGAAAGTCGGCGAGCCCCGTCGCACGTCGACGGCCACATCGAAAACCTCGCCGGCTACCACACTGACCAATTTGGCTTGCGCCTGTGGCGCTTGGAAGTGCAGCCCGCGCAAGACGCCGCGAGCGGAGAAAGACAGGTTGTCCTGTTCGAAACTCGCGTTGATGCCTAACTCGGCATATCTCGCCTGATGATAGGTTTCAAGGAAAAATCCCCTTGCGTCACCAAACATCTTCGGTGCGATGAGGACCAGTCCAGGGATTTCGAGCAGGGCGGCCTTAGTGCCCTGGGCAGAAGTCCGGATTTCGGCGATTTGCGCGCCCTTCGCTTCCATCCTAAATGCCCCTTGCAAGATTCAGCAAATACTGGCCATAGGCGTTCTTCGCCAGGGGCGCCGCCAGGTTCTCCAGTTGCTGCCGATCGATGAAGCCCATCCGGAACGCGATTTCTTCCGGGCAGGAGATCTTGAGTCCCTGACGACTTTCGACGACCTTGACGAACTCCGTGGCATCGACCAACGAATCGTGCGTGCCGGTATCGAGCCAGGCCGCGCCGCGACTCAGGATCTCGACGTTCAGCTGGCGCCGCTGCAGATAGACCTTGTTCACATCCGTAATCTCGAGCTCGCCGCGCGGGGAGGGCTTCATCGCCTTGGCAATGTCGACCACGGTGTTGTCATAAAAATAGAGACCGGTCACCGCGTAGTTCGATTTCGGCTTCAGAGGCTTTTCTTCAATATCGAGCGCATTGCCTTCCGGGTCGAAATTGACGACACCGTAACGCTCCGGATCGGTCACATAGTAGCCGAACACGGTGGCACCGAATTCGCGCGCTGCGGCGCGTTGTAACTGGGTGGAAAAACCGTGCGAGTAGAACAGGTTATCGCCCAGGACCAAACACGCAGGGTCACCGCCGATGAACTGTTCGCCGATAATGAAGGATTGCGCCAACCCATCCGGGCTCGGCTGCTGCGCATAACTGAAACTACAGCCCCAGCGCGCACCATCGCCGAGTAGCGCTTCGAAATGCGGCAGATCGCGCGGCGTGGAGATAATTAATATTTCCCGGATCCCGGCCAGCATGAGCGTACTAAGCGGATAGTAGATCATCGGCTTATCGTAGATCGGCAGCAGTTGTTTGCTCACTGCAAGGGTGATCGGATACAGACGCGTGCCTGAGCCGCCCGCCAGAATAATGCCTTTTCGATTCTTCATGCGTTAATCCCGTCACCCATTAAACAATGTCATCAGCGAGTCAGTCCCAGTCGTTCACCGCGATAGGCGCCCGAGACCACCCGCGCGCACCACTCAGGATTATCGAGATACCACTGAACTGTCTTGGCGATGCCGGACTCGAAAGTTTCCTGCGGTTTCCACCCGAGTTCGCGTTGAAGCTTGGAACTGTCAATCGCATAGCGCCAGTCGTGACCGGGACGATCCGTCACAAAGCTGATCAGCGATTCATAGCGACGATCGGGGTGCGGCTTCAATTCATCGAGCCGGGCACACAAGGTTTTCACGACGTCTAGATTCTTGCGTTCGCTGTTGCCGCCGATATTGAACGTAGCGCCGACTTCACCACGTTCGAGGACGGTCAAGATTGCGCGTACGTGATCATCGACATAGAGCCAGTCGCGGATGTTCTCGCCGTTTCCATAAACAGGCAGGGGCTCTGCGCGCAGCGCTTTCAGAATCGTGAGTGGCACCAGTTTCTCGGGAAATTGGCAGGGCCCATAATTGTTGGAGCAATTGGTGAGCAGCACCGGCAGACCGTAGGTTTCATGCCAGGCGCGGACCAGGTGATCGCTCGCGGCCTTGCTGGCGGAATAGGGCGAGCGCGGGTTGTAGGGCGTGGTTTCGGTGAAAAGCCCCGTGTCCCCCAATGCGCCGAAGACTTCGTCGGTCGAGACATGATGAAACCGGAAGGCCGCTTTTCCCGCGACCGGCAGCGTTTCCCAGTACTCGCGGGCCGCCTGCAGCAGAACATAAGTCCCCTGGATGTTGGTCTCGATAAACGCCGCAGGGCCATCAATCGAGCGATCCACATGAGACTCCGCAGCCAGATGGATAACTGCATCTGGCTTGAAATCGCGGAACAAGCTGAACAGTGCAATCGGATCGCAAACATCCGCCCGGGCGAAACGATAGGCTGGATTTCCTTTGACGGCGTCAAGCGACTCGAGATTGCCCGCATACGTCAGGTTATCGACATTGAGGACCTGGCTGGTGGTGTTCTGGATCAGGTGGCGAACGAGGGCTGAGCCGATGAAGCCGGCGCCGCCGGTGACCAAAACTCTGGAATGCATTTAAGGCTCACTGGGATTTTGAACGAATCGTAACTGACGTGAAGCTTTCGCGACAGGTCCTCGCGCGCACTGCCACAAACGCACACACTTCGATGATTAGCGACCACGGCGGCCCCTCTCTTCAGCCTGTAAGTTCAATATCCATGCTGAACTTCAAGATCTCATGTCGCTATATCTTCCAGGATAGTATCCAGCAAGGCCCGGATAGGGGGTGCCATGCTGTGCTCAAAGGAATGCCGCTGGACACAGTAGGGAATCCTGAGCCCGTGGTGTTCGAGCGGCTCTCCCACCTGCTCGAACGCGATGCCATAGGTGCGGAGCCGACGGGCAAGTCTCGGCTCCATAATCGCGAACACCCGCTCGAGTCCACGATTCAAGCCCAAGGCCGCCGCACCCAGGTAGAGCCCCATCGCGATATGGGGAAACACGCGGCGTTCAGGGATGACATTAGGCTCGTCGTCGGGCGGATTATCGGGATAGTTTTGCTCGTTTCGACGGCGCCGGAACTGGGAGATCACGGCCATCCGTGAGATTTCACCCGCACTCTCCCGCCAATCCTCATTAAACCCCTGCGGATTCAGCGGGTGTCCGGCCTTGCTCAATGCCAGTTCGAACGGGAATTGCGAAGTTCGCGCCTCTCCGCCGATGATAAGTCGGACACATCCCACAAATTGCTGACTTTCTCGGTGCTGCAGCAAGCAAGACAAGGAGGCCGCATCGTACACATCGGTCTCGTACCCTTCGGGGAAACGCGCCTTGTCTTCCCAGCCCAGTTCTTCCGCGTAGACCGTATAGCGGATGTGATGCGCCTGTCGTCTTCGAGCCTCGGTGTGTGCCGGCACGATCGCGAAGTAACGCCGAAATTCGTCCACAATCCGGTTCGATTCCATCCCGTGTCCGTCAGTTGGTAGCGGTTAAAGCGGTTTCGCTGTACATGTAAAAAAGTGTAACATCCCTCCTGTACCGTCAGGCCTAGATATTAAAATACTAAAGACCTCCAGGAAGGAGAACACGATGCTCAAGCATCAACAGCTGGTGACCTCATTAGGCGCGACCGTTGTGATGGCGGACGCCGAGAACGATTTTCTTTTCGCTGTGCACGACGAAATAGATGACTCGCATTTGGAAGCACCCGCCGCCATTGAAAGCAAACGCAAGATAAATAGTGACTTTGGAGCGGCACTCAAGATCCTGCTCACGAGTACGACCTGCCACAAGAACTGACTTTGCCGGTTTGTTTGGCCCATGCCTGCTCAACCAGGGATGTTGTATTTTTTCATCAAGTGATAAACCGTCGGTCGACTCACTCCGAGGAGATCGGCCGCTTTCCCGATTTGCCCGCCATTCACGGCTAGCGCCTGTTGAATCGCATTGGCCTCGGCGGTTTCTCGAACCTCGCGCAAGGTTCTAAAGCCGGTCGTTGCGGGGGTATCCAGTTCGAGATCGTAGGGTTCGATCATCAGACTCTCGGCCATGATGACTGCGCGTTTCACTCGATTCTCGAGCTCGCGCACATTTCCGGGCCACTCGTAGCGATCGATCGCCGACAAGGCACTGGGGCTGAAGTCGCGCACCTGCGCGCTATTGAGTTCCCGATGCTTGTTTAGCAGCACGCGAGCAATCAAGATGGCGTCGCCTGGGCGGTCTCGAAGCGGCGGAATCTGCACGCTGACTTCGCTGATGCGGTAATACAAATCTTCCCGGAACAGATTTTGCTCGATCAGCGATTTAAGATTCTTGTGCGTCGCGCATACTATTCGAACATCGACCGGAATTTCCTCGCGGCCCCCTAACCGCTCGACAACCCTTTCCTGCAGAAATCGCAGTAGCTTCGCTTGCAGGGAGAGCGGCAGGTCGCCCATTTCGTCCAGGAACAGCGTGCCGCCGTCTGCGTATTCCAACTTCCCTTTGGTTTGCTTCACCGCACCGGTGAACGCGCCTTTCTCGTACCCGAACAGTTCGCTCTCCAGTAACGCATCAGGAATTGCCGCACAGTTGATGGCGACAAATCGCTTGTCTTTGCGGGGGCTGAGTCCGTGAGTTGCACGCGCTACCAACTCTTTCCCCGTGCCGCTTTCGCCCAGAATCATCACGGTGGCCTGCGAAGGGGCAATTCGCTCGACGCGCCGGCAAACCTCTAGCATCTGTGTGCTGGCGCACAGGATGCCGGCCAAGGGTTCACGTCCGACCTGATTCAAACGACGGTTCTCGAGTTCCAATTCATGCATGCGAAGCGCGCGCGCCACGATCAGCCGCAGGACATCCGGATCGATTGGCTTCTCGTAGAAATCGAACGCGCCCTGGCCAATCGCGCGCACCGCGATGTCACGATCGTCGTTCCCAGTAATGACGATCACTTTCGTGGAAGGCGCTATGCGCAGGATGTCGCTGAGTGCGCGCAATCCTTCCGAGGCATTCGCGGGATCAGGGGGAAGACCAAGATCAAGGGTCACCACCGGCGGTTCGAACCGGCGCAAAGCCTCCAATGCCTGCTCGCGATCACCCGCAATACGGATGTCGTAATCTTCGAGCGCCCACTTGAGCTGCTTCTGTAATCCCGGGTCATCTTCGACAACCAGGATACTCGCCTTCGTCATGCCGACTTCTCCTGGATTTCCGCTAGTTCGGTGGCGCTGAATTCATCCACGGCAGGCAGGCTGATACGAAAAATTGTGCCGTTACCGGGGCTGCTATCCACGGTGAGACGCCCTCCCATGCTGCTCGCGACATGCAAGCTTTCGTACACACCGATGCCCATTCCCCCTTTACCTTTTGTGGTATCGAAAGGTTTGAACAACCGATTCTGAACAAAGTCCTGAGTCATTCCACATCCATTATCTGCAATCTCGATTGTGACCCTGTCATCCCGTACATCAACACGCACCATCACCTTACCATTCGCCGAGGTCGCTTCTTGTGCGTTCTGCAGCAGGTGCTCAAGCATGGCGATAAATCGATCCCGATTGCCTAAAACCTGCAGATTCCCGACCGCCGCTTCAAGCTCAGGAATAGGAACCCGTTGCATCACATGCGCAATCGCCTCAAGCAGGCAGGGCCTCACGCTCAGGAGATCCGATGGTCCGGCTTGCGTGTGCTTCAAATTGCCCAGCATTCGATTCATCTTAGCGACCGCATCGCCAATTGTATTGAATGCATCAGAAATGAATTCCGGGTTTCCACGATGCCGTTCAGAATTTCGGATGACCAGCGAAAGCTGCGCGATGACATTCTTCAAATCATGGACCAGGAAAGCGGACAATCGATTGAACGCTTCAAATTGACGCGCGTTGCCGAGCTCCTCCGTCGCATGGACCAGCGCAAGATACCCTGCGGCTTGTCGACCCAGGATGCCCAACAAGGTGCGGTCTTCCCACGAAAGTTGCTGCGCCGCCCGTGCTTCGCACAACAGCACGATTGCGAGCAACTCATCGCCGTGAATGATGGGCATCAGCAACCAGGCGCGTGGCAATTCAAGCAACCAAGTGGGTACCCGGGCGTGTCCATCAATCGTGGCTTGTTCTGCTTCCTCACGGATGGCAATCACTTGATTAGCTTTGGTCAGAACTGTGATGAGTGCGTGAGATTCGGGAATATTCTGCAGGCGTTGCGGGTCTATCTCCCAGGTGGCAACGACACCGTAAGCGTCGTTAACGCTCCGCTGCCACATCACGCCACCGGTTGCATCCATGATGTCGGTGATGGCCCGCAGCATCGTTCTGCGCAATTCCTCCGGGTTAGTATCGCTTTGCGATAGGCGATTCGTGAAGGATAACCACACTTCTCCATAATCGTACTTGTTGCGATAGAAATGTTTGGATAAAAAGAGACGCAGACGGGAACGCACACCCGCTGAGCCGATAATAGAAATTAACAATACGAGGCCAGCAAACAGGAACACAATGCGCAATGCATTGCCCCATTCGCCCCCATAAGCGCGCAGATAATATCCCGCACCGGCCATCGCCAATAGATACACACCGACCCCAAGCAAGGCCGTGCTGTGGAAGACTATCTGGCGTGAAACGAAAAGATTGAGCTTCCATTCTCGATTGCGTGCAGCTGAAATCGCGATTAGGGGGACCGCCAACGCGTTTGCCGCACCACGGCCCGCCCACAACGACGGATCGATGCGGTTGAATAACACGCCGTCCGCGTAGAGGACGAAGTCATAGGCGTAGATCGCGCCAACTCCGAGACAGAAGTACTTAATGGCCCAGCGGCGTTCGGGGCTGGTATTCCGATAAAGCTGCTCGATCAGCGTGAGGCCGAGGACTGCAAACGCCAGTAAGGCTGCGAAGATGAGCTTGGATAGCGTCGCCTGCCTGACGTTAAATAACTCGAATTGCCCCACGAGCAAGGTCGACAACGCCATCAGCGACAGGCAGGCGATTAGACCGCGGGTACGGGTTAGGACGGCTGTATTGCTCGTCTGCTGCCAACCCGCGCCAAGTAGATTCAGGAACATGGTGAACCAGGCAAGATTCCGGAATACCTCGACGGTCCATAAGCCGTTAATTCCGATCCAGGATGAAAGCTCCAGATGATAGAGCGCTTGGAACAGAAACCAGGCCGAGGAAATCGCACTCGCGAAGGTCAGCCACCGTCCGATCGCCGAGCGGTGCCGATCGACGATCAGCGACACGGTGAACACCGCGAAAAAGGCGGCACCCAATAACGTGGATATGATCAGGAAATTGGGCATTGTGCGCGTTCCTTTGGGGCTCGAATCACCCGCAATATCGCACGAGCCGGATCAGACGGCACTCAGCGCCGAGGGCCAATATTAACGCGCCCCCTTGCCCCAGAGTATAACCTGTACGGTCTGGAGGAGGATGTTGATGTCCAGGAAAATACTGTAGTTCTTAAGGTAGTACAGATCGTATTGGAGTTTTTCGCGCGAGTCTTTGATCGACGAACCATAGGGGTAGGACACCTGCGCCCAGCCCGTGATCCCAGGCTTAACGTGGTGCCGCAAATCATAGTAGGGGATCGCCTGTGCCAGCTCAGCTACGAACTCTGGACGTTCTGGTCGCGGGCCGACGAAACTCATGTGCCCCCTCATGACATTGAGAAGCTGCGGCAGCTCATCAATACGGACCTTGCGGATGATCCGTCCGACGCGTGTGACTCGATCATCTTCATGCGTAGCCCATACCGGGCGACCATCACTTTCGGCATCCACCCGCATGCTGCGAAATTTATAAACATCGAACACCTGGCCACGCAGCCCCACGCGCTTTTGTCGATAGAAAACCGGTCCGCCGGATTCGGCGACAATTGCGAGCGTCGCGATGACCATAAGCGGGAGAGTCATCACGAACAGCACGGTCGCGAGAAAGATATCCAGCACGCGCTTTTCCGTTTTCTTGAGGACTGCCTGAGTGAAACCATCCGCGAAAATCACGCTGCTTGGGTGCAGGGCATCCAAGCGAATCTTTCCGAGCTGGCGCTCCAGAAAGGCACCTTCTTCGATAATGCGAATGCCATGCATTTTGCAGTCAAGAATTTGATTGACCGGCAGTCCCTTCCTGCGATCGTCAATAGCAACCACGATCTCATCTGCCGCGAACCTGTCTGCCAGATCTCGTAGGGTTCCATTGAGTTTAATGATGCGTGACTCGTCGACCACTTGCGAATCGATACCGATGTCGATAAACCCGACCAACGTAATGCCTGTCCGATCAGATGCGCGGCGTAGATTTTCAATCTGACGCGCCCGTTCGCCGACTCCGAGGATCAACACACGACGCGCGAATCGCGCGTCAGTGTTCGCTGAGCAGACCAATCTGCAAGTCGCAATGCCAACAAAAGAGCTCATCAGCGCGACCCAAAAAGCAGCGCCTTCGATCATCAGCGTGGGGACCGCCAGATAGAACAGACCCATCACCAGGAATCCGACCACAAAGCTGAACAGCAAACGAATCAGCGTGGCGATCGAGCCATCGCGCTGATCTCGCTGGTAGAAGCCCATCGCAATCATGCCGCAGATCATCGCGACGCTAAACGCGGCGGCCTTGATCCAAAGTGGCAGACTTGAACCAGCGATGGCGTGATCCGTGGAAACCGGCAGGCTCTCCACGGCCATGGCGAACACTACGCCGAGGTAGATGGAAACGGTCAGGATCAAGGCCTCCGCCAACCCGAGCAGCAACAGAGTGACCGGAATGTAGTGTCGGAAAAGTCTCAGCATCTGAAATCCGTTTGGTTCCGACTCTGGAAGTGATTGCGCGCGGCAGCGCCGCCCATTTTGCACGTGTGCTCACCCAGAATATGAGCAACCAACATGCCAATTGAAAGCGCTGCATCGCGCTTTTCAAACAGCAGCTTCAGGAATGTGACGTGGCGCGCAGTTTATGTATCAACCTGCGGTCCTGGTATCGGACGGTTGATGATTCTTCTTTAGCGACCGGGCGCTCGCGCCGGCAAGCTTGGCTGCGATCGACCTCGAGCGTCAGAGTTCGTCGTTCGCGGACGGCAATTGTCCGAGTTCGACATTTTTCGGCACCCGCCGCCACCTCTAACAGTCTTACAGGACGGTCTAAAGTTCGGGGCTCGGTTGCTTTTATCACTGGCGAAGCACTCGGGACCGTAGTTCACTTCTGTTTGACAAGTTGTTGCGATAAAAGGTCAAGCAAGGTTTTTTTCTTAATCGGCTTGGTCATGTGGGCAGTGCACCCCGCGAGAAGACTGCGGTCAATTTCTTCTTTCACTGCATGCGCCGTCAACGCAATGATGGGCATCGCGCAATGTCCTGCTTCCACCTCATGCGCGCGAATCACTCTGGTTGCCTCATGGCCATCCATGACGGGCATCTGTATATCCATCAGCACCAAGTCAAAGCTTCGTTCTCGACAACGTAAAACCGCCTCGGCGCCATTCATTGCTTCTTCGATATCGTAAGGTTCGTTCTTCAAGTAGGCGCGCACCAGCAACCGATTATCGGCATTATCCTCAACTAACAGGATGGCATATCGTTTCAATTGTTCTCCTGAGTCACTTTTCGTGCTTGGCTGCGCCGCGCCATTCTTTTGCAATAGTTGATTCAAGGCGGTGTATAAATCCCTACGCTTGATGGGCTTAACCAAGTATCCGCCTAAGCCTAACTGTTGCGCTCGCGCCACGTCCTGGCCAAGATTCGATGAAGTGAGCATCAATATGCGTCGCGGATTCGTGCCTTTCGAAAGCATTTCTTCCACGGTCGTGAAGCCATCCATCTCTGGCATCTGGGAATCACACAGAATGAGGTCAAAACCCGTGGCAGCGTAACGGGGCGTTGCTAACGCTCGAATCGCCTCCCGCCCACTGGCTGCCTCGGTCACTCGCGCACCGGCAGCACCCAGGGTCTGCGCCAGAATCAAACGATTAGTCGTGTTATCGTCGACAATCAAGACAGACTGTCCAGCGATATCCGGGACAGGCACGCTCTGGACGCCTTGGGGGTTTCCAAGGCAAAACGCCACTTCAAAACTGAACTTGCTCCCAAGACCCACCGTACTTTCAACCCATATCCTGCCGCCCATCATCTCGACCAGGCGTTTACAAATTGCGAGGCCTAACCCGGTGCCGCCATATTGGCGAGTGGTTGACGAATCGACCTGGGTAAAGCTCCCAAAAATGGACTCCAATTTCTCCGCGGGAATGCCGATTCCAGAATCGGCGATCGTGCAACGCAAAAGCAACTCATGCGAGTGCCCAGGTAGCATTTGCACACACACGAGGATTTCGCCGCGGGCAGTAAACTTAACTGCGTTGCCGATCAGATTGAGCACAACCTGGCGGACTCTCGATGGATCGCCAATCAGGCATATCGGTACCTCGGGCGCAATGCTCACCGCGAGTTCCAGCCCCATCGCTGAGGTTTTCAATGCGTAAATGTCAGCGGCCTGTTCGAATAGTTCACGCGGTTCGAATTCAATCTCCTCCAGGACAAGCTGGCCCGCCTCGATTTTTGACAGATCAAGAATGTCATTGACGAGGCTCAACAGCGCTTCACCGGCATTCTTGAACACGTCGACGTAGCGTGACTGCTCGCTCGACAAGGCGGTATCGCCGAGCAACTCCGCCATGCCGATAATGGCATTAAGCGGGGTGCGAATCTCGTGGCTCATGCTCGCCAAAAAGTCGGATTTCACCTTGGACGCCGTGAGCGCTTCGTCTCTTGCGAGGGCAAGTTCAAATGTCTGGCGACGAACCTGTTCTTCGATAACACGATTGCGCGCCGCCAACTCCCGGGTCTGCATTTCCTTGGCGCGCGCCAACGCAATGAGCAATAGCGTAACCCCGGCACTCAGTATCAACGCCGTGAACAACAATGCGCCCTCGAGATCGGCCCAGCCGAGCGCGCGTTGAGCATTTAGACGAAGGGTGTAGTGATCGAAACGGATCTGGCTGCTTTGTTTGAGTTGTTTAATAACCCGGCGCGGATCACTTGGAGCCGGTACACTTTGAAACAGCAGCCGACGCCCACCGGCCCCTTCCGACTCCAAGACCAATTCGAATGGGATCACACTTTCGTGGGCGCGCTTGCCGAGTAGCCTCTGAGCGTCGACCAGCAGAATCACCATCCCAGCCACTCTTGTTTCATTGCCGTGCTCGATGCTGACCCTTCGCGCGAGGGCATACTCCGAAGAGGACGGTGCGTCATCGCCCAGGGTCACTGGCATACCCGCATCTACCTCAAGAACTGCGCGCAGATCGGCCGCATACGGGTGCGCATTAGTCGCACTCAAAAGCTCCGGAAAGCGTCGCGCGGTATCCGCCATACAGTTTTTCTCTAAGGAAAATATTGACGACTCCAGACCCGAAAATGCATACCACGCAACGCCTCTTACGTAAGGATGCTCGCGCAGCGCTTCCCGGCAAAGCCCGTCAAACACGCTTAATGAAGGTCCACTGCTGCTTACACGCAGTAATCGTGCAAAACTCTGCAGCACACCATCCGCTGAGCGGGACTGCGTGCGCGCTGTCTCATCGAAGGAAACTAACTCGTAAGCGAACTCTCGTTCCTCGCTTTCAAGTGAGTTGTTCCAGGCAAGCATCAGCAGCGCCGCAGAGAAGGAAAGGCCTAAAACGGCGGCCACCGAGTAAAAGAACCAGATCGACAGGTGGGGGGATTTTGCCGCGCTCAAACCATGCATTGCTCGGGTTCGGCGCGCTTACTCGCTGACCGGCTTCACACGTGCGAGGTAATCCGCGAGCTGTGCGGTGATCGACAGTATCAGGTGGGCATTACCCTCGAGTGCCGCGATTTCGATCTGGTCGCCATACTCTGTGATCGGATCAAATCCGTAGCCCCCCCCTGATCCTTTCATGGAATGTCCAATAATCCTGATCGCCGCGTAATCTTGTTGCTCTACCAGTGTGCGCAATGCTGCTACATCTCGACGTCGATTCGCGAGAAAACCGGGAATCAAGTCCTCAAGTGCTGGATCGATATGCACCACGATCTCTTCGTTCATCGTTCTTCCTTTCTGGAAAGGCTATCCGATATCGATGCGAAACTGCGCCGCCTCGATCCGGTGATACTCGAGCAATTTATAGAATTCAGTGCGATTTCTGCCCGCGATGCGCGCGGCAGTCGCAACGTTGCCATTGGCGATCTGCATGACGCCGACCAGATACTTCGTCTCGAAAGCATCACGCGCGTCTTTCAGCGTCTGGATGCGGCCAGGCTCACCGCGTAACGCGCGCTGAGCCAGCGCCAGTGTGATGACTTCGCCCTTGGTGAGCGTGGCGCACTGCTCAACCACGTTGACAAGTTGACGCACATTTCCTGGCCATGCGGCGGACATTAGGTATTCAATTGCATCAGACTCAAAACGCTTTATTCTCATGCCGGCTTTGGTGGCATGTTTGCCGAGAAAATGATCGAGGAGCAGGGGGATGTCTTCCCGTCGCTCGGCAAGCCCCGGCAGACGGATCGGGACGACATTCAGACGGTAGTAAAGGTCTTCCCGAAAATCTCCGGCCTTCACCAATGATTCGAGATCGTGATGAGTGGCGGAAATAATCCGCACGTCAACCGCAATGCCTTTCGTCGCTCCGACCGGACGGACTTCGAGATCTTGCAATACTCTCAGCAATTTCACTTGCAGAGACAATGGCATGTCGCCGATTTCATCAAGGAACAAGGTGCCGCCATTGGCGGCCATAAAAAGCCCCTCATGGCGTGAATTAGCGCCGGTAAAAGCACCTTTTTCGTGTCCAAACAATTCTGATTCCAGCAACTGCTCTGGAATCGCGCCGCAATTAATTCCGATAAAGGGTAGCGCACGCCGAGGGCTCGCCGCGTGAATAGCGCGTGCGAGGATCTCTTTGCCGGTGCCCGTTTCACCGCTGATAAAGATCGAGATGTCGCCCGCGGCCAGCAGTTCTGCTTCCTCTAGCAACTCCCTGATGCGCGCGCTTCGATGGATGATGGTCGCGCCGAATACGCCGTGCTGACCCTGCCGATTTCTCGCGATTGTGAGTTGAGCCTCAACTTCTCCGAGCACTTGCTCCTTCTCAGGCGGCTTGGTCAGGAATGCGGCGGTCCCCAGATGAGTTGCTTTGACGGCATCGGGGATTTGGGCTTGACCGCTCAACATGATGACCGGCAGAAGCGGGTAAAGCGCCTGTATTTGGGTGAGCAGCGCCATGCCGTCCATACCGTCCATGAACAAGTCCGTGATCACCACATCCGGTCGAGCGATAGAAAGCTGGGTCAGCGCTTCACTGCCGCAAACCACTGCTCTGGATGTGTATCCCGCACTGGATAACCAGGTCGACAATAGGTGCAGGATGTCCTGATCATCGTCGACCAGCAAGACTGTACCGGCGCTCTTTGTCATGTCGTCCATGCGTAGAGGGAAGCCGTGGGTGACAGAGTATCTATTCCACAGTCACCGATTTAGCAAGATTTCGCGGTTGATCAACATCAGCACCTTTGAGCACTGCCACGTGATACGCGAGTAACTGGAGCGGAATCGTGTAGACGATTGGCGCAATAATATCGTTGACGGACGGGATTGGGATAATCTGAAAGCCCGGTCGCTCAGGTACGTTCACGTGTGCGTCGGCGAAAACATACAGCGCGCCGCCCCGTGCCCTTACCTCTTCCAGATTCGACTTTAGCTTCTCAAGCAAGTCGTTATTCGGCGCAATCGCCACCACTGGCATTTGATCATCGACCAGCGCCAGCGGGCCGTGCTTCAGCTCCCCTGCGGGATACGCCTCGGCGTGGATATAGGATATTTCCTTGAGTTTGAGCGCCCCCTCCATCGCGATCGGGAACATCGAGCCGCGTCCCAAGTAGAGCATATGGTGCTTGTTGACGAAGGACTCCGCCAAAGTCGCTATGGCATCATTTAACTCAAGCGCCAAGTTGCTTTTCCCTGGCAAGCTTTCGAGCAGCGCGACCAGTTCGGCTTCACGCTTCGGATCCATTCCGTGCCGACGTCCTAGCGCTATCACCAACAACATCAACGCGACCAGCTGTGTCGTAAAGGCTTTGGTGGAAGCGACCCCGATTTCAGGGCCTGCACGTGTCATCAATACCAATTCCGATTCGCGGGTCAAAGAGCTCTCGGGAACATTGCAGATCGCCAACGTGTGGGTATATCCATTCTTCTTGGCTTCGCGGAGCGCGGCGAGCGTATCAGCGGTTTCTCCAGACTGCGAAATCGTAACGAACAAGGCATTGGGCGTGACTACCGCGCGACGGTATCGATACTCGCTGGCGACTTCTACAGTACAGGGTACGCCCGCGATGCCTTCAAACCAGTAACGGGCGACCAGGCC
>JAYTEX010000027.1:0-3671 GCA_043734785.1 Pseudomonadota bacterium | reverse complement strand
CACGCGCTTCGCGCCCTTTGATCCGATTGAATCGAGCAATTCGGGCCTCAGTGCTCGCACCATTATTGAAGTGTCAGGTGGATCATCGCTACCAGCGGGGAACTATGCGGTGCTGCCAGCGCGCTATGCGCTACTGCCTGGCGCCTTTCTGGTCACGCCCGCCGCAGGAACCAACGATGTAATACCTGGTTTAGTTGGTCAGAGCAGCAACGGGCTGCCTCTGATTGCTGGCCGAATAGGCACTGCGGGACTTGGCGCGAGTGATGCCCGGTGGAGTGGTTTCCGTGTCGAAACCGGCCCCCAGTTTCGACAACGCGCCGAATATCGAGAGACCTTGGCAAGTCAGTTCTTTGGCCCGCTCACCTTGAACACGACAAGTGGTATTGCGACTCGCCTACCGGCCGACGCCGGTCTCTTATCGGTGACCGCGCGTCGTTCATTAACCTTGGCCGGGCGTCTGCGCTCCACCACCGAAGCGCGAGGCCGTGGGGCTGAGCTGGATATCGTTGCGGAAACGCTGGCCGTGGTGCACGAGTTCACCGGCGCCACTCAGCGCGTTGAAGTTAAGGCACAGGATCTGGCCGCTTTCGGTGCTGAAAGCATTTTGCTGGGGGGACGGCGACATGAAGTCGATCAAAACACCATCATCGATGTGCGCGCGAGCGATGTCAGCGTTGAAAGCGGTGCAGATCTGCGAGTGACCGAACTTCTACTCGCTGCCACCGGTAATGTCATCGTTAAACAGGGCGCCCGAATAGCGGCAACCGGTGTAACACCCGCGCAGCCAAAGCCGCTTGTACTGACCGGCGACAGCGCGTTACTGCGCGTCTCGTCTGGTGCGCAAATCGACATTACGCGGACCGCCGCGTTAGGGGCGTCGGGCTCGGTCAGTATCCTAGACGGCGCTTCTCTGTTCGCGGATGGCTCGATTGCGCTGGACGGGAGTCGTGATGCAGTGGTCGCCGGAAATCTAGCGACCAATCATGGCTCGCTGCGATTCGCCAGTTCTCGGATCAGTTTAGGGGATGCACTCGGGGTGACCAGCGGGTTAGTCCTGAGCAACGCCAAACTAACCAACTTGCTGGCGGACGAGTTGATATTCGATACTCGAAGCTCGCTCGATATTTACGGCCCGGTCACAATCGACGCCAAGCGGCTTAGCGTGAATGCTGCGGGCATCGGCGGATTTTCCGATCCGCGTGCATCTGCGGTGTTTATTGCCGAGCGCGTGAATTTCACAAACTCAGCAGCGCGCGTCAGCTCTGAGTTGAGCAATATGCCGACCGTGCCCGGTTCGTCATTTGCGGTGCGCGCGCGCGAACTGAACGTGGGGCCTGGTACATTCGGGCTCGGCGGATTCGCTTCCACGTTGTGGTCGGCAACCGAGCAGTTGACAGGGGCTGGCCAGGCAACTATCTCTACCCACGGCGATCTTCACCTCGCTGCGGGCCGCCTAACGACATCAAACGGGGCAGACCTGTCTTACCAGGCTCGCAACATCGTAGTCGACACCCTCCCTCAAACGACCGCGTTCGCGCGCAACGAAAACCTCGGCGGAAAGATTTCGATCGAAGGCGAACAGATCAGTTTTGGAGGGCGAGTTGAACTTCCTTCCGGTAACCTGCGACTGGTTAGCAATGGCGTGGGAGGGATCACCATCCGCCCAGGTGCCGTGATCGATGTCGCAGGCAGGCCGGAGATCTTCGCCGACAAACGACTCGGAACTCCAGGTGGCCGAGTGCTATTAAGGGCCACCGCTGGGCCAATCACGCTGCAAGCCGGCACTCGCATTGATGTCTCGGGCGCTCAGAGCGGTGGGGATGCTGGCGCAGTCATCTTATCCGCAAGCGCCGGAACAGTTGCATTAGCGGATAACGTCGGCCTCAGCGCAGTGTCCATTTCACGGGGTGGTGTGTTCGCACTTGATTCAACGACGCTCAGCGGCCTCAATTTCGCAGCCCTCAACGACATGTTAAATGCGAACGGCTTTACCGAACGTCGTGAACTTCGCTTGCGAACTGGTAACCTCACTCTCGGCGTGGATGCACTTATCCGCGCTCACGATGTGACACTGACTGCTGATGCCGGTGCAATCGAAATTCAGGGTCGAATCGATGCGCACGGCGCAGAGGCCGGCCGAATTGCCCTTAGCGCGCGCGATGATTTGACATTGCGAGGCACCGCGCGACTGGATGCGCATGCCACTGCTATCACCGAACTAGGCGGCGTAGTTCTGATCAGCACGCAAACTGGCTCACTCAACCTGGAAGCGACTGATCAGCTGAGCGCCAACGGAATCGACGTCGCGGGCACCTTATTTGAACCCGACGCTTTCGGCCGCGCGATTGTAACGAATACGGGGCACGTCCAGCTGCGTGCGCCGCGCACTGTGGGAGATGACGATATTCAAGTAACCGTAGTCGCACCGACAATCAACGGAGCGCGACGTGTTGATCTCGAAGGCTTTCGCGTCTACACCGACACGGATGCCAGCAGCGCGTTTCCAAATGCGTTGACGGAAGCGAGTACGTACATGTCGCATGCGGCCGCCATCGAGACCCGTTTAAATCGAAATCTAGATGCGTTGTTCCATGCTGTGCCGGGGATCGAAATTCGCAGTGCTGGATCACTCGCTTTGCTATCGGATCTTGATCTATCCGGGACTCGGTTCAATGGTGAGCCGGGCGTGTTAACACTGCGCGCAGCGAACAGCCTGAATCTTTCCGGTTCGCTGAGTGACGGTATTGCCGAAGTGGCGCTGGAAGTCGAACCAGGAAGCGGCGAGTTTCTGCCCGCGCGCAATACCGTGCAGGCGGGTCCTTCTTGGTCATTCAATTTGGTTGCTGGCGCGGATCTCTTGAGCGCTGATATGTCATCCGTACGCCTGAACACCGGCGACATCGTCATTTCTGAAAATAAGCATGCGCGCACTGGCAGCGGATCGATAGACGTTTCCTCAGGTGGGAACCTAACATTTTCAGGCACGGGTTCCGCGTTGTACACGTTCGGTGAGAATCGTGGAACTGGCACTTTCGATCCGCTGATCACGGAATTACTGATGCAGGCAGATTATCTACAAGACGGCGGTAACATTCGCGTAACAGCGCTCGGGCACATTCGCGGCGTGGCGACACCCATTCTGCCGGATTGGATATCGCGCATCGGTGGACCTAACCTTCAATTTCAGTTGGGTGAACGCCCCCCCGTGGATGTTCCCACAGCGTGGGCAATAAAGCCCGACGCGTTTCAGCAAGGAATAGGCGCACTCGGCGGCGGTCAGGTGAACGTCAAGAGTGATGGGGATCTTGAAAATATCATCATCGCGATCCCGACGACCGGGCAACCCATACAGGCGAATGGTGTACCTGGCATAAACGTCGCCGGTCTAGGAAAGTTAGAAGCTGAAATCGGCGGCGATATTCTGAGCGGGATGTTTTTGCTCGGTCAGGGTAACGCTCGGCTAACTGCGCAGGGCGAAATCAGGCAGTCGCTGAGCGCGCCAATCGCGACGGTTCTCGAACTAGGCGATGGAAAATTCCATCTTCATACGGGGCATGGGCTGACACTCGAGACTGTTTTAAATCCCACTTTCACGCCCGTGAACCCGGCGCAAGGTGCGACGGATCTGGTTGGCAGCGCCGGGTCCGTGTTCTTTAGTACCTATTCACCGA
>JAYTEX010000026.1:0-8078 GCA_043734785.1 Pseudomonadota bacterium | reverse complement strand
GCGGCGGCCGGATCTATTCTAGTGCTCGGCCAGACGACCGCGACTGGCTTGGCCGGCGCCAACCTAAACATATTCGGGAACTTCTTTGGAAGCAGCGGTGGCGGGGCGCCATCTGTGACCCTGCAAGGCTTCGTAATTGTGAAGGGTGGGGGCTTCGCGTCGTTCAGCGCGTTGACGGGCGGCACGGGCGGCAATTTCCAACTCGCGGAAGGCGTACTCGTCCACAGCCTGGGCAGTGACGCCAGTGTGTTCATGGAAGTGGCTGGCGGCCTACAAATACTCGGTCCCAATGGGGCCAATGGCGCGGGTCTGCATGTACAGACCGATCTCCCAGGCACGGAAGCCCTGGTCTTCCTAGCCGCCGAGGGCGCGGTCGATTTGAGTACAGAGATTTTCGCCAAAGGACAGGCGGTCGGGCGAGTGGGGGTTGTGAGCGGCAGGCAGATATCCGTGAATTCTCTTGTCCACGCCACGGGTCAAATCAGTGCAGTTAACGTGGGGATAGTCGATCCCGGCATTCTCGGGCTCCCGGGGGGGACAGGCGGCAACATCTTCGGCGATGGATTGTTACGGGCCGATAGCGTCGGCCTTGGATGGGATCCAGCCGGCGCCGCAGAGGGTGGCGCGTTGACTTCACCGGTCTCAATCAATGTGCGTACAGACGCTCAGAACATTTTTGCCGGATTGTTCAACAGCAATCTGTTTGCGCCCTTTGGCGTGCCACTGACGTCCGACATTGCCTTCGGCAATGGTGCGCTAGACTTGTTCATCGACAACACGGCCCACGCCGGGCCAACCAACTTAATCGTGCAGAACGGCACTTTTCTGTTCGATCCCAATAACATCGGACCCGGCGTCGATGGGTACTTAGGCTTCGGCACCCGCTACGAGATTCTGAACGACGATCTGAACCTCGGCGCAGTAGGGCTGAACATGAACGGCGATACCACGGTCTCCGGCGCATTTTCGGCGAAGAATCTAGCGGTCAATGTGGATAACGGCGCATTACGCTTCGCCGATCAGGTGACTGTCGGCGAGTTCCCGCTGCCACCAGAATTTGGGGATCCGGTGTTGCTGAATACGTTGAGTCAAGTCGATAAATTCGATGGTAATGCGCAAAGCATTCCGCGCTTCGATGGCGTGACGTCGGTCGGGCCGAATGCGGTATTTCGCGCGCGCAATGGCCTCGCGTTCGACAAAGGCATGCACTTCACAGATCCCGATGTGCCGTATGTCATTTTCCAGACCGATGGGGCGCTCAGCTTCGGGCCGGGCATCACGGCCGGACCGCACGAAGATTTTATCGCCCAGTTCACGACTTTCGACCCGACGCGCGACATCGTCATCGAGAACTCCCCGGCCAATGGCCCTGGCAACTTCTTCAACGAACTGCATTTTAAATTATTGCCGGGTACCACGGTTCTGCTGGGTTCGGAGTCACTCCAGACGGGCCCCCATCAAGGCGGCATTGTGGTGGGCGACGGCATTGATATTGGGGACCAGAACATCGCGTTCGCGACGAGAGGATTTTCGAAAGTCAGTCCAACCTTCAAGTCGACGGGTTTCGTGCGCCAGTTGAGACTCGTTGCGGGCGTGCCGACGCTCATCGATAGTTCGGTCGCCGCCATTGAGCGAGCACTTGCAGAGGAGTTTGAGGTTCCTACGGTGACTGAGTTCAATCTCGATTCGACGGAGGATGAAGGCCAAGAGGACGAGGAAGATGAGTATGTGGAGGTGGATGGCGCGGGCGCGGCCGAGTCAGATGAACTGGTCTCGCAGCAATCGAACACTGGCCAGATGTGTGAATGAGGACGCCTACCGTGCGCAATAACAACCGGTTTCGTGGGGTTTGGCGTTGCGCGATGCTGGCACCTCTCCTCGCCTGGGCTTGCGTGAGCCATGCGGCGCCATCGGCGGGCGCAGTGATGAAAATGACGGGTCGCGCATCGGCCGCCACGCTCGACGGCGACATCCGCGCACTCCAGCAGAACAGCCCGGTCAACGCCGGCGAAACCGTGGTGACGAGTCAGAACAGCTTCGTGCGGATGAAACTGGCGGATGGCGCGTTCATCGTGCTGCGACCGAACACGCGCTTTCAGATTGCGGAGTACCGCTTCGTCGAGAATGCCACTGATAACCGCAGTGTCTTCAGCCTGCTCAAAGGCGGCTTCCGTGCGGTCACGGGGGCAATCGGTCGGCTCCGACCCGCCAGTGTCACCTATCGCACTTCTGTGGCCACGATCGGGATCCGCGGAACGGATCTGGAGGTGATGGATTGCACGTCGGGCTGTCCGGATGCACCTGATAGCAATGAAGGCCTGTACTTCAAAGTGCACGACGGCGCGATTGACGTGGATGGGATCGAGTTCGAGCAAGGTGAAGCGGGCTTCAAACCGCCCGATGGCGCGCCAGAAACAATCGAATTCAACGCGCCGAGCAATCCCTTGAATGCGGATCCCACACCCTCGGCCGACCCGGCAGATTGCCTGTAAATGAACTTGGTCGCGCCGCCGGGCTACCAAGGCCTGGCGGTACTCGACAAGCTCAAGCACCGGGGCAAAGGGGTAGGCGATAACGCGCGCCGGTTCGCTGCAAAGTTACACACGATCTACCTGACGGTTGCCGAATTTATCGCAGCCGCACGCCACTACCCGATCATCTTCGCGCGCGATACGCAAGGTACGCTGCACCCCTTCGCCGTGGTTGGACCGGAGCCGGGTCAAAACTTCTGGGTGGATGAACAGGGCGACTGGCTGCAGGCGCGGTACTGCCCCGCCTATGTGCGCCGCTATCCGTTCGCGACGATTCGGGCGCGCGATCGCGGTGAGGCGAAGACCGTCATCTGCATTGATGAAGCGGGACTGGCGGACACGCCGCCGCACTTGTTCGACGCGCGCGGCGAGCCGACGGCGTATTGGCGCGAACTGCAGCGCTTGATCGAAGCGTTCGATACCGCGCAAACTCACACGCAAATTTTCTGCGCACGGCTCGACTCACTCGGCCTCATCGAGAGTTTCGACGCCGACATCAACCCCACGCAGGGCAGACATGTCCGAATCAACGGCATGTTTCGCGTCAAGGAAGACGCGCTGCAGGCGCTCGCGCCCGACCACCTCACGGCGCTAGTGCGCGACGGAAGCTTGTCGCGGATTTATGCACATTTGATGTCGCTCGATAATTTTCATCATTTGCTCAAGCAACCCGCGGTCTAAGCACCTTCATCCCGGAGTTTCGGGGCGATGCATCATCTTCAAGCCGTGACTCACTGAAACGCCGGCATAATCTCATTCGCGAATTGATCGATCGTCGCACTCGTATCGAGGATCGGCTGTACGGCGACCTGGTGCACGCCGGCCGCCTGCATCTGGCGAATTGATTCGATCACCTCGTCTTTGGTGCCGACCAAGGTCGTGGCGCGCATGATTTTCTCGGTCATCAAGGCTTCGTGTTCCGGTCGCAGTTTCTGCAGATAGCCGCTGTAGAGCTTGATATGGCGCGTCTCTACCGGTGCATCGGGCTCCTTGTAGACATTGGTAAACGCGCTCAGCTCCGCGCGGAAATCGGCCGGCAGGACTTCCGGGTTTTTATAAGTCGAGAGTGCGAAGATATTGCTACTCGAGGCGACCATCGGCCCGACGGCTTCGCGCACCTCGCGGCTCGCGATGTCCTTCGTGTGCTTGGTCAAGTAAAACGCGGTCATCGACAGCACATAGACCTTATCCGGATCGCGACCCGCTTTGCGCGCGCCTTCCTTCACGTTAGCCACCATCCATTTGATGATGGAGGGATCCACGGCGCCGAATAGGATCACGCCATCGGCGATCTCGCCCGCCATCTGTGCGACTTTCGGGCCGCTCGCGGCAATATAGACCGGGATTTCGTCCTTGATATTGATGTAGCCCATATCCGGGTTCAGGAATTTAATCTTACGGTGGCGATCGCCTTCCGAGTAATCCGTGAGCCCGCCTTTGAACAGCCCCTGACATACCTGGATATGATCGCGCAGCTCATCAAGACGCGCCGCTGGCATGCCGAGTGTACGGCGGGTCGTATTGCCGGTCCCGATGCCGAGGATGGTGCGCCCCGGCGCAAGCTCATTGATGCTCGCCATGCCGCAAGCCGTCAGAGGTGCAATGCGCGACTTGGGGTTGGTCACCCCCGGGCCGAGCTTGATCCGGTTCGTGCCGGCCGCACATAGCGCAAGCGAGGCATAGACTTCACTCGCGAGCATCTGAGAGTCGTACAACCACGCGTGAGAATAACCACGATCTTCCGCGTGCTTGACCTGTTTAGCCACTTTGACCGAGCCCATGAAGACGAATCCGAAGTCCATTGAATTACCCTCTATTATTCAAAAGCCGAATTGCAATGCTGCCAGTTTCGCATACAGGCCGTTATGTGCCATCAAGGTTGCATGCGTTCCTTGTTCCACAATCCGCCCGTGGTCGAGTACCACGATGCGATCCACGTTCTGCACGGTAGCGAGACGATGAGCGATGATCAAGGTGGTATGGCCGCGCATGAGTTCGGCCATTGCCATCTGTACCAGGCGCTCGGATTCAGCATCGAGACTGCTGGTGGCTTCGTCCAGCAACAGAATGGGTCGCTCGGCGAGCACGGCTCTCGCGATCGCGAGGCGTTGCTTCTGGCCGCCAGAGAGCCGTACGCCGCGCTCGCCCAGTTCGGTTTGGATGCCATTTGGGAGACGCTCGATGAATTCCCACGCGTAAGCTGCATGACAGGCGGCGATGACCGCCTCATCGCTGGCCTCGGGCCGCGCATAGCGCACGTTGTCCGCGACGGTGGTCGCGAAGATGACGGGCTCTTGCGGCACCAGCGCGAAGGCGCGGCGAACCTCCTGCGGCTCCAGATGGCGGAGATCGATATTCTCGACGCGCACGATGCCAGCGGTAGGGTCGTAGAAGCGCAACAGCAATTGAAACAACGTGGTCTTGCCGGCACCGGACGGCCCGACCAGTGCGACTTTCTCACCCGCAGCGACATTGAGCGAAATCTCCTGCAACGCGGGTACCTCGGGACGCGCGGGATAGGCAAATGTCACGTGTGAGAATTCAATCGCGCCTAAGACCGGAGGAATGAATACCTGGGCGAGGGCGGGCGCGGCGATTGCGGCCTCAGTCGCAAGCAATTCGAGCAGGCGTTCCGCGGCACCAGCCGCGCGCTGGAGATCGCCCATGACTTCCGCGATCGCACCCACTGCACCCGCGACCAGCACAGCATAGAACACGAATGCGGACAGATCGCCGCCCGAAATCCGCCCCGCCACCACGTCGTGGCCACCGATCCAGAGGATCGCGCCAATCCCGCTGAAAGCCAGGAACAAGACCTGGGTGATCATCAGCGCGCGGATCTTGATCCGGCTCCGGGCGGTGGCGAACTGAGACTCGACCCGGGTGCCGAAACGGTCGCGGTCGAGCGCTTCGTGCGCGTAGGCCTGCACCGTTCTGATTTCATGCAGGGTCTCATCGACGTACGCCGCGACCTCGGCAATTCGATCCTGGCTTTGTCGCGATAGACCGCGGACCCGGCGGCCAAAAACGATGATCGGCAAGAACACCACGGGAATGCCAGTCAAAACCAGGGCGGTGAGTTTCAGCGAGGTAATCGCGAGCATCACCAGGGCCCCCATCATCAGCAATAGATTGCGCAGCGCGAAGGAGGCAGATGAGCCGACGACCACCTCGAGCAGGGCCGTATCGTTGGTCAAGCGGGAAATGATTTCGCCGGTGCGCGTGTCGTCGAAAAAAACGGGCGACAACCCAAGCAGATGATCGAAAACTCCTTGCCGGATATCGGCGGTGACCCGTTCACCCAGCCAAGTAACCAGATAGAAGCGGCAATAAGTCGCGGCGGACATCACGGTCACGACCGCCAGCAAACCTAGCAAAGCGCGGTCCAGAAATCCCGGGTTGCCGCGCGCGATTCCGTGATCGATGACGAGGCGCAGCCCCTGCCCGATCGCGAGCACGCTGCCTGCAGCGAAAATCAGCGCGACCGCCGCGCCTGCTATTCGCCAGCGGTAGGGCCGCACGTAACGCCAGAGCATCCGCAGATGGCGCAGCTCCTTGGAGGGCGCTCGACGCTTGGCGGGATCGATTGGTGGCATAAGGAATTTCGGCGAAAATCACGCGGGCGGCGCGCGAGGTGAGTTAAGCTTCTGCCAATCTCATTGGTTTCGAGTCCCCCGATTATGACCACCCATCCCGCCGCCGGCCACCTGCCGGACGTGCAAGATCTGATCGATATTCCGCGCTTGGTGACGGCCTACTACACCACATCCCCCGATCCAGGGGATCCCGCTCAAAGGGTCGCGTTCGGCACTTCGGGGCATCGCGGGTCAGCCCTGGAAGGGGCGTTCAACGAAGCGCACATTCTGGCTATCACGCAGGCAATATGTGACTACCGCCGTGCACAGGGCATCAGCGGCCCGTTGTTCCTCGGCATGGATACGCACGCGTTATCAACTCCGGCCCACGCGACGGCGCTCGAAGTATTGGCGGCCAATGCCGTGCAGGTGTTTATCGCGAGCAATGATGAATACACCCCGACGCCGGTGATCTCGCACGCGATTCTGACCTACAACCGCGACCGCGCGAGCGGTTTCGCGGACGGGATCCTGATCACGCCCTCACACAATCCGCCACGGGATGGTGGCTTCAAGTACAACCCACCGCATGGCGGTCCTGCTGGCACCAGCGAGACCACCTGGATCGAAGCACGCGCGAATGAATTGCTTCGTGTGCCGGCGACGGTGCGCCGCTGGACCCATTCACGTGCACTTCGCGCCGCGACCACACAGCGCCGCGATTATATTCGTCACTATGTGGACGACTTGGGCGCTGCCATCGACTTTACGGTGATTAAGCAGGCCGACCTCAAATTGGGCGTCGATCCATTGGGTGGCGCCGGCGTGCATTACTGGCCAGCGATCGCTGCGCGCTATGCGCTTGATCTCGAGGTAGTGAACCCAGTGATCGATCCGACGTTCCGCTTTCTGAGGCGCGATTGGGATGGCCAGTTGCGCATGGATCCGTCGTCGCGCTGCGTGATGCAAGGACTGATCGACGTCAGTACGCGCTACGATGTGGCGTTTGCCTGCGACGCCGATCACGATCGCCATGGCATTGTGACGCGCGGTTCAGGCCTGTTACCCCCGAATCATTATCTCGCGGTGGCGATTGACTACCTGCTTACATATCGCCCCCGCTGGCCGCGCAGCGCGGCGATCGGCAAAACGCTGGTCAGCAGCAGCATGATCGATCGCGTGGTCGCGCAACGGGGGCGCACGCTCTATGAAGTGCCGGTCGGCTTCAAATGGTTTGTCGAAGGCCTGCAGCGCGGTGATCTGATATTCGGCGGTGAAGAGAGCGCTGGCGCAACGTTCCTGCGGCTGGACGGATCGCCGTGGACCACCGACAAGGATGGCATCCTGTTGGCCTTACTGGCGACTGAGATCACCGCGCGGCTGGGCCGCGATCCGGCGGCCTGTTATGCAGCGTTGGTCACTGAATTTGGCGCGCCGTGCTACGCCCGTATTGATGCGCCGGCGACCCCAGCACAGAAAGCGCGCCTGAAGCAATTATCCGCTGCCGCGATCACCGCGGAGCGTCTGGCGGGTGATCTGATTACCCGCGTGATGACGACCGCGCCCGGGAATCACGCCGCGATCGGCGGACTTAAAGTCACGACTGATCAGGGCTGGTTTGCGGCGCGACCGTCGGGGACCGAAAATGTGTACAAGATATACGCCGAGAGTTTCCGCGATGAAGCCCACCTGCGCCTGATTCAGGCCGAGGCGCAGGCGTTGGTGACGCAGGTGATTACGGGTTAATTAGTCGTCCCTGAAAAAATCGCTTCAATCGCCGCCAAAGCGCATGCGGGCAGCGTGTTCAAGGTAGGTTGGGGTGAGCGCCGCGAACCCCAACATCAATGATCCACCGAGTGCCCCCCTGTGTCAGGCGAGTTGTCGCGAATCCGAGTATCCGCGCGAGCTGGTCTACTCACTGTTGGGCTTCGCAGGCTCACCCCAACCTACGTGATCGGGTTTCGTATCTGTG
>JAYTEX010000025.1:0-11190 GCA_043734785.1 Pseudomonadota bacterium | reverse complement strand
AGACTGAGAAACCGATGGGAGAATCCCATTTTCGGTGGTCGTCCGGCGGGGTCAGGTCTTGCCTTGCCACAACCCTCTTGCGCTGGATGGTGACTCGGGGCACTGTTGAGTCCCTTGTCGTCGCAAATGGTTCAAGGAGGAGCCATGGCCAGACCGCTGCGAATCGAATATGCCGGTGCACATTACTATCTAACGGCGCGCGCGGATCGGCGCGATGTGCTGTTCCGTGACGAGCCTGACTACTGGCGCTTTCTCGCCATTCTGGGCGAGGTCTGCCACCGGTATCGCTACCGATGTTACGCCTATTGCCTGTTGCCCGCCCGCTATGTGCTGGTGCTTGGAACTGCCGAGCCCAATCTTGCGCGTGGCGTGCGGCAGTTAAATGGGGTGTACTCACAAGCCTACAACCGGCGCCACCTGATCGATGGCCACCTGTTCGCCGGGCGCTATCAGGCCATGCCGTTCGAGCGGGATCGCCACCTGCTACGCGCCTGCCGGGAAGTGCTGCGGCTCCCCGTCACCGGCGGACTCGCGGCAGCGCCCGAACATTGGCGCTGGAGCAGCTATCACGCGATGTTAGGCGCATCGGGCGCGCGCGATTGGTTAGCGGTAGAAGACGTCCTGCGTGCCGTGCCGGAGGCCGGTGTCTCTGCCCAGGAAGCGCTGCGTCGGTATATAGCACTGGCAGACACGAGTCCGCTCTTCGGGGGGCCGCAGCCCATTGCGGCCATCCTGCGCGACACCGGCTTTCTGCCATCGCACGGGTGGCGCTGCGGCGATTCCACCGAGATTCCGCGCCGTGAGCGCGGCACCACGCCCCCGCTCACGGGGGTGGTCGCCAATATTTCAGATCGCAACACTGCGATGCGCCACGCCTATGCCACGGGTCATTATTCGTTGAAGCAGATCGCGACGCATTTTGGGGTGCATTATGCCACCGTAAGCCGCGCCGTCGGGCGAAGTACCGCATGAGCGGTCTGGCATGGTCGAACGTGGTGCGCTAGAGACAACCGGTGGCTGCACACCTTGGTTAGGAGGATGGCACGATGACAAAACGCGTTCCTGCGCTGCTGGCATGTGGGGTCTGGATGATCGCCTGGTGGTCGCTCTATCCGACACTTGGGCCAAAGATCAAAGCCTACGGATTGTCACAGCTCGGTGCTACGGCAGACTATTTTTTTACCTACTTCGGTCCCGAATTGCTGATTTTTCTGTTTGGCCTGCTCGTGCTTCCGATCCTGTACTGGCTGCTCATCCGGCGTCTCCAGTGGTGGCTGCAGGCCGCGCTCGTCCCAGCACTACTCGCGGGATTCGTGTTCATCGCCTACTACGATGTCGTGAAAATCGCGCGAGAGGCCGAGCATCTGTGTACGACCGAAGCGGGGCTGCATGTTTATGAGACGGTGGAAGCGGAGGGGATTTATGGGCTCCGAGATATTCACTATTGGACGAAGTACGGGTTCAAATGGCTTGAGTATACGGATGTGCTTGGGAAACACTTTAGGGTACATCTCAGTGAAAACAGATTGATCAAAGAGCAGATAGAGGCTCCGGAGAGTCTATTTGAATACAGAATTGAGTCTCACCAGCCAATTTCTAGCCATCTCGAAAAGAGCAAACAACTGATCCTGAATCGTAGGTCTGGATCGACCCTTGCTGATATTACGTACTTTCATATATTCAGGGGTTGGGCCGCTCGGTTTATTGACGCCGGCTTCAAGTTCATTCCGCCGGTTTGCTGGGAAGGTCCACCAATGCAGTCAGGCGGCAAAGAAATTTTTGGTGGCACGAGTTTCGTAAAGGCAGTCATAAAGCCAAAGCGAGCTTGATTTCTTTGTGATAGCCCAGAGTAGTGTGCTCCTGGGAAGTGCGCAGGCGCGCTAGTAGCAAGCGGAAGAGTATGCACTGCAAACAGTGCACGACAATGAGCGCTACCGGAAACAGTGATGTTCAAAGTCTCATTTTTTGAGTTTAGTGTGAATCAGGGACGGACTTAAAAAGCCAAGGAGTGGCACATGAATTTTCAAGAGCTATACAAATATTCGTTGTTTTCGGATGCTTCGTATGTTGTGTGGGATATCTTCAATTCCGG
Source organism: Pseudomonadota bacterium (assembly GCA_043734785.1). Taxonomy (GTDB): domain Bacteria; phylum Pseudomonadota; class Gammaproteobacteria; genus CAIKBL01. The sequence goes on along the minus strand of JAYTEX010000025.1, from coordinate 9,098 downwards.
CAGCACTTTAGACATCGGTTTGGCAATTCAGGATAGATCCATTGTTCCAAGCTCCGTTATTGACGAGAAATTAGGCGCAGCCTCAGGCTCCCCCTGGACCATCCCCAGCTTCCACCCCTCCGATGCCACCGGCTTCGCCGCCAACGTTTTCGCCAACGGCGATCAGAAAGTGCTTGCCATACGCGGCACTGAACCGAACGACACTCAGGTATATCTTGATGCCATCCAGGCCGATCTACTGGAAATGGGTCTGATTGGGATGAGCCTCTCGCAGGCGACCTCCCTGTTCAATTACGTGCAGCGGCTGCGCGCGCCGAGCGGTGATAACAGCGTGCTGCAACTTGAACTGCGCGTGACTGAAAGCGCGCCTGCCGATTTGCCGAGCATTACGACGACCTTGCTCAAAGGGCGGGAGGACACGGTCGACCGCAAGGTCGTGCACTACTGGTTTCAGCCGCGCTACACGGGGCGCGGCGAAGGGGTGCTCCAGGCGAGTGATCAGATCACGGTCACCGGGCATTCGCTAGGCGGGCATTTGGCGGCACTCGCACTGCGGCTGTTTCCGGGGGTGTTTCAGGACGCCGTCATCTTCAATACTGCCAACTTTGATCCGGCGATCGCGCAATTCATCCCCGGCGGGCTCATCGAGCTCCTCGAAGGGCTGTCTCCGAATTCCCCCATCAAGCCCTTCGTGAGCGACGGCTTCACCAACGCTCAACAATTGACGGAGCGGCTCATTAACTCACTATTTGCGGCGTATCTGCCGGGGGCAGCACCGGCGACCAGTTTTTCACAGGTGGCCGCGCGGCTGTTCAACTATGTGAGCGAAGACAGTGCGCCCGCTGACGATGTCGCCCTCGTGGCGGGCAGGGCGTCGGGGCGGGCACCGGCACCAGTGCGTGCGCTCCGCACCGAGATGAACAGCCACAGCATGGACCAGATCATGGACAGTCTCGCGGTCTATGCGCTGTTGGAGAAGCTGAATCCAACCCTGCAAGGCCGGCAGATCGAGGCGTTGATTGATGCCGCGTCAAATCAGCCCGAGTCCAGTTTGGAACACCTGGTGGGTGCAATAGACAAGGCTTTCCACCAACACGACGCATCGCTGGCGCCGGTTGCCGCGGGGATCATCGGCTATCCGAGCGAATCGGATGTGCCGGGCACCTTTAATCGGCGCAGCGCGATCCACGCGAGGATCCTTGCAATCGAAGGCACCGCAAGCGCCGAGCCACAGCGCGTGCTCGAATCCCTAGTAGGGGTCTCCGTGAGTGAGCTTGTCGAGCGGGCCGAGATCGCTGCTGCCTATCGCTATGCCTTGGTTGAACTCAATCCATTCGTACTGCAAGGCGAGGAGGCCCTCTACGCAGATCAGCCAGCACTCGCACGCGAGCGCTTTAGTCCAGATTATCTCGCTGATCGCGCCGCCTACCTCGAGGCAGAAATTCGGCGCCGCCAGAACGATCAGGTCGATGAGGTGCACGGTCCGTTGCCGTTCAAGGTGCAGGATCTGGCGCGCGACGACACCTTGCAAATCACGGCCGTAGAGGTCCATCCCTTCGGTGCCGCAGTGAACCGCATGCCAACGCGTAGCGTGTGGTTCGGCAGCGACGACAAGGATATGCAGCCCGGATCTGGCCTGCGCGATCATCTGTACGGAGAAGCGGGCGACGATGACCTGTTTGGGCAGGACAGTGCGGATGTGCTGGATGGCGGGATTGGCCACGATCGCCTGCAGGGGGGCACTGGCCGCGACACCTTATGGGGCGGCCAAGGGGATGACTGGCTGTACGGCGGAACCCTCGCGAACCCAGAGGATATGGCGGCGGATGATTTGCAGGGCGGGGCCGGCATCGATCACTATTTGGCCGGCAGCGGTGATCGCATTCGGGATCGTGATGGTGAACTCAGTGTGGTGCTTGAAGGGAACATTTATCGCGCAAGCGGGCAGGCGTTGCGCACCCACTTCAAATCGGACGCGCTGAGTCTCTACCAGTCCGTGGCGCTCCCAGCGTTATGGTATCTCCACACGCCGGCGACGCGGACCTTGCGCGTTGCCGGCGTGGTGATCGACGATTTCGAAGATGGCGTACTCGGGATCACTCTCCAGGGTGCAGATGCGCCGATCCCGGAACGCGCCTTGCAGACCGGCACCGCAGGGGATGATCGGCTGCACGGCACGGCGGGGCGCGATCTGGTGCGGGCACTGGCGGGTGACGATCAGGTCTATGGTCATGAGGAAGACGATTTGATCTTTGGTGGAGAGGGCAGCGATCATCTCGTGGGAGACGCCGGCGCCGACGAACTCTACGGCGAGGCCGGTCGCGATGGTCTGTTCGGTGAGGATGGCAATGACATTATCGAAGGCGGTGCCGATGCCGATGTGCTGAGCGGCAATCGAGACAATGACGTGTTAATGGGCGGTCCCGATACAGGCAACGATCTGTTGTTTGGCGGCAGCGGCCACGACGTCTTGCTGGGCGGGCCGGGCAATGATTTTCTCAGTGGAAGCGGCGCGGTCAGCGGTGCGCTGAAGACCTGGAGCTTGGAATTTCTGCCCCATCCCTTGGCCGGCACCGTCAGAGATCCTCGCAACCTACGGCTGCGCGGGATCTCGGTTTCCAACGCTGGCGAGTTGTTCGCCCCGCGTGACACTGACGGGGATGTTCTCTATGGCGAAGGCGGCAACGATTATCTGCTCGGCAGCGCGGGTGACGATACGCTGGATGGGGGTGCGGACGACGACGTCATGGCTGGCGCGGACGGCGCCGATCACCTCTTTGGGGGCAGTGGTGTCGATCATCTACGCGGCGGTGGAGGCGCGGATGTTATTGAGGGCGGCGATGACGCGGATGTCATCGTTGGCCACGGCGGAGACGAAAGCCATCAGCCGGATGGAGATGATTGGCTGCGCGGCGGCGCGGGTGATGATCGACTACACGGTGGCCCAGGTGCGGATCGCCTGCAGGGCGACGCGGGCGCGGATGTCCTCTATGGCGATGATGGCATGGATGCGCTGGAAGGTGGTGACGGCGCGGATGCATTGTTGGGTGGCACGGAGAATGACGAACTCGACGGCGGCGCGGGCAGTGATGTGCTGCTGGGTGAGGACGGCAACGACGGCCTGCTCGGCGGCGCCGGCGACGACGTATTGCTGGGTGGGGCCGGTGACGATGCGCTTTTAGGTGACGCCGGTCACGACCAATTGCAGGGCGGAGAAGGCAGTGATGCACTCTTCGGTGGCGCCGGCGATGATGTGCTGCAGGGCGGCAGTCACAACGATGTTTTGAGCGGCGATCTGGGTGCTGATTTGTTGTACGGAGAAAGCGGCAACGATCTTTATCTCTATCGACCCGGCGATGGCATGGATGAAATCATCGATCCCAGCGGTGACAACGGTCTGTGGTTGCTCGGTCATCCTGAACTGACAGCGATCCAGATGACGGAGTTTGGGGCCGATCTCATGATGCACCTGGGCGACGCTCAGCAGGTTCGCATTCGCAGCTGGCGCGAGGAGGGCGGCATCGACTATCTCCGCTTCGGCGAGCGAGGATACCTGTCGCGTGCGAATTTTCTGCAGCCGGCGCTGGCGGGGCAACTATGGACATTCACCAACGAGACTTCGGCCCCCGTCGGATCCGCCGGCGATGACTTAGTGATGATCACCGCCACACGCGGCAAGGTAAACGCGGGTATTGGCAACGATCGCTATGTCATCGCGGCGTCCGAGGAGATCGAAGTGCAAGACGCGCAGGGGGCGAATACCTTGCAGTTCGCACCGGGCGTGAGCCTGCAGGATCTCGCAGTCACTGCACGCGATGGCCGTTATGTGTTGAGCACTGGCGCCGCGACTATCGTCGTCACGCCTGGGCATATCGCGCGCTTCGTGTTCGACGATGGTCTGGTGTTGAGCGCTGCGGAATTCGACGCGCGTTATGCGCAACTGGTCGATCCGGCACCGCGCGTGCTCCATCCCGCGAGCGTGCAGGCTGGGTTTATCGCGACCCCTTTTCGCTATTCCTTGCCGCTCGGGCAGTTCGTCGATCTCTTTCCCGGAGAGGTGTTGAGCGAAGCCGTTTCTGGCAGCAACGGCACTATCCTGCCGGCTTGGCTTAGCTACGATGTCGAAACCCGCACGTTCACCGGCACGCCGATCGCAGCCGGGACTTTCGAAATCGATATTACGGTGCACGACCTGCGTGGTCAGGCGGCGGTCGATCGTTTCGCGATTGATGTGCTGCCAACGCTTGGGGTGAACGCAGTCGCGATTTTTGAGCCTGCTTTGTTACCGACCAATCTTGGCAGCTGGGTCGCGCGGTTCGGTCGCCACACGCAATCACCCTATCTGATGGGGGTGGGCGATCTCAATGCCGACAGTATCGATGATGTATTCGAACCCGATGCAGGTCGTATCGTGTTCGGTCGCCGCGAAGGGTTCGGCGTCGACTACACGCGCCCCAACTTGAACGGCTACAACGGCTTCTCGCTATCCAACTATGCCGCCACCGACCTGGCACCGGAAGCGTTCGGCTTCGTGTCCTACACGCCAACGCGCGGTGATTTCAATCAGGATGGCGTGGCTGACGTAAAGCTCGGCACGCGGATCCTGCTCGGGCAGCGCGGACTCTACGCGCCGGTGGTCGATTACGCGCAGCTCCCGCTGGCAGAGAGGTTCTCGCTGCCAGCCCCGGGCTCAAGTCTACCGCTGCTCCGCACGGCGAGTGGTGAAGGGATCGATCCGGCTATATTTCGGGCGCTAGGAGACTTCAACGGCGATCAGCGCGAAGACTATTTTGGCGTGCTGGACGAGGGACGTGGGTGGGTCATCTATGGGGTCGCCGATAGGGCCGCGGTGCTCGACATTGATCAGCTGGGGGGTGATCGCGGTTTCGCGATCGATTTTCTGCCCTACCCGGGATTGCCGGGTTATCGAGCTGAACAGGCCTTGCTATACGCGAGCTGGGGGACGAATGTCATCGCGCTGGGCGATCTGAACGGCGATGCCCTCGCCGATTTTGCAATCGGTAGCTCGCCCTACCTGTTCGAGGAACAAGCAGCATTCGTTGCGCTCGTGTTCGGCACACGCGAGATCCGCCACAGTCCGCTTGCGCTGAGTGACTTCAATGGCATCAATGGCCTGCTTGCCGCGATCCCCGGGGTCACTGCCGGGGTCGGCGCGCCAAAATTCGCGGCGCCACTCGGCGATGTCAACGGCGATGGTTTTGCCGATGCACTCATTGGCAGCCCGCTTGAACCGGTCGGCAGCTACATCATCTATGGGCGAGAGAATTTTGGGACTGCGGCGACTTATCACACGCCGGGGGATGACATCATCCACGTTCCGGATACCGAGACTGGTCCGGTCTTTGCGGGGGCCGGTCACGATCGGCTGTTCATCGGCCAAAGTTCAATCGGTAGCACGACCTTCCTCGGCTCGGGCAACGATGTAATAAGTTTCAAGGCCGAGCGTGGCCGTCATCGTACTGCGGGCGGACCGGGCAACGATCGCTACGAGGTCGCGGGACGCGAGCCTTCGGGGCTCTACGAACTGCATATCGAAGACGAGAGGGGCCACAACACGCTGTATCTCAATGCCAGTGCGGGGGGTTCTATCTGGATCCGCAAGGGCTCGGTGGCATTGGACTTTGGCGCCGAGTTCCCGGTGATTCATCTTGAGAATGTGGACTACGATAACGTGCTTGGCGGCCCGCGCACGATCGACACGATCGAGTTCCTGGATGGGACTCGCTGGTCCTATGAGACGCTGATCGCGCGTGGCTTCGATATTGATGGCACCGCTTTCAACGACGACCTGACTGGCACGAATGTGCGTGATCGGATCAATGGCGGTAATGGCGACGATCGGCTGGCAGGTGGGCAGGGCGACGATAGCTTGCGCGGAGGTGCCGGCAACGATCTCTATGCGATCGACTTTGGGAGTGGCGTGGATCTGGTTCAGGACGACAGCGGCAGCGATGTCATCCATTGGGGCGCCGGTATCGCGGTGGAGGATCTGCACTACGCGAGCGACGGCGAGGCGCTGATCATCACCATGCAGGAACAGTCAGTACGGATCGATGGCTGGTATCGTGGACTCTCGTCCCGCATTGAACAGTTTCGGTTTGCCGATGGCCAGACCCTTGATGCGCTGACTTTGATCAACCGCGCGCCGGTCGCGGCACTGGCCCTTACCCCTGCGACGGCGCGCGAAGGCTCGCCGTTCAGTTTCACTTTGCCAGCTGCGCTATTCACCGATCCGGATCCCTTCGAGCAGTTGCACGTGACCATGCGCGACACTTTACCCACCTGGCTCACGTTCGATGCGGCGAGCGGCACCTTACGCGGCACACCTGGGGCCTCGGACGTTGGCGCCATCACATTGAATTTCCTGGCCTATGATCTCGTGGGAGCAACGGCTCAGGCTGCGCTTTCGCTCAACGTTTCAGCGCTGCCGATCAACCGCCCGACCCCAGGCTCAGATTGGCTGGTCGGCACCGCAGGGCCCGATAGAATTGCCGCGCTGGCGGGTGACGATACCGTCCGCGGTGAAGCAGGCAACGATTTGCTCTACGGTGATGGTGGGCACGATACGCTGGACGGCGGGCCGGGCAACGATAAGCTCTTTGGCGGCGTCGGCAATGATCGGCTGTCTGGAGGAACCGGTGATGATCTGTTGGTGGGTGGTCCCGGCAACGATGTCTATCGATTCGAACGTGGGACAGGTCGTGATCGTATCCTCGAGTTCTCCCGCCAGGATTACGATGTGATTGAATTTGGCGCAGGTCTGGCTGCGCGCGACCTCACCTTCAAGCGCGTGTTTGGCGGGTTTGAGGTGGGTATTTGCGGCACGCAGGACACGCTTAATATCGGATTCGAATTCGCCTCATTCGGACCGGCAATCGATGAATATCGGTTTGTCGACGGCACCCGCCTGCTCGCGCAGGAAGTCAACCACCTCGCCCAGGCGATGGCGGGGTTTTCACCGACCACCTTTGCGAGCGGTTCAATCCGCAGAAGCGATGTTGCGTCGATGTGGCCCGTCCAACCTTTGACGATTGCATCGACGCCGTTGTTCGCAGGCAGTGCTTGAGGATCACTCGATGTGGTCGTAGGAAACCGCCCCTTCCAGGCGCTGGTTCAGGACCGCCTGGTCGAGTCGGCTGCGCGAAGCGCCTTGTGGCGTTTAGCTGGCCGCTCCTGCGCATCCCCGCGCTCGCGGCATGAGTGATGACCTTCACGGCATAAAAATATTTCATTGATCGATCGATGCCCCAACTCTAGACTCGGTGTAGCCAGAAATCGCATCCTTAAAAAGGAGAGAACCATGTCGAGCGAAACAAAATGTCCGTTCCCGAGCAGTGCTCGCAAGCACACAACCGCTGGTGGCCGAACGAACGCAGACTGGTGGCCCAATCAGCTGAACCTGAAAATCTTGCAGCAGCACTCTGAGCGGTCTGATCCCATGGGCAAGGAGTTCAACTACGCCGAGGAGTTCAACAGCCTCGACTTGCACTCCGTGGTCGCAGACCTCCACGCTTTGATGACGGATTCCCAGGATTGGTGGCCTGCAGACTATGGCCACTATGGGCCGTTCTTCATTCGCATGGCGTGGCATAGCGCAGGCACCTACCGCATCGCCGATGGTCGCGGCGGCGCGGGCTTCGGCACACAGCGATTTGCGCCCCTGAACAGCTGGCCGGATAACGGCAACCTCGACAAGGCTCGCCGCTTGCTCTGGCCGATCAAGCAGAAGTACGGCCGCAAAATCTCCTGGGCTGATCTGATTATTTTGACTGGCAACGTCGCCCTGGATTCGATGGGATTCAAAACCTTCGGTTTTGCCGGTGGGCGCCAGGATGTCTGGGAACCGGGCGAGGACATTTTTTGGGGTGCTGAGGTGGAGTGGATGGGCGACGAGCGCTACAGCGGCGATCGTCAGCTGGCGAACCCTCTCGCCGCTGTTCAGATGGGCCTGATCTACGTAAACCCGCAGGGGCCGAACGCCAACCCCGATCCGCTCGCTTCGGCACGAGATATTCGGGAGACGTTCGCTCGCATGGCGATGAATGACGAGGAAACCGTTGCGCTCGTTGCCGGTGGACACACCTTCGGCAAATGCCATGGTGCGGCCGATCCGGGCCAGTATGTGGCCGCCGAGCCCGAGGGCGCCGGCATCGAAGAGCAAGGCTTCGGCTGGAAAAACTCCTTTGGCGGCGGCAAAGGCATCCACACGATCACCAGCGGATTGGAGGGCGCATGGACCCCTACCCCGGTGGCGTGGGATAACAGCTACTTCGACACACTGTTCGGCCACGAGTGGGAACTGACGAAGAGCCCTGCCGGCGCGCACCAGTGGACGCCGAAGGGCGGCGCCGGAGCGGGTACGGTGCCGGATGCACACGATCCATCGAAGCGGCACGCGCCGATGATGTCCACGGCGGATCTCGCCCTGAGGGTTGATCCGGCCTACGAGAAGATTTCCAGGCGCTTCCATGCGAATCCGCAACAGCTCGCAGACACGTTTGCGAAGGCTTGGTACAAGCTGACACACCGCGATATGGGTCCCTTGTCGCGCTATCTTGGCCCGCTCGTTCCTGCGGAGACGCAGCTGTTTCAAGACCCCGTCCCTGCGGTGGATCATCCCTTGATCGGCGAGCAGGACATTGCGGCTCTGAAGGCCAAGGTTCTCGCATCCGGGCTATCCATCTCCCAACTGGTCTCGGCGGCCTGGGCTTCGGCAGCAACGTTCCGCGGCAGCGACAAGCGCGGTGGGGCGAACGGCGCGCGCATTCGCCTCGCGCCGCAAAAATTTTGGGAAGTCAACCAGCCAGCCGAACTGGCGAAGGTGCTTGAGGCGTTGGAAACAATCCAGAAAAACTTCAATGACTCACAGTCAGGCGGCAAAAAGGTCTCGTTGGCCGACTTGATCGTGCTGGGCGGCTGTGCAGCCGTCGAGGCGGCTGCACAGAAGGCCGGAGCCGAGGTGTCAGTTCCCTTCTCGCCGGGTCGCACGGATGCTTCACAAGAGCAGACCGATGTGGACTCGTTCGCCGTGTTGGAGCCGACCTCGGACGGGTTCCGAAACTACCTGCGCAAGGGAC
>JAYTEX010000024.1:0-18143 GCA_043734785.1 Pseudomonadota bacterium | reverse complement strand
CGATCCGCTCGCCGGTCGAGGTGGTGACACCGTCTGCGTCGATCGCCGCGGCACCGGTCGAGATCATCACTTCGACCCCACATTCGGCCAAAGCCTCTTCGATTAACGGGCGTGGTGTTGGGCCGAGGTCGGGACCGATGGCTGATGCCTGTTCGAGCACCACAACGCGGATCTTTGCGTGCGGGCCAAAGATTTTGCGGAGCCGGCGCGGCATCTCGGTCACCGTCTCGATGCCAGTGAATCCACCCCCGGCGACCACGACCGTGTTGCGGGCAATCGTCTCAGGTTTGTGGGCAAGCGCCCTCAGGTGCGTATCTAGCGTGATGGCGCTCGACAGCTGATCGACGTTGAAGCTGTGTTCCTTGAGTCCCGGCACGTCAGGGAGAAACAGCCGACTACCGGTCGCAAGCACGAAGCGATCATAGGGCAGGGTGATACGTTTGCCGTCATTGCCCATTACCTCAACTGCATGTCGCTTGGCGTGAACCGTCTCTACGGTACCGGCAAGATGACGAACACCCACTGCTGCAAGTAGTGGTGCGATGTCTGGCGACATCTCCTCAAACACGGTCTCATAGAGACGCGGGCGGATGTGGAGGTTGGGGGTTGGCGAGACGACCGTGATTTCTACTTCGCTCTCCTTACCGGCCAGCGACACGGCGCGAGCAGCTGAAAGCGCCGACCACATGCCAGCGAAACCTGAGCCGGCAATGACAATTTTCTGAATCATGGTCTTTTTCCTTTCGAGGGGCTGGACATACGAGATCCTCCCTTCACGCAGGCGCATTGTTCTATTCCCGGTCGTCTAGAGAGTCACCGAGAGCGTGTGCGGCAAGCCTGATTTTTCAGTCTGATCATTGACCGGGATCGAGGGGGATCCGATTTCTCAACGGTCCTCACACTTCTGCGAGCGATACCTCGATCGGTCGGTGGCTCAAGTTTAAGCCTTCAGCCCCTTCACCTTCGGCATCACTTCCTGCGCGATCATCTGCATCGAGTCACGCCAGGCCTCGGCGTGGTCGATGTAATCGGTGCCGAGCATCACGAGTGTTCCAAACCCGCCGAGCTGGTGGTGTGTCGCTTCGATTTTCTCCGCCACCGTCGCGGGGGTGCCGATCAGCCAGTTGTGTTGCGCGAGATATTCGACGGTCACGTCGCTATCAGGGACCGCTTGGTCGTGTTTCAGGAACGGCAAGTAGTTGAAATCCCGAAACAGCGGCAGCAGGTGTTCATTCCAGAGGCGTCCCAACCCGCCGTGAACGGCAAGCTTCCAGGCTGCGGCTTCGGTTTCCGCCACGCACACTTCGCGAATCACGCGCCACAGATTTCGATCGGCCACCCGACCCACGGACTCGGCACCGGCGACCACTGAGTCCCAGTGGCCGCGCACGTAACCGGTGTTCAGATTCAAGCTCATCGGAATGAAACCGCGCTCCCCGCACAGGCGAAGGGTGTCGGATTTCGCGCTCAAGCCGGACAGGCTAATCGGTGGGTAGGGCTTCTGCAGCGGTTTCAGATGCGGGCGTAAGGTGCCATGCACGTTCGGCGCCGGCTTGCGCACCGTCCAGTACTTGCCCTTGTGCTCATACTCTTCTTCGTCGCTCCACAGGCGCAGGATGATATCGAGCGCTTCCTTCAACATCGTGCGGTGTTCACCGGCCATCCCATCGACATTGAACATCGCCCAGTCACTGGGGAGGCCGCTGGCGGCGATCCCGAAATTGAATCGACCTTGACTCATGTGATCGAGCATTGCGGCACGATTCGCGAGCTCCGCCGGATGGTGATAAGGCAACAGAAAACCGCCGGTGCCGATGCGCATGCGCTTGGTTTCGCGCAGCGACTGCGCGACCAGTAAATCAGGCGCCGGATTCGGCTCCCAGGGACAGGTGTGATGTTCGCCGATCCATGCCTCCTGATAACCGAATTCATCGGCCCAACGCAGGGCCTGCAGGTCCCATTCATGACCTTCGAAGAGCGGACGTTCCGGGGGATGCGAGGGCATGATGAAAAATCCGAGTTCCATGGAAGGCTCCTGAGTCGTTGGGTGGGCACTAGGCCGCAGCCTAGCAAAAAACGTGGCCTGAGAACCAATTAACGCGGTGATTCCAGGCGCAGCCGCCTGCCGGAGCCCTTGCGGGCCGTGCGTCTACCCGAACACCACACTGGCGGCGTCGAACACCGGACCATCCACGCACACGCGCCGCATGGCGGGCCCGGTCGGCGTTTCGATTCGCACCGTACAGCCGGCACAGCCGCCGACGGCGCATGCCATGTACTCTTCGAGGGAAATCTGCGCCGGCAGGCCGAATCGCGCGGCGAGTTTCTGCACGGCTTTCAGCATCAGCGTTGGACCACACGCGAAGATCTCGATATCGTCGCGCGCCGCCCCGCTATGTTCAATCCACTGTGCGGCGAGATCGGTCACGAACCCTTCGAAACAGCCTGGATAGTCATGCTGACTGGCGAGCCGGCTCGCGATGCCCCAGTCCTCGAACAACGGCATCGCCGCGATCACAGGTGCCGGCATGCCCGGCACCATGATCTGCGACGGACGGGTAGTGAACGGGAACGGCACTTCAGAGCCCATCAACACCAGCGGCTGCACGCCGGTGATATGGCGCAGATGTTCCGCGAGATAAACCATGGGAGGAATGCCGACGCCGCCCCCAATCAGCAAGGGATGCGCGCGAAAACCGGCGAGTTTGAACGGTCGGCCGATAGGCCCGAGCAGGCTTATCTTGTCACCGACGGCGCGCCGCGCGAGCGCTGCTGTACCGATCCCAGTCGCCTTGAATAAAATCTCGAGGGTGCCGCGTGCCGTGGCGCGCATCACCGACATCGGCCGGCGCATCAGCAGCGTTGGCTCGCAGCGCAGATGCACGAACACCCCGGGTTCGCAACGCGCCGCGATCTCTGGCGCGTGCAGACGCATGATCGTTTGCGCACCGGCATGCTGCGTCACGCCCAACACTTCCGCGTCTTCGAGCAGGATGGTGCCGCGATGCGAGTGATCGAAGGCGGCGCTCACCGGGTTTTCCCGAGCGCGTCGTACACAACGTTGCCGCCCACCAACGTGAGTTTGTTCTGGCCGGTCAGGCGTGCGCCCAGCAAAGGATTGTTCTTGCCCTGACTCATGAGCGTCGCCGGGGTCACCTCCCAGATCGTCGCCGGATCGAACACGCAGAGATCTGCCGGCGCACCCACGGCGAGCCGACCGCCCGGCAGGCCCAGAATCTGGTTCGGCGCAAGACTCGCTGCGCGCAACGCCGTCCGGAGATCGAACACACCCTTGGCGACGAGGCCAAGCAGGGCACTCAGGAACGTATCGAGGGTCGATGCGCCCGGGTCGGTAAGCGCAAACGGCGCTGCCTTGGCATCGGCATCATGGGGTTCGTGATAGGCACCGATCGCGTCCAACGTGCCGCGTTTGACCCCCTTTTGTAGGGCTGTGCGATCGCGCGGAGCGCGCAGCGGCGGACGCACATGAAAATTCGCGTCGAACTCCCCGGCATCCTCATCGGTATACAGTAGATTCAGGACGCTGGTGTCGGCGGTGACTGGGAGTTTCGCGCGTCGCGCCTCCGCGATCGATTTCAGCGCCTCGCCAGTTGTGATTCGGCAAAGATGCGCGCGCACACCAGTTTCGGCGATCAGCGTGAGGTCTCGATGCAGGCCGATGATTTCGGCCGCGCGTGAAATCCCCGGCACGCCGAGGCGCGTGCTGGTCGCGCCCTCGTGCATGTGGCCCTGACGCCCCAACCAGTAATCCTCACTGTGCAGGAACACCGTGAGATTCGCACTCGCGGCGTAGGCCAGCGCATGCTTGAGTACTGAGGTGTCCTTGATCGTGCGTTCGAGATTGGTCACGGCCACGCAGCCAGCCGCCTTCAAGGCATGCATTTCGGCCAGCACCTCGCCGGCCAGACCTACGGTCAATGCGCCCAAACACTGGATGCGCGCGCCGCGCGCGGCACGCGCGCATTGACGAATCTGCTCGACGACTGCGGGTGTATCCAGAATCGGGTGCGTATCGGGCGCGGCACACAAAGTTGTGACGCCACCGCGCACCGCGGCGCGGGATTCGCTGGCGATGGTCGCTTTGTGCTCAAAACCGGGCTCGCGTAACCGGCTGCCGAGATCAACCAGACCCGGTGCCACCACACATCCGGCGACGACTATCTCGCGCTGCGCCTTGAAACCGCGCGGTGCGCGCCCGACGCTGGCAATCACCCCGTCTTCCAGATAAATATCGGCGACCTCATCCAACTCGGATGCCGGATCGAGTGCGCGCCCGCCGATCAGTCTAATCCCCATCTGCACCCCCTTGCGTCAAGGACTGAGTGCCCATCACCATCGACATCACCGCCATGCGCACCGCGATGCCGTAGGTCACCTGCTGCAGGATCACCGATTGACCGCCGTCGGCCACCGCGCTATCGATTTCGACGCCTCGATTGATGGGCCCCGGATGCATCACGATCGCATCCTTCGCGGCGAGCTTGAGGCGGGCGGCGGTCAGCCCGTATTCGCGGAAATATTCATGCGCACTCGGCAGCAGCGCGCTTTGCATGCGCTCCTGCTGGAGCCGCAACATGATCACCACATCCGCGCCCTTGATCCCGGCGTCCAGCGCGTGGTGTACCGTGACGCCCATCGCCTCGATCCCAATAGGGATCAAAGTCTTCGGACCGACCACCCGGATGTCAGGCACGCCGAGGATGCGCAAGGCATGAATTTCAGAGCGTGCTACTCGCGAGTGCGCGACGTCGCCCACGATAGCCACCTTCAAGTGATCGAAACGGTGTTTTAAGCGACGAATCGTGAAGACATCGAGCATGGCCTGCGTGGGATGTTCGTGACGCCCATCGCCGCCGTTGATCACGCTGATATGCGGCGCAACCTGGCGCGCGATGAATTCCGCCGCGCCGCTGGCCTGATGGCGCACCACGAACATATCGCATTGCATGGCCTCGAGATTGCGCAGCGTATCGCCGAGGGATTCGCCTTTCCTGGTGGCACTCGCCTCGATGTTCAGGTTCAGCACATCGGCCGACAGTCGTTTGGCGGCGAGATCGAACGTTGTCCGCGTGCGGGTACTCGGTTCGAAAAACAGATTGGCAACGGTCTTGCCGCGCAGCAGGGGCACTTTCTTGACCGCGCGATCGCCAACCGGCGCGAAGCGCTCTGCGTTATCGAGGATTTGGGTCAACAATTGACGGGATAGTCCCTCAATGGCCAGGAAATGCTTGAGTCGGCCGTGAGAGTCGAGTTGTAGATTGCCCGCGCGCATCAGCGGCCATTGTAGGGGATTCGATCCCGAGAACACAGGCGGCATTGAACCTTCTCATTCCAGCACGCTAAGCCGCGCTGATCGGGAATCCGCACCCCTTTCCCTGCGTCGATGGATCCCGGGACGAGGCGCCCTCGTTTTCACTGGGCTTCGGCGGTGACTGCCGCTCCGCCCGGGAAGACGCAGGGGTTAGCGCCCGCGATGGATCTCAAGTGCAAGTGCCTCGGGGCCCGTCAGCTTCGCGTGCTCACGTGGTTTCAACTGCAAATGCGCGCCGACGAGATCGGCCTGGATCGGCAATTCGCGGCCACTACGCTCGAACAATACCACGAGCCTGATCGACCGGGGCCGCCCATAATCGAAGATCTCGTTCATTGCCGCGCGCACGGTGCGACCGGTATACAGAATATCGTCGACCAGGATCAGATCGCGATTGTCGACTTCGAACGGCAGTTTAGACGGCGCTACGGTGGGATGAATACCGATGCGACTGAAGTCATCGCGATAGAATGCGATATTGAGTTCGCCCAGCGGCTCGCTCAGACCTAGCAGGGTGCGCAAGCGCCGCGCGACCCACACGCCCCCGGTACGGATGCCGACCAGCGCCGGTTGCGTGATCTCCTCGGCGTCGAGTACACGCCGTAAATTGACCGCCAATTCGGCGAGCAAGGCATCGATGTCGAATGCTGGCTTCATGGCGTGCGCGGCGTATCCGGGTGCGGAGTGTTCAGCCAGGTCTCGAGAATCAAGCGCGCGGCCATCGCATCCACCTCCTGGTGGCTGCCACGACACAACGCTGCCGCTTCATGCGAGGAAAGACGCTCGTCGATATATTCGACCGCCAACCCAAAGCGGCCGTGCAGGCGGCGGCCGAAACGCGTGATCGCGGGCGCCAATGGGTGCGGCGCGCCGTGCGCAGTCGAGGGCATACCGACCACCAGGCACGCGGGTTGCCAGGTCGCGATGAGTGCGCTCACCTGTGCCCAGTTCGGCTGGCCAGCGAGTGCGGGTAAGGTCTGGAGCGGGGTCGCCGTGCGCGTGATGGTCTGCCCGACCGCCACCCCGATTCGGCGTTGTCCGTAGTCGAAACCGAGCACCGTGGTGTCGGCGGCGCGGGCGGCGCTCACGCGTGACCCACCTCACTCGAGAGGCGCGTCAGATCGACACCAAGATGCGCGGCAGCGCGGCTCCAGCGCTGTTCCGGCGGGGCGTGGAAGATGATCTGTAGGTTCGCAGGGCCCGAGAGCCACGCGTTCTGCGCGATCTCATCTTCGAGTTGTCCGGGCTCCCAACCCGCGTAGCCGAGCGCGACGAACAGATCGGTGGGTCCGGTACCTTTGGAGATCGCGGCTAGGATTTCGCGCGAAGTGGAAATCGCAATCTCATCGGTAACCTGGATGGTCGAGCCCCAATCCCGGGCAGGTCGATGAATAATAAAGCCACGATCGCGATGGACCGGTCCACCCTGGAACACCATGCGGGTATTGATGGCCGGATCGTCCGATTCGAGTTCCATCTGCGACAGTACTTCGCCAAGCTCGATATTGAGCGGCCGATTCAGCACGATCCCCATCGCACCTTCCTCGTTGTGCGCGCAGACATAGGTCACGGTACGCGCGAAGTTGGGGTCATCGAGCGACGGCATTGCGATTAGAAACTGATTGGTGAGGTCTAGTGTACTCATGGTCCTAGTATGGTTCGCGGATGCGGACGCTGACAAGGAATTTGGGGCAGCTCAGCTTGACCAGGCGCAACACAATTACGCTGCAAGGTATCCTGTTTCATTGTGCGCGGAACGCCTCGCTGGTCAGAAACTTCCAGGTACGGGTCACGTGCAGGATATCGACTTCCCGACGGATATCCTGGGGGAAGGGCGCAAATGGTCCGGCGAGTGCCACGATGCGCACCGCAGCGTCATCGAGCACCCGTTGACCGGACGAGCGTCGCACGATGATCTCGAGCACGCTGCCATCGGGTTTCAAGGCGACATCGAGCAGCAACGCGCCAGACAACTTGTGTTTACGTGCTTCGTCGGGGTAGTTCAAATTGCCGATCCGCTCGACTTTAATGCGCCAGGCCTCCATGTAAGCGGCGTATTTGTATTCCTGGGTGGTGGCGGACACGAATTTCATGCGCGGGCGTTTGGCCTTCGTTTCAAGTTTCTGCTGGACCTCGGCATGCAGGCTCGCCATCGCGAACGAGCGCGTGATCAATTGCTGCGCAGTTGGTAGATTTTGTGGGACGGAGATGGCAGGGGCCGACGTGGCGGCCTCCGTCGGGTGTGGCACCGGTTTTTCGTGCGTCACGTTGGTCTGCGGCGCGACCTTTTTCAACTTCGCGACTGGCGCCGGTTTGACCAATTTCTCCGGCGTAGGAGTTGGTTTGAGCGCCGCCTGAGTGACGGCTTGCCGTGCCATTGCCGGTACCATGGGTGCCCGTGGCAATGGGGTATCTTTGACCTCAACCGGTGGTTTCGGCACCGCAGTCGCCGCGATTTCCGGTGTCAGTGCGGGCAAGGGCGCGACCAGCGGCGCTGCAGGTCGCGCGAAGGTATCCGAACTGCCACCCCCTTCCGCATTGATTTGAGCCAGCAGGTCAGGATCTTTGGGTGGGGTCGGCGCCTTCAGCGTCACGAGGGTGACCTCCAGGCCTTCTGCGCGCAGACGCGCGGGCGGTTCGGGTGCGAAACTCACGCCCAGCACCACCATCGCATGCAAGATGATCGCGAGGCACAGCGTGAGTGCGAAGCGGTCGTTGGGCGTGACGAGGGGATACGGTGCCCGCTCCAAGCTCAGCGCATGCAAATCGTCAGCTCCGGGTGGCGAGCCTCGAGGCGATCGCTTCCATCAGAAGATCGGCGATTGGGATCTCGAACTGCGCCTCGAGTTCGCGCACACAGGTCGGGCTCGTCACGTTGATCTCGGTCAAAAAATCGCCGATCACATCGAGACCCACGAACAGTAGCCCACGCGCTTTTAGACTGGGACCGACGCGCGCGCAGATTTCGCGATCGCGCGCGGTGAGTGGACGGCCTTCGCCGCGTCCGCCCGCCGCCAGATTGCCGCGCAGCTCGCCGGCCTGCGGGATGCGGGCAAGCGCGTAGGGCACCGGCAAGCCATCGATCACGAGCACGCGTTTGTCGCCGTCAACGATGGCGGGCAAATATTTCTGTGCCATGCAGTAGCGCGATTCATAGGCGGTCAGCGTTTCCAGGATCACACTCGAATTGGCATCTCCGGTCTGCACGCGAAACACCGAGGAGCCGCCCATGCCGTCGAGTGGTTTGACCACGATATCCTGAAATTCCGCCAGGAACTCGCGGATCACGGCGTGCCGTCGCGCGACTAAAGTTGGCGGACACACGTCTGCGAACCAGGCGGTGAACAATTTCTCGTTCGCATCGCGCAAGGCACGTGGGTCATTGACCACCAAGGTCCCGGCAATCTGCGCACGTTCGAGGAGGTAAGTGGCAAAAATATATTCGGTATCGAAGGGTGGATCCTTGCGCATCAGGATCGCGTCGAGATCACGGAGTTCGAGCCTGGCGGGTGCGCCGTCGAAGTCGTACCAATGCTGGTCGTCGTCGTGCACCTGGAGGCGGCGCGTGGTGGCGAGTGCATGGCCGTCGCGCAAGCTCAGATCGCCGAGCTCCATGTAATGGAGTTCCCAACCACGGCGCTGCGCCGCCAGCAGCAAGGCGAGCGTGGTGTCTTTTTTCGGATTGATCGCGGCGATGGGGTCCATGATGACCCCGATTTTGACGGTCATGACGCGAATCTTGGCGGGTTGCCCTGCATGGGGCGACACCTTAGCATACGGCGCACGCATAACAGAACCGTCGGCGTCGCGGCGAAACCAACTACCCGTGAATCACCCACCACACATTCGAATCGCCACCCGCGGCAGCCGTCTTGCGTTATGGCAGGCGCACCACGTGCGCGACCGCTTGCGGGCGCTCGATCCCGCGCTTACGGTGGAACTCATCATCATCAAGACGGCCGGCGACCGCATCCTCGATACGCCGCTCGCGAAGATTGGCGGCAAAGGATTGTTCATCAAGGAGCTTGAGCAGGCACTGCTCGATAATGCGGCGGATATTGCCGTTCATTCCATGAAGGATGTGCCGGTCGAGCTACCGCCCACGCTGCATATCCCCTGCGTGCTCGAACGTGAAGATCCGCGCGATTGTCTCGTCGCACCCAACCATGATGGATTGAACGCGCTGCCGTCGGCCGCCGTGGTCGGGACCTCCAGCCTGCGCCGCCGCAGTCAGCTCGCCATGCGCCGTCGCGATCTTCGGTTGCTCGATCTGCGCGGTAACGTGACGACTCGTCTCGCCAAGGTTGCCAAACGAGAGTTCGATGGTATCGTTCTGGCCGCTGCCGGTTTGCATCGCCTGGGGCTCGCGGCCAAGATCACCGAGTACTTTG
This sequence comes from Pseudomonadota bacterium, assembly GCA_043734785.1. Lineage (GTDB taxonomy): Bacteria > Pseudomonadota > Gammaproteobacteria > CAIKBL01. The sequence goes on along the minus strand of JAYTEX010000024.1, from coordinate 8,420 downwards.
ACCACGACCAGATGTTGCCCGCGATTGGTCAAGGCATTATTGGCATTGAATGCCGCTGCGGGGATCGTCGTATTGAAATGTTGCTGGCGCCGCTGGAGGATGCACGGGCGCGTGATGCACTGACTGCCGAGCGCGCGCTCAACGAGGCCCTGCAAGGCGGTTGCCAGGTGCCGATCGCGGGCCACGCCCGGATCGTGAACCAAGACGTTCACCTCGAAGGGTTGGTCGCGAGCTTGGATGGGTTTGAGCAGGTGCGCGCCAGCCGCCAGGGTCCGCGGGCCGCCGCCGCTGCCATTGGTCGCGATTTGGGACAGTACTTGCTAGATGCCGGCGCTGCTCGCATCCTGCGCGCTATTGGCACGTTAATTTGACGACAAGGGTGAACGCGGATGGTTCTGCCGCTTGAAGGATACGCAGTCATGGTGACCCGGCCTGAGGGGCAGGCGAAACTGTTGATCAGCGAGATTGAAAAGCGCGGCGGGCAGGTGGTGTTCGCGCCGATGATGGCGATTCAACCCCTGACGAACGATGCGGCGACCCGCGCGATCAGGCAGCTTGCCGAGTACGACATCGTTATTTTTATCAGCAAGAACGCCGCTGACCACGGACTCAAAAAAATCAAGGCCGCCAAACAATCGTTGACCACTCAGGCCGTGTTCGCGGTTGGCGCGGGCACCGCCGGGCGTTTACGCGAACTTGGCGTCAAAGACGTGCACACGCCGAAGAGCGAATTCTCCAGCGAAGGCCTACTGAGAATACCGGGGCTGTCGGCGCACGAAATAGCCGGCAAGCGCGTGTTGATCATGCGTGGCGTCGGTGGTCGCGAACTGCTCGCGCAGGCGCTGCAGCAACGCGGCGCACGGGTCGAGTATTGCGAAGTCTACGCGCGCGTGGTGCCCCCCACCCGGCTCGCCGAGGTGCTGCGCGCAAGTAAGATTGCCGCGCCCGATATTGCGATCATCACCAGCCCGGAAGCGTTGACGAATCTCGCGGACAAGATCGATCAAGAGGGATTGAACGTGATGTATGACGTGCCGTTGATGGTTGCCGGCGAACGCACTGCGCAGGAAGTCGAGCGCCTTGGCTTCACTCTCGAGCCGGTCATGGTCGATAATCCAGGCGATCACAGTATCGTCGAAGCTTTGGTGCGGTGGGCCTCGAATGAGCAATGACTCCGCGCCCGCGGCCAATCCGCTCCAGACAACGCTGGTTGTCGCGCCATCTCGAGGACGCGGCCTCGCGCTTTGCGCGCTCGTCGTTGCGTTGCTGACCGCCGGTGGCGGCTGGATCTGGATTGCGCGCATCAATGCACCAGCACTTGCCCGGATCGATGATGCACTGGCCAGCAGCGATCGCAGCTATACCGGACTTGGCGGCGAACTGCGCGGCCTGTATGCACGGCTGACGACGGCGCAGTCTTCGCAAGACACGCGGGATACTCAACTCGCGGCGCTCGCGGCGGAAGTCGCGCGACTGACCAGGCAGCTCGCGGCACCCGTCGCGCTCGGCGCTAATTGGCTGCGCTTCGCGCGGATCGAGCACCTGGTGAAAAGCGCCGATATCAGTCTGCGCCTGGGGCGCGATCGGGCGTCGGCCGAGGCGGCGTTAATCGCCGCGCAGGCGGAACTCGATAGGCGCATTCCGCTGGAGGCCGCACTTGATCAGACTCTGCGTGCCGATGAAGCCGCAATCGCCTCGGTGACCGAACCTGACGTCGGCGCGCTCAGTGCGCAGTGGGCAGACAACGCCCTGCAGACCGAGTTTCTGCCATGGCGGGGTGGGGCTGCCACGGCGCCGGCGGCCGGTCCTTTGTCCACTGCGCCTGCTGCAGGGTGGCGAGGGGTGGCGACGGCGGTCTGGCACGATCTATTGAGCCTGGTCGAAATCCGTTCGACGACGGTGGCCGATGAGGGATTGCTTGATCCAGCGCGCGAAGCGCTGATCAAAGCGGGCTTGCAAATCGAAATCACCATGCTGCGTGGCGCGCTCGAGCGCCGCGATACACGGGCCGCGCACACCAGTGCGGCTGCGGTGACACGGACGCTTAAGACCTACTTTGAGGTCAACGATATGAAGGTTTCGGCATTGCTCGCTGACCTCGCGTCACTCGCCAGCACTGAGCTGGCGCCGGTGCTGCCGGCATTGACCGCGAGTCTGCGCGCAGTCCAGGCGCTGCAGCAGGCAAACCCACTCACAACGCCCGCGACCGAGGCTGGGGTGCCGGAGATCTCTGCGCCGAGGAGCGATTTGCCGCCGCTTGCCCCGCGAGATTTCATGTGAGGTTGGTGGTCATATTCCTGCTGGCTTTGGCGCTGGCAGTCGGTTTAGGCCAGGGCTTGAGCCATGACCCAGGGCTTGTCACCATCGCCTACGGTGGCAAGCTCTTGCGCATGAGCCTAGGGGTTGCGCTCGTGCTTGCCGTGTTGATCAGCGCGGGCGTCACCTTAGTGCTGCGTACCGCGTGGCGAGCGATCACCGTGCGCCGCCGCTGGCGTGAATGGCGCAAGGTGCGGGATCGCAGGCGCAGTCATGAAGGCTTAAGCGATGGGGTGCTGGCTTTAGCGACCGGTGAATTCGCCCGCGCGGAGCGCCTGCTCGCGCACGCCAGCGGCACGCACGCCACCGCCGCCCACTATCTCGCCGCCGCGCAGGCCGCCGACGCCCAGCAAGCGCCCGGCCGGCGCGATCAATATCTCGCGCTCGCGCGCGAAGTGGCACCCAAACACTCCCTTGCGATCGCATTGCAGCAGATGGAGATGCAGCTGGCGGCCGGTGAGCTCTCGGAGGTCCGCGAGGCGCTGAGCGCGCTGGAAGCTCAGCACAGCGCAGACCCGCGGGCGTTGGTGCTGCGCCATCGGTATCTCGCGGCGACGGACGCCTGGGACGAAGTGTCGGCGCTGTTGCCGCGCTTGAAACGCGCCGCCGCTTATCCGCCAGCACGCTTGGTCGAACTCGAAGCGGAATGCGCGGCACGCCTGCTCGCGCGGCCCTACCCTACCCGCGAAGAACTCACCAAGGTCTGGCACGCGCTGCCGAAACCGGTGCGCGTGGTGCCGGTGGTGATCCTCGCCTACGCGCGCGTGCTGCTGCAATTCAATGCCCAGGCTAGTGGTCGGGCCAATACTCAAGGCAATGCCCAGGCAATGGCCGAGACGGTCCTGCGCAAGGCTTTGCTCGCGCAATGGGAACCCCGCTTGCTCGTGCCCTATGGAGATCTACAGCCACCCGCCGCGCAGGACGCCTTGCGTCAGGCGGAGCGCTGGTTGCCCGAACACCCGCAAGACCCCGCGCTGCTGTTGGCACTCGGTCGTCTGTGTCTTACCCAGGCGCTCTGGGGCAAGGCGCGCGAGTACCTGGAAGCGACCTTAGTCCGCGCGCCGTCCGCGCTGGTTTTTCGCCTACTGGCGGAAACCTTGGAACGCCTGAACGATCCCGCAGCCGCCGCACGTCAGCGGCAACTCGGTCTCGAGTATGCGACCGCCAGCAAGGGACCAGCGTCACTTTCTGCAGTCGTCGGCCCGGAACTTAATGATGCTAACCCGCTCGGTTGGCAGAAAATAACGTTGACGCCTTGATGGTCTATTCGGGCAGGCTGCGCGCGCTAGCCAACCATTTGATCACCGGCGCCCAGCATTCGCGATCGGGTTGGGTCGCCATCGGCGCGAATTCGAAGATCGATAAGCCCCGCTCAGCGGCGCGCAAGTAATTCACGCTGGAACGTAGGTGGGCGAGAAACGGCAGTTTGCGCCCGTTCGACAATTTAAGTTGTTCGAGGTACTCGCCCAGCTCAGCAGTGGCCTGGGTCCCTTCGCGGGCACGGTTGGCGATGGTCGCTACCTTCACTTCATGCCGCTCGATCACCCGCACTTCCATGAGCTCAGCCAGAAAACGCTCTGCCGCACGCCGATCGACAGGAGACGGCAGCACGGGTATCACGATAGTCTGCGCGCGTCGCACCAAACTGCTCAAGGCCTCCCCGTGCGTCGCTGCTGGCGCATCGATGACCAGCACCTCGATGCCGCTCGGAACTCGCAGGCCGTGATTCGCGGCATCGATGCCCTTAATTTCGGGGCGCTCCGCGTCGCGCGCTGCCAGCCAATCCATGCTGCTGTGTTGGATATCGAAATCGGCGAGCGCCACCCTCTGGCCGCGCTCCGCAAAAAACCCAGCGATGTTGGTGGCTAGCGTGGTCTTACCGCTACCACCCTTGGCGTTCAAAACGAGAATTGTGCGCACGTGGCCCCCGGATATTCGTGGTTGTGGTGACGCGAAGTATAAAACCCCTGGATTCTCGATGGGCTGGTCTTTGCTCACGCAGGAGACATTAATTTGCTTTTTGGAACTGCAGTGATCGCTTTGCTAGGGAGGCCGACCATCGTTCTGTCTGGTCAAAACGCGGACCGGCCCGGTGCGGGTTTAGGCCAGATGCAAAAGCCGCGGTCAGCGGGCATAGTGGGCGGATGATCAAGTCTTCACCCGTCACGCAGCGCTACCTGCGCCTCCTGGCCCAGGTTCGGCCCCACCGCACGTTGTTTCTGGGCTCTCTGCTCGGGATGGTGGCGCTCGCCGCGACCGAATGGATCCTACCCGCGCTGTTGCGCTACCTGGTGGATGAAGAATTCGGTAAGACCGCCGGCGAGTATTCTTTATTAATCCCGGTGGCGTTGGTCGGGTTGTTTCTGACCCGCGGTGTGCTGACCTATATCGCGGATGTCGGCTTGAGTTGGGTCGCGCATCGAGTGGTCATGGACCTGCGCGGAGCCATGTTCCGAAACCTTCTCGCGCTGCCGGCGCGCTATTTCGATCAACGATCGGCTGGTGAAATCGTCTCCAAATTCACCTTCGACGTGACCCAGGTGGCCCAGGCCGCCACGCACTGCGTCACCGTGTTGGTCAAGGATTCGGTCGTGATTCTCGCGTTACTGGGTTACATGGTCTTCGTTAACTGGCGGCTGGCGATTTTTTTGATCGTGCTCGCGCCGCCGATAGGCTGGGTCATCAAAACGGTTTCTGGCCGGCTTCGGGAGATGAGCCTACGCCTGCAGGGCTCGATGGGGCAGATCAATGCGGTGCTTGAGGAGGCGCTGAGTGGGCAACGCGACATCAAAATCTTCGGCGGCCAGGACTACGAGGCGACGCGCTTCAAACGCGCAATCAATGCCGCCCGCCAGTTTCAAATGAAGGTGATTAGCACCAACGCGGCGACCGAGCCCGTGGTGCAGGCACTGATCGCATTCGGGGTTGGACTGATGATGGTACTGGCCTTGCGCGAAGCCGCGCAGGGCGTGATGACCCGTGGCGACTTCGTGTCCTTCGTGACGGCGACGGTCTTGTTGCTGTCGCCGGTCAAACGCCTGACCAGCATGAATGAGTATCTGCAGCGCGGCCTGGCGGCGGCCGAGAGCATCTTCGCCGTGATCGACGAACCGGCAGAGCCGAGCGACGGCCGCGCGCTATCTACCGTACGGGGTGCATTGGAGTTCCAGGGGGTTTCTGCCGGCTATGGTGATAGCACTGTGTTGCACGATTTGAATTTGAAGATCCATGCGGGGGAGTCGGTAGCGATCGTCGGGCCATCCGGCAGTGGCAAGACCAGTCTCGTGAATCTCGTGCCGCGGTTCTATGCGCCGATCCATGGCATTATTCTGCTCGATGGCGAACCGCTCGCCGGCCTAGCCTTGCGCGCCTTGCGCGAACAGATCGCCTATGTCGGTCAGCACGTGGTGTTGTTTAATGACAGCATTTACAACAACATCGCCTACGGCGCCTTGCGGCACTTGCCGCGCGAGCATGTGTTGGCGGCCGCTGAGGCCGCCTTCGTCACGGAATTCGTAGCGCCGCTGCCGCGCGGTTTCGAAACCGAGATCGGCGACAACGGCTTGCGTTTATCGGGCGGCCAGCGCCAACGGCTCGCCATCGCGCGCGCGCTGCTGAAGAACGCGCCGATCCTGATCTTGGACGAAGCAACGTCCGCGCTCGATGCAGAATCCGAACGCCATATCCAGCAGGCACTCGGGGTGCTGCGCGAAGGCCGGACCTGCCTCATCGTCGCCCATCGCTTGTCCACCATCGAAAGCGTGGATCGCGTGGTCGTGATTGAACACGGGCACCTGGTCGAAGAGGGTGATCACGCGACCCTGCTCAAACGCAACGGTCTCTACGCACGACTCTACGCCTTGCAGCGCGCAGCACCGGCGGCGGAAGCCGCGGCGTTGAAGATGTAACAGGGCATCCCATAGGAGGCGACCGCGTGGGCTAACTTGAAGCGCCACGCCGGCACCTTATGCTCTACCCTACGAGATCTTATGACTGAACCGGCCAGCATTGACCCTTCCTCGCAAGACACGGACTCAGGCGACCTCCCCGTGCCACGCGCGACCACGGCACGCAGCGACTGGTCGGTCACTGCCGAATTCCTGCCGTGGCTGCGGCCTTACGTTGGCCGCATCGCACTCGCGTTGGCGCTGATTTTGGCCGCCAAACTGGTGAATCTCTGCGTGCCAATCGCATTGAAGCATCTGGTCGACAACCTCAACCTCGCGCCGAATCTCCTGGTGCTACCGGTGGCACTGCTCCTTGCTTACGGCGCCTCGCGCATCGGCGTGACGGTGTTTACCGAGCTGCGCCAAGTGATCTTCGCGCGGGTGATGGCACGCGCCTCGCGTGAAATCACTTTGCGCGTGTTCCGTCATCTGCATGCCCTAAGTTTGAAATTTCATTTGGCACGGCGCACCGGCGGCGTGGCGCGCGATATCGAACGCGGCGGCAGCGCCATTTCCGAACTCTTGGATTGGACGCTGTATTCCATCATCCCCACCGGACTTGAAGTGCTGCTGGTGACCGCCGTGCTGGTCTGGGCCTATGACTGGAGTTTCGCGCTGATCACCCTTGCGACCTTGCTTGTCTACGGGATCTGGACCATTGCGGTAACTGAATGGCGCACGCGCTATTATCGTGCCGCGGTGGAGGCCAACACGCGCGCCAACGAGCGTGCGGTGGATTCACTGCTGAACTACGAGACCGTCAAGTATTTCAACAACGAAGCGCATGAAGCGCGGCGCTATGATCAGAACCTGCGACATCTGGAAAACGCGCAGGTCAAGGCCACGAAAACGCTGGCGCTGTTGAACCTTGGTCAGACCACGGTAGTCGCCTTCGGCGTGACCGCGATGATGTGGCGTGCCGCCGCTGGCGTGGTCGCCGGCAAGCTGACTATCGGCGATTTGGTGTTGGTCAACGCTTACCTGCTGCAACTTTCCGCACCCCTGTTCATCCTTGGCATGATGTACCGCGAGGTCAAGCAGGCGCTAACCAACATGGAGCGCTTGTTCGGACTGCTGGATGAGCGCCAGGACGTGCAGGACGCGGAAGGCGCGCAGATCCTGGTCGCAACCCAGCCACGGGTGTGTTTCGAGAACGTGCGGTTCTCCTATGACCCGCGTCGGGAAATCCTGCGCGGCGTGAATTTTGAGATTCCGCCTGGTGGCACCGTCGCCGTGGTCGGCCACTCGGGCTCCGGAAAGTCCACTTTGGCGCGCCTGCTCTACCGCTTTTACGACGTCGCTGACGGGCGCATCACGATCGACGGTCAGGATCTGCGCGCGCTCACGCAATCTTCCGTGCGTGCCGCGATCGGCATCGTGCCGCAGGACACCGTGCTGTTCAACGACACCCTCTACTACAACATCCAATACGGTCGTCCGGAGGCTGATCGCGAGGAAGTCGAAGCCGCTGCCCGCGCGGCACACATTCACGATTTCATTCTGCGCCTGCCCGACGGTTATGCGACCGAAGTCGGCGAACGCGGCCTCAAACTCTCCGGCGGCGAGAAGCAGCGGGTCGCCATTGCGCGCGCGCTGCTCAAGAATCCCGCGATCCTTATTTTTGACGAAGCGACCTCGGCGCTTGATTCGAAATCGGAGAAGGCCATCCAGGCGGAACTCGATCGCATCCAAATCGGGCGCACCACGCTGGTGATCGCGCATCGTTTATCTACCGTGATGGACGCCGACCGGATCCTCGTCATGGAAGCGGGAAGTATCGTCGAGACCGGCCGACACGAGGAACTGCTGGCCAGCAACGGCTTGTACGCGCAGATGTGGCTGCTGCAGCAGCGTGAAGCGGAGGCGCCGGTGGCAGGCGGAATTGCCCACGAGAACACCGTTTGACTGTGGATATCGCGCGTTGAGTTGCCTAGAATTCTGGGACATCAAGACCGGCGCTGCAGAGGATTTGACCGTGACAAGCTCACTCAAGACCACTAAACGATACTCGTATGCGGACTATCTCACTTGGCCCGATGACACCCGTTGGGAGCTGATCGATGGTGCGGCGTACGCGATGGTGCCGGCGCCAACCACTCGTCATCAGTCGGTCCAACTGAACCTCGCGGGACTCTTGCTTAGCTATTTTCGCGGCAA
>JAYTEX010000023.1:0-10544 GCA_043734785.1 Pseudomonadota bacterium | reverse complement strand
AAGAACTCACGCTTGAGATCCAGGGCGCCAGCGCCATCATCACCTTCAATCGACCAGCCCGCCTGAATGCGCTGACGTGGCGCATGCTGGCGGAGTTTCGTCACGCAATCGCCGCAGCCGAACACGATCAGCGGGTGGTCGGCATCATTCTGACCGGCGCGGGACGCGGCTTTTCGGCCGGCATGGATACCGCAGCACTCGCTGCCGGTATCCGTGGCGAATCCACCGCCGGCCAGATCTTTCCAGAGCTCGATGCCGAGCCTGGTGATCCCGCCATGGGCCCAGAATTCCGGGTGACATTCGGCTATCTCCTAGGCGTCCGCAAACCGTTGGTCGCTGCGGTGAACGGGCCTTGTGCTGGGCTTGCATTCGTGCTCGCCATGCTCTGCGATCTCCGTTTCGCAAGCGAATCAGCGGTGTTCAAAACCGCTTTTGCGCAACGCGGCCTGGTCGCGGAACACGGGGTTTCCTGGATTCTACCGCGCTTGATCGGCGCCTCCCGTGCGCTCGATCTGTTGTGGCATCCGCGCAAAGTCACGGCGACGGAAGCGCTGCAGCTCGGCCTCGTCAACCGCGTGCTATCGGATTCGGCGTTACTCGACGCGGCACGCCAGTACATCGCGGAACTTGCGGGCGCATCGTCGCCCGCCTCGCTCATGGAAATCAAACAGCAGGTCTATCGCGCACTGATGCAACCACTCGATGTCGCCATGCACGAAGCTATCGAACGCATGGAAGGGAGCTTCAAACGGCCAGATTTTGCGGAAGGCGTGCAAAGCTTTCTGGAGCAGCGTCCGCCACAGTTTCCGCGGATTGGCGGGCGTGAACGAGACTGAGGTCCACGGCGGACTGGACGCCAAGACTGGTCTGACCGATGGCGACAGTGCCGAACGCTCCAGCGTTATTCACACTTTTCTACTTTTCCATACGCCAGCGTATGGTTTATCATGCCGCGCCGTATGCCAACCCGACTCCTGCCACCCTTTAACGCCAGAATCCCCGTATGAATCAACGCGCGACTTTTCCCGAATTCGAGGAGCATCCTCTCACCCTGGGTATCGCAGGGTTTGTCTATAAAGACCTCTATGCGCCGCCGCGGCTACGGGATTTGCTAGCGGTATTCGACAGCCACTATCACGCGAGCGCGCCTGAAGCCTTCGCCCGCTTCGAAGCCTATCGGCAGTGCCAGGGCGAGGGCATGACGCCCGAAGCGATCTCTGATGTATTGGTTGAGTCGGCAGGCCAAGTCGGTGCCTTCGTCGCCCGCCTGTTCAGTGTCGAGCCGGAACATGGCGCGCAACGGCAACGCATCACGACCGAGTTTGAGACCATCTTCCGCTTGAAACATGATGTGCTCGAAGGACTCCCCAAGCGCTTCAAGACGGCTACCGTCGCAGACTGGGATCGCGCGCTGTTGCACACCCAGATGCAGACCTTACGCGAGCTTGCATGCGCCGCCTCGGATTTGTATACCGACGAAGAATATCTGACCGCCAAAGCCGGCAGCGGACTTTTCGATCTCGCCGCTCGCCTCGCGAAGGCAGACGCGACCGCCGCCGGTGACACCCGCGCCTTGCGTGACACGCTGGCCGCGAAAGCCCCTGGGGAGTTCAGGGCGACGCTCACGCTGGACGACGATACCGTGTTTCTTGCGACCCTGAACGAGACCGTCGCGAGGTGGTGTCATCTGGCGGCCACCGAGCCGATGTTCGCGCCGCAAGTCGCGGCATGGGCGCTGTTCAGGCATCCGGAGAAAACCAACTGGTCCGCGCTGGTGCCATTCGTGAAAAACGAACGCGGGGATTACCACGTCTTAACCGGGCCAGAAGCCCATCGCCGCCGTCGCGACGGGTTCTCGTTGACCGACAAGCGCTTCGATGCTCGGCGCATCCACCACGAGGTGGACCACTGCATCTACTGCCACGATCACGATGCGGATTCCTGTTCAAAGGGCATGCGACAGAAAAAGGAAGCTGGATTCAAGACCAACGCGCTCGGGGTCACCGCCATCGGCTGTCCGCTGGGCGAAAAAATCTCTGAGATGCATCTGGTCCGACGCAACGGGGACAACCTCGGGGCCTTAGCGCTCATCATTATCGACAATCCCATGTGCCCGGGCACCGGTCACCGGATCTGCAACGACTGCATGAAGGGCTGCATCTATCAGAAGACCGAGCCCGTGAACATTCCACAGATCGAAACCAATGTGTTGACCGATGTACTGTTCATGCCGTGGGGCTTTGAGATCTACAGTTTCCTGACCCGTTGGAATCCGTTGAACATCAAGCGACCGTATGCGCTGCCCTACAACGGCAAGAATATTCTGGTCGCCGGCATGGGCCCGGCCGGTTACACCCTCGCGCACTATCTATTGAACGAGGGTTTCGGGGTGGTCGGGATCGATGCGCTCAAGATCGAGCCCTTGCCGCAGCCGCTGCTCGGTAATGTATCCGAAGCACCCCGTCCCATCCGCGATTTTCGCGTGCTGTATGACGATCTCGATACGCGCAGCAATCTTGGCTTCGGCGGGGTCGCCGAATATGGCATCACCGTCCGCTGGGACAAGAATTTCCTCAAAGTGATCTATCTGACGCTGCTGCGCCGACAGAGTTTGCGTGTCTACGGTGGCGTGCGCTTCGGTGGCACCCTCACCATTGAAGATGCGTGGGAGCTTGGCTTCGACCACATCGCGCTCGCCACAGGGGCGGGACAACCTTCTGTCATCGGCCTCAAGAACAATTTGATCCGCGGTATCCGTAAAGCGTCTGACTTTCTAATGGGGCTGCAGTTGACCGGCGCCGCGAAGGACGCCTCGCTGGCTAATCTGCAGGTACGCCTGCCGGTCGGCGTGATCGGCGGCGGTCTGACCGCGATCGATACCGCGACCGAGGCCCTGGCCTACTACCCCAAGCAGGTCAGCAAGCATCTCGCGCGATATGAGGCGTTGTCCGCGACGCTCGGCGAAGCGCCGTTACGCGCGCGCTTCGATCCCGAAGAACTGCAGATAGTCGATGAATTCCTTACCCATGGCCGGGCCATCAAGGCCGAACGCGAACGCGCGCACGCCGCTGGCGAGCTCCCTGATTTCGCGAGCCTGGTCACCCAGTGGGGCGGCGTCACACTCTTTTATCGTAAAGACATCAGCGACTCGCCGGCCTACCGACAGAACCATGAGGAGATCAAAGAAGCGCTCGCGGAATCGATCGCGCTCGCGCCCAATATGAATCCGCTGGCAGCCATTCCCGACGAATTCGGCGCGCTCCGCGCCATGCGGTTCGAGTCCACCCAGGGGGTAGATAAAGCGGAGATCGAAATTCCGTTGCGCAGTTTGTTTGTGGCGGCAGGAACCTCGCCAAATATCATTTATGAACAAGAAAAGCCCGGCACTTTCGAAGTGGCAGGAAAATTCTTTCGCGATTTTGAAATCAGTGGCAACGAAGTGACGCCGGGGCCAGGGGCAGGAATCTTGAAACAAACTGCCGTCGCGCCCTTTACGTCCTATGAAAATGCCGGACGCCGGATCAGTTTCTACGGCGATAACCATCCGCTCTATGCCGGCAACGTGGTCAAGGCGATGGCCAGCGCCAAGGACGGATATCCGCACCTAGTGGCGTTGTTCGCCGACGCGCTCGCACAAGCCGACGCGCTCGCACAAGCCGACCCGGCAGCGCAAGCCACACGCGAGGTGGCGCTGCAGACCTTGTTCACCACACTAGACGAAGCGCTGACCGCAACGATTGTGCGGGTCGAGCGTCTTACCCCGACCATTATCGATGTCGTGGTGCGTGCGCCGTATGCCGCACGCCGTTTCGAACCCGGTCAGTTCTATCGGGTGCAGAATTTCGAGTGCGACGCGCCGTCGATCACGGGCACCACACTGGGGGCCGAAGGTCTGGCGCTGACCGGTGCCTGGGTCGACAAGGAGGCAGGGCTTATCTCGGTGATCGCGCTTGAAATGGGGACCTCGAGCCGCCTGTGCACGAGCTGGCAACCCGGGCAGAAGGTGATCGTGATGGGTGTCACGGGTTCTGCGACCCATATCCCGCGCAATCAAACCGCCTTGCTCGCCGGTGGCGGGCTTGGCAATGCCGTGTTGTTCTCAATCGGCAAAGCGCTCCGCGCGGCGGGCAATCGCGTGATCTACTTCGCGGGCTACAAGAAGGCGCAGGATGTATTCAAGCAGGATGACATCGAGGCGGCCGCCGATGTGATCGTGTGGTCGGTCGATCGAAGCCCCGGCGCGCAAGCGCCTGCGCCGCGCCGGCCACAGGACCGGGCGTTCGTCGGCAATATCGTGGAAGCCATGATCGCTTACGCGACGGGCGATCTGGGCGCGGTGGATATTCGGCTCGATAGCGCCGATGAGTTCATCGTGATCGGATCCGATCTGATGATGGCAGCGGTCAAGGCCGCGCGGTTCACCACCCTCGCCCCGCACCTCAAAGCTGGTCATCGCGCGGTAGGCTCCATCAACTCGCCAATGCAATGCATGATGAAAGGGATCTGCGCGCAATGCATGTGCCGTCACGTCGATCCTGTGACGGGCAAAGAAAGCTTTGTGTACTCCTGCTATAACCAGGATCAGCTGCTCGATCATGTCGATTTTCCGCACCTGCGCGGGCGCCTGCGACAAAACTCGGTACAGGAAAAACTCGGTAATCTGTGGTTAACGCAGATCGCACCAACACTTGCCGGTTGATGCTCAGTGGCTCAGTTGGACCAAGGTCTCTGGGTAGAAGCCGTTGAAACGACTCGCTAGCGCATAGGAATAGGCACCGACCTGTGCGACTTCGAGCCAATCCCCTTCCGCTATGTCACCGGGCAATTCGAAAGTGCCCGGAATCACATCGAGTGAATCGCAGGTAGGGCCAAAAAGCCTGAACGCCTGCGACGACGCTGAGCTGGCGGCACCCGGGCGCACCAGGCGCACCGGCATGCGCAGATTCGACTGAAACATTTCGGCCAGACTGCCGTAGATCCCATCATTCAAATACAGGCGATGGTCCTTGCGGAGCAGCACCTGCACCAACAACGAGCAGGCGTCCGCGACCAGCGCGCGGCCGGGCTCGCACATCAAGGTGACATCATCCATCTCGCCTAACCCAGCGACACCCGCTGCAATCGCCGCCATGTAGTCTTCTAGCGGAGGGACCGGCGTATTCGCATAACGTGCGGGGAACCCACCGCCGACATCGATCACCCTCGGCAGGATCCCGGCGCGCCGGATCGTATCCGCCACCAGCGCAAGGCCGTCGCGATAGGCTTGCGGACTGCCGCACTGCGAACCGACATGGAAAGCCAATCCGGTATCGCATCCCGCCCGCGCAATCTGCTGCAGGAGTTGGCTCGCTTCATCGATGTCGCATCCAAACTTGGTCGACAAGTCATAGACCGTGTCTTGGGCCGGCGCGGTGCGCAGGCGCACGACCACGCACAAATCGCGCTCGGGGATTTCGTGCAAGAGTTTGGCGAGTTCTGCCGCGTGATCGACCACGAAATGTCGTACCCGGTAAGCCAGATGTGCCATTTTGATCGAGGCCCGATTCTTGACCGGGTGCATGTAGTAGGCCGTGGCCTCCGGATAGCTTTCCGCAATCTGCGCGATCTCGGGCAACGAAGCGGTGTCGAAATCCCGAATCCCGGCGGCGTATAGCCCGGCTAGCACGGCCGGGTGTGGGTTGCATTTCACGGCATACAACACGCGACCCGGGAACAGTTTGAGGAAACGGTGCGCATTCTCGGCGAGGACCGCCGTGCGTAAGCAGTAAACGGGGTAACTCGGCGCGAGTGCATTGATCACGTCCTCGACCGATTTGAAGACTGGGGTAATCATCTGCTCAGGATTGTACTGTGAAAACGGTGTGTAAAAACTCTACGCGGATATCCTAACGCCCACGGATTGCGAGTCTTCGCCGCCACGCGACCGGGTCGCAACCCTATCTTCCTACACTGCGTTTGCGTCAAAATAAACGCTCACCGAGCAGCCAAAGGAAGACCTCGTGAGTTATATCGACGTCAGCGAAAAAGTCACCGTCCCTAAACCGGACCGCTATTACACGCCACCAGAATTTATCGAGGTGCAGGGCATTCCGGTGGCCTATCGGCGCGCCGGTAAGGGTGAGCCGGTCCTGTTCATTCATGGTGCGGGTTACACGCGCCGCTGGATCCCGCTCTATCAGGCGCTTGCCCAGCACGTCGACTTCATCGCACCTGAGATTCCGGGCTTTGGCGAAACTCCTGCGCCGAAATGGTTCCGGCATTTCGATGATTTGACGATCCTGCTCGACGAATTCCTGTCTCGGCTTGGTCTTGATCGGGTGCACCTGATCGGGTATTCGATGGGCGGCTGGGCTGCGGCCGAATTTGCCGCGTTCTATCCGCGGCGTTTGAAAAGTCTCTCTCTGCTGACGCCGATCGGCTTGCGTCTGCCCGATAATCCTGGGGTGGACATGTTTCAGCTCAGCGTGCCGGAACTCATGGATCGCCTGTTCAATGACAAAGTAGTCCAGCAGGAGTTTACGCCCGACCCAGAAAATTTCGACGAAGGCATCCATCTCTACTCCGAGTTCGCCGCCGCCGCGCGACTCGTATGGGCGCCACGTTATAACCTCGCGCTCGAACGTCGCCTGCAACGTCTGACCTGCCCAACGTTGGTGGTGCGGGCCGAAGACGATCGCCTGGTGCCCAATGAGATGGCGGAAAAATATGCCGAAATAATGCCGAACTGTCGGCTCGAGAAAATCCCTGAAACCGGCCACGAGCTGTGTCTGGAACGACCGACTGCGCTAGCGACGGTCCTGAATCGATTCATTGCGGAGGCTGTGTGATGAACCAACTGCGTTTCTATTTTTTCCATCTGATGCCCTATCCCTACATCCCACCGGCGGAACAGATCCCCTCGACCTGGGTCACGCTATCCAATAAGTACTACGATCCGCAACGTGGCCACACGCTGTACAAGGAGTACCTGAATCAACTGGTCGCGGCCGAGCGTTTCGGCTTCGATGGCACGTGTATCAACGAGCACCACGCCAATTTCTACGGCACGATGCCGTCACCGAACATCATCGCGGCGACGATTATCGCGCGCACCTCGCATATTCCGGTGGGGGTGATCGGCAATGCGATCCCGCTGCACGGCAACCCGCTGCGAGTCGCGGAGGAAATCGCCATGCTGGATGTGATTTCCGGCGGCCGCATCATCTGCGGTTTCGTGCGCGGCATTGGTTGCGAATACTTCAACAATGGCGTGGTGCCCGCAGACTCGGTCGAACGCTTCGATGAAGCGCACGACCTCATTATCAAGTCATGGACTCAACCAGGCCCATTCACCTATCAGGGCGATCATTTCTACCTCCCGAACGTGAATCCTATCCCGCTACCGCTCCAGCGACCGCATCCCCCAATCTGGATCCCGGGCCAGGGATCGCTGGAGACGCTCCAGTTCGTCGCCAAGCATCACTACACCTACATGATGGTCTATGCCCCTCGCTGGTTCTGCAAAATGGCCTTCGATGGCCTGCGTGAGGAATGCCTGCGACTGGGCTACGAGGCGCCGAAAAGCATGTTCAATGCCTGCATCCCGACCTATGTGGCGGAAACCGATGCCCAGGCCCACCGGGAAGCGAAGGCGCACCTGTCCTGGATCTTCAACACTGGCCTCAAGATCCCGGACCAGATCTTTTTCCCACCGGGTTACATGACGACCAAGTCGTTCCGGAATTTCATGACTCAGATCGTGAAAGGTCGGATCAAGCCGCAGCACACGCTCTCCTACGAGGAGCTGGTGAAGGAGGGTTACATCATCGTTGGGTCACCCGAAACCGTCAAAAACCAACTCGGCGAGTACTGCGAACAACTCGGTGCGGGCGGCGTGTTGAATGCGGGCTCGGCGTATGGTCCGATGCCCGACTGGATGGTCATGAAGAACATGCAGATCTTCGCCGAAGAAGTCATGCCAGCGTTTCGTGAACCCGATGGCAAGCCAGACTATTTACGCACAGACCGACTCGCGCCCATGACGACCCCGGAATTCTCCGCGCTCGTCGGTGAACCAGCGGAATACCCTCGTGCACGGGTTGATGGCCGGGAGGGACTGGTCGACTTGCGCTACGCGCACGTTGAAGGATGAGCGCACGCCGTGCGCCGCTGCAGCTCGGGCTATTCATGCCTAACTGCAGCAACATGTCTGCCATTAGCACGTATCGCATCGTGCCGGATGAGTGGGATTACGAGTCGAACAAAAAGATTGCGTTGGCGGCAGAAGCCGCCGGTTTTGATTTCCTGTTTCCGGTGAGCCGCTGGCGCGGTTTTGGAGGAGAAACAGATTACCTCGGCACCTCGCTCGAGACCATGACCTGGGCTGCGGCCCTGCTCGCCGTGACCGATCGCATCCGCGTGTACTCCACGGTGCACGTGCCGGCGTTTCATCCACTGGTGGTCGCCAAAATGGGCGCCTCGCTCGATCACATCAGCCAAGGCCGCTGGGGGATCAATCTCGTGAGCGGTTGGAGCAAGGAAGAGTTCGGCATGATGGGGCTCGATATCCTGCCGCATGCTGAGCGTTATCAGCGCACCCGCGCGTTTATTGAAGTGCTGAAGGGCTTATGGACGCAGCCACCCGGCACCTTTAATCACGAGTCGCCGTGGTACCACATCAAGAATGGCTACTCCCTACCTCAACCCGTGCAGAAACCGCATCCGCCGATCGTCAACGCCGGCATCTCGAGCGATGCGAAGGCGATCATCGCAGAACATTGTGACTGGGCTTTCATCAGCATGTTTTCGCTGGAGTCAGCCCGCACGACGGTCTCTGACATCAAGGCACGCGCCACGGCGCAAGGCCGCCAGGTGCAGAGCGCGTGCTTTCCGTTTGTGCTCTGGCGCGACAGTGTCGATGAGGCCGAGGCTGAAGTGGCGAAGATCATCGCGCACAAGGATCAGGTTGCGAGCAATCACTGGCTCACTGGGTTGAGTCTCGAAAGCGGCTCCTTCGATTCGTTCACGCTCGACATGATGACCCTGGGCGCCGGCGCATTTCCGGTGATTGGCACTGCCGAGAGCGTTGCGCTGCAACTCAAAGCAATGTACGACCTGGGGCTCGATGGCGTCTTAATGGTCTACCAGGCCTATCATCGCGATACGCTGCGCTTCCAGCGCGAAGTCATGCCGTGGCTGCGCGAGATGGGTGTGATCGGCACTTAGCCCTGCCTTCACGAGCCCGCGTGACGGTTCGACCCGGAGGCCGCGACTCAAGGCGAAGCGTCGCTCGGCTGATCGGCGATTATGGCGTCACCTGTGCCTGTCTGGTCGCGGTGATGGTGGATCAGCCCGCGGCACGGGCTGATGGCATGGTGCAGAAAACCGCGCACGACCAGGGCTCACCCTTTCTGCGCGGTTTTACCGGCTATCGAACGCTGACGCTCATCGACGGCGTGCGTTACAACAATTCGATTTACCGGGACGGCCCGCCGGCGTTAACCGTTCTCAATGCTGTAGAGCGACCAGCTTATCGACCATCGCCTTGAACTCATCGAGCGTCGCATAACGCCCGGCGTGTACGAAACCCGTGACGCCGATCGCTTGCAGGCCAGTGAGCCTGTCCTGGGCAGCAGATCTGTCGTCGAGCGGCAATCCGCCGAGCGGGATGACCTGCGGCGGCGGCTTCCCGGCGACGACCATCTTCTGCTTCAAGACCGTGATGGCGGCAGCGAGCTTGCCGGGATCTCTCTGCCCTCGATCACTTAGCATTGGCATCCAGCCATCGCCGTAGCGCACGACCCGATTGAGGCAGTGCTCGCCGTCTCCTCCGATCAGCATCGGGGGGCGCGGCGGCCGTGGATTGAACAGGAAGCGCTGACCATTCAATTCAACTTCGTCGTGCGCGAAGCAGTCATTCAGGAACGCGAGCGTTTCATCCGTAATCGCCCCGCGCCGTTCACGTGCTACACCCAGCGCCTTGAATTCCGCCGGCATCCAGCCGACACCAACGCCAAGCTGCAGACGATGCCCGGACAACTCCTGCACGCTCGCGACCCACTTGGCAGTCGGCAGTGCGGGTCGATACGGCACGATCAGTACTGTCACGCCGAGTCCGATGCGAGTCGTGACACCCGCCAGATAGGCCAAGGTCGCGAGAGGGTCTAGATATCGCCCGCCCGAACCTTCTGACTCTTCACGTGGGATAGCCATGTGATCGCAGACCCACACATCGGACAGGCCCGCCTGTTCGGCGTAGCGCGCGCACTCGGCGATCAGCGCCGGCGTCGATGCGGGCCCCATGTTGCGCACCATGATGCCTAAGCTCACCATCAGCGATGCCTGAACGCGGGCATGACTTCAGCCGCGAACAACTCAAGAGAACGGGTGCTCTTTTTAGGATCTAACCCTGCGAAATGCGTGGACATGATGAAATCCGTGCAGCGATAGCGGGTGCTGAATTTATCGAGTTTGTGCATGACTTGCTCCGGCGTGCCGATGAACAAATCCTCTGCCAGCGGCGAATCTCGCAGTTCCTCCGCGCGCGTGATCGGCCAGGGAACGGC
>JAYTEX010000022.1:0-12924 GCA_043734785.1 Pseudomonadota bacterium | reverse complement strand
AAAATCCCCGTGCTGCTGGATGGCGATAAACCGCTCGCGGACTCTAGCGCAATCTGTCTCTACCTGGAACGGTGCAATCCCGCGCCTGCGCTTTATCCGAGCGACCACTACCAATTCGCGCAGGCGCTGTGGATCGAGGAATTCATCGACAGTGGTTTGATGCCCGTCGCCGGACCGCAGGTGTTTCGGCCGCTGGTCCTCGGACCGGTTGCAATGAAGCAGCCAGTCACCAAAGAGATCAAGGCGGAGGCTTTAAAGATTGTCGAGAGCGCCATCCACCCGCTTTGGGATTACCTGGAGAAGGCACTCGGGAGCAATCCCTTCTTCGTCGGCAATGCATTAACGATCGCGGATCTCGCGGTAGCCAGCGGACATGTGAATCTGCGCCACGCGGATGTTGAACCCGCGAGCGTGAAATGGCCGCGACTGGCGGCCTTCCTGACGCGCATGTACGCGCGGCCATCCTTCGCGGCACTTCTGCTAGAAGAAGCCAAGCCGTGGGATCGGCGCGAAATCCTCCGCGCGATTTAAGGCTACCGCCCCGTTCGCTCAGGCCTAAGCTAACGGGGCCACACGCCGAGTCTAATGACGCCGGCCTTAGGTCGCGCCAGTTCGCACTGTTGTAACCGCTGTCTGCGCACTACACTGCGCGCCCATGTTGTCCTTCAACGACGTCAGTTTGCTTCGCGGCGGAGATATCCTGTTCTCCGCCGTTACCTTTACCGTTCACGCGGGACAGAAGCTGGGCTTGACCGGCTCCAATGGCGCGGGCAAGTCGAGCCTGTTCAGCTTGATTCGCGGCGAGCTTGCTGTGGAGACTGGCACTATTGGTTTGCCCGCTGACCTGGTGCTGGCACACGTGGCGCAGGAAACGCCCGCCGATCCGCGCCCCGCGCTCGAGTATGTGCTCGATGGAGATACCGAGCTGCGTGCTTTGCAGGCGGCGCTCGCGCAGGCCGAAGCACAGGGCAGTCCCGAACTCGGCAACTTGCACACCCATATGGCCACCATCGATGGTTATGCCGCACCGGCGCGCGCGGCCAGATTGCTGGTGGGATTGGGCTTCGCGCCGGGCGCTGAAACGGAACTTGTCGCGAGCTTCTCGGGCGGCTGGCGCATGCGTCTCAATCTCGCTCGGGCGCTGATGTGTCGCTCCGATCTACTGCTGCTCGACGAACCGACCAATCATCTCGATCTCGATGCCGTGATTTGGCTCGAGAACTGGCTGCTCAGCTATCCAGGGACGCTGTTACTCATTTCGCATGATCGGGATTTTCTCGATCGTGTGGTCAATGTGATAGCACAGCTGGAGCACGGGAGCCTCAAGCTCTACACGGGGAACTATAGTGCCTTCGAAATGGCGCGCGCGGCCCAGCTAGCCAGCCAGCAGTCGGCCTTCGAACGTCAGCAACGCGAAGTGGCGCACATGCAGGCCTTCGTCGAGCGCTTCCGCTACAAGGCGAGCAAGGCGCGCCAGGCGCAGAGTCGCTTGAAAGCGCTCGAGCGTATGGAGACGATCGCGCCAGCCCATGCCGATTCACCGTTTACTTTTGAGTTTTTGCCGCCACACAAACTGCCGCGTCCCTTGTTGGCGCTGGATGGGGTGAGTGTCGGGTACGGCGCTCGAAGGGTGCTGGATGGGGTCAAGCTTGCGATCATGCCGGGGGATCGCATCGCCTTGCTTGGGGCCAATGGTGCCGGCAAGTCTACTTTGATCAAACTGCTTTCGGGGGTGCTGGCGCCGATGAGTGGCGAGATTCACGGCGCAAAGGATCTCGCCGTCGGGTATTTCGCGCAACATCAACTCGAGCAACTTGAGTCGCAGAGCACACCGCTTGCACATCTCCAGGCGCTGGCGCCCCAGGCACGCGATCAAGCACTGCGCAATTTTCTGGGCGGCTTTAATTTTCAGGGCGCGATGGTACAACGCGCAGTAGGGACGTTCTCCGGTGGTGAGAAAGCGCGTCTGGTCCTGGCGCTATTGATGTATGCGCGACCGAATCTACTGCTGCTCGACGAACCGACCAACCACCTCGATCTGGAAATGCGCCACGCGCTTACACTCGCGATGCAGGATTTCGCGGGCGCCTTGGTGGTGGTGGCACACGATCGCCACCTGTTGCGCACCACCACCGATAGCTTTCTGCTCGTGGACGGCGGCAAGGTGACCCTCTGGCCTGGTGACCTCGAAGACTATGCGCAATGGCTCAGCAACGGGCGGCGCGACCAAACTGCCTCCGCGATCCGCGCGGACACGGCGCTGGACGGGCCGAGTGACCCCGAGCGTCTGACTGAGCGCGAGCGTCGGCAGCATGCGGCTAAACTGAGGGAGCGCCTGCGCCCGTTGCGTTCCGTGGTGCGCGAGGCCGAAAGCCACCTTGAAAAACTGCATCGCGAACGCGACAAGTTCGAGGCGCGCCTTGCCGAACCTACGCTGTATGAGGCGAGCGAGCGCGACACGCTGAAAACGCTGCTGCTCGACAAGGCGCGCGTCGAACAGCGTATCAACGAGGTCGAAGCGGGTTGGTTGCGCGATAGCGAGGCCTTGGAAGCAGCCGAACGCGCCGTGGCAGAGTGAATGCTGCTGTTCGCCGGCAGACTTTCGAGAGGGTCTGACAATCGCAGGCCCGCGATGCCTATAATCGAGGGAGATTCGGAGAACAGGCGTTATGGCGACATCCACTTATAGACGCATGAGCGTTCTGATCCTCGCACTGTTGCTGATGCAAGCCAGTGCCCACGGCGGTGACCTTGCGCGTGGCGACTTGTCGCCGTTGCCCGCCACGGCGTGGAACCGGGCGCGGGCGACCCATCTGCTGGAGCGCGCTGGGTTTGGTGGCACGCCAGTAGAGATCGACACCCTGGCCGGCTTGAGTCCGCAAGCCGCGGTGCGGCGACTCGTCTACTTTGAAGGCGCGCCGGCCGTCAATCTGCCGCCGTTCGAGCCTTCGGATATTTTTGAACCCGGGTTGGAGCCTTTCCCAGCGAGTCGGCCGGCCACCACCGACCTTGCCACCACCAGCGGTGCCGCGTTGGGCGTGAAGGTCAAGGCCGGCGGCAACCGACCGTTGCAGCCAGTGGTCGACAAATTCTTCTATTGGCTGCGCGCGAGTCGTCTGGAGACTGATCGCGTCGCCTACTGGTGGGCCAATCGGATGTTGACGTCGCCGCGACCGCTCGCCGAGAAGATGGCGCTGTTCTGGCACGGCCACTTCGCGACCAACGAGGAGAAGGTGCGTGATTACCGCAAGCTTCTGCAGCAGGTAGAACTTTTTCAACGGGAAGGACTGGGCGATTTCAGAACCTTGCTGATCGATGTCGCCCAGGGCCCGGCGATGCTAGCCTTTCTCGATGCGGGCGTGAACGTGAAAGGGGCGCCGAATGAGAATTTCGCGCGCGAGATCATGGAACTGTTCACCTTGGGGGTCGGTCGCTACAGCGAGCACGACATTCGGGAAGCGGCGCGTGCCTTTACTGGCTGGAATTTCGAAGGCTTGGAATTCAAGTTGAACGCCGCGCAACATGACGGGGGCGACAAAGAGGTGCTTGGGTCGCGGGGCAATTTCGATGGCGTCCAAGTGATCGATTTGATCCTTGCCCAGCCTGCCACCGCTGAATTCATTGCGAGCAAGTTGTATCGATATTTCGTGCGCGAGGATCTGGAACCGGCGCTGGCCCTTGCTTTGGGCGACAAGCTGCGCGCGTTTGATTACCAGCTTGCACCTTTTCTTGAAATGCTTTTGCTGTCGCAGGATTTCTATGCATCGCCCTCGGTCGCGACGCGCATCAAGAGTCCGGTTGAGTTGGTAGTGTCCACCTATCACAAGCTGGGGCTCGCGAGTGTCCCCGGCGTGCCTGATCTCAACGAAGTCTGCGAAACGCTCGGTCAGCGGCTGTTGCATCCGCCGACCGTGGCCGGCTGGGCCTACGGGCGCAGTTGGATTACGCCAGGGTTGTTGCTGGCGCGCGGCAATTTCGCGCTGGACGTGATGTTTCCCGATATCAACTATATCCCCCACGATCGCTACCCGGAATACGCTGCGGGTGACGAAATCCGGACCGTGCATGAGCGGATTCGCGCGGGCATGGATATCACCTCGGCGACTAAACCCTCCAGTACAGAGGGTGGCATGGACGTGATGGCAATGTCGAACGCCATGGCTGATCGCGATGAGGACTTCAACACCCGCTATGCGAGCTATCGTGGCTGGCAGAAGGCGATTGAACGGGTCAAGCCGATATCCCGTGATGCGGCGCGCCTCGATCTGAGCGCTCTGGTCTTGCGCGAAAATCTCGCCACCCCTGCCGCGATCGTGGACTATTTCACGGCACGCTTCCTGTCGACGCCACTAGACCAGGCGTCGCGACAGTTGTTGGTGGCGTTCCTCGCGGCTGAGTTGGGCACCTCGGATATCACCGCCGCCGCGACGTATCTCGAAGATCCGTTACGCAAATTACTGCATCTCATCCTCAGTCGGCCTGAGTACCAGTTGGGATAGAGGTTGAAATCATGATTTCGATAGAACGTAGACGTCTACTCCAGCGCATCGCAGCCGGTAGCTGCCTGGGCGCGGCGGGTTTGCTAAACCCCTTGCGTCTGGCCAGCGCGGTGCAAGCAGCAGACGACCGGATACTGGTCGTGCTCGAACTCTCGGGCGGCAATGACGGCTTGAACACGGTGGTACCGTACACCAATGATCACTACTACAAGCTCCGACCAACGCTGGGACTTAAACCGGCGCGGCTGCTCAAGCTCGATGACCAGTGGGGATTAAACCCGGGTATGCTGGGCTTGCAGCGTCTGTGGGACGCAGGACAGCTCGCGATCGTGCAGGGGTGCGGCTACGACATGCCCTCATTCTCGCACTTCAGCTCCATGGCCTACTGGCACACTGCGGCACCGAACAGTGGTAACGATTATGGATGGGTCGGGCGACTGGGCGATGCGCTGGCGCCGGATCCGCAAGCGAACCTGATCGTCAATATCGATGTGGTGCAATCTCTGGCGGTTAAAAGTCGACTGCATACGCCGGTGGTGTTTGACGAACCCGAGCAATTTCAGCGCAAGGGTTTCTTCGAGACCCGTGCGCTACTGGACCAGGTGGCAAAAGAACGCCCCGATAACGCCACCTTGGCCTATCTTAATGCGGTCGCGATCGGCGCGCGGGAAGCTTCCACGCAAGTACGCGCGGCCTGGCAGCAGTACAAATCTACGGTCGACTACGGCTTGGTACCATTGCAGTTGCCGAAGATCGCTGCCTGCATTGCGGCCGGTCTGCCAGCCAGGCTCTACTACGCGGCGTTTCGCAATAACGCGTTCGATACCCATGTTCAGCAGGCGGATCTGCATCAGCGTTTGCTGACCTATGCGGCGGATGCAGTGCATGGTTTCATGCGCGATATGGAGCGCCTCGGTCAGGCCGATCGGGTCACGATGCTGATTTTTTCGGAGTTTGGTCGCAGAGTCCCGGAGAATGCCAATCTCGGCACCGATCATGGCACCGCGAACGTGATGTTCGTCGCGGGTAAACAGGTACAGGGCGGACATTACGGTCAGCCGCCGGCGCTCGATGCGCTCGATGCCGGCGACAATCTGGTTTTTACGACGGATTTCCGCAGAGTCTACGCCAGCGTGATCGACTGGTTAAAACCCGGCGTTGCAGGCCAGGTTCTGAACGGCGATTTCGCGTCGTTCCCGCTGCTGGCCTAATATCCTGGTGTAGCGCGCCATTGGTCCACGGGCGCTACCACCCACGCGCCGCGCTGACCAGCGCGATATTCGTCGCGCCGTCTTCGCCGGCAGCCAGCACAGTTGCGCGCCCGCGCACCTGCGCGCCAAACAGCGCGACTTCGGCGGCGTAGGTGTCGACGGCCTCGATTTTTTCGGTGGTCGCTTCTTTATTTTTATAAGCAACCTCAAGTTCGCCGGGCGCGCCGAACAGGCCCCCGCGTAGGCTGAAGTAACCACGCGTGCCAAAGAATTCCACGCGCGACGCCCCCCCGGCGGCGCCAGTGGACGCGGTGATGCTGCCAACTGCACCGTTCTTATAAAGCACTTGGACCTGCGCGTGGTCATCGGTGGGCAGGTGCCAGTAGCGATTGGTGAGATGACCTTGGGCCGCGCGCGGCGAGGAGTTCATGATCCAGCCGAGGACGTCGAGTAGGTGTGTCCCGAGATCGCCGATGGCCCAGCCGCCGCTGCGCTGCTTGTTCTGCCGCCATATTGGAGGTGCGCTAGGGTAGGGGTAGTACACCTGCACGCGAGCTTCCAGCGCGTCGCCGAACTTGCCATTGGCGACCCACTTTGCCAGTTTCTGCAGGGTGGGATGAGCGCGGTTATTGAAACCGATCCGGAGTTCGCGCGCGGCGGTTTGGGCCGCTTTGACCATCGCTTTGCAATCCGCGGGCGTCACCGCCATCGGCTTCTCGCACAGCACATGCTTGCCGGCGCGGAGCGCGGCGACAGCGTGGGCGCGATGCAGATCAGGCGGGCTCGCAATCCACACCGCATCGAGCTTGGGGTGGGCGAGAAACGCTGCCAGCTGGGTAAAGGAGGCATCCACGCCGTGGCGTTGCGCGTAACTGGCGGCACCGGCCACAGTGGAGCCGAGTACCGCGACCAATTCGTGGCCCGGCGTGCGCGTTATTGCCGGCCCGAAGGTGTGATCTGCCCAGCCGGATGATCCGATCATGCCCCATCTTAATTTCGCCATCGTGGTTCCCTTCAATTGGTTATCCGAGCCACGGATGGTCACGGGCGATACGTGGACTGTCAACCCACGAAGTTCAACTATGATTGCGCGGTGCAGCGTTCATCTGAATTTTTCAGTTAGGCGGTTTCCTACACTGAAATCTTTCAGCCGAGTGGTTGCCAGAACCTCGCAATCACCGTTCAATGGAGCCCCTGGCGGACCCCGTGGGCCGCTACCTTTCCATCAGATCAAAGGGATCACTCAATGAAAAAATCCAGTGGTATCGGCGTCGGCGTGTTTCAAGTACTTGCCGATATGCCGAGCGGTGACCCCGCAGTCGTCGCCAAACGCGCCGAGGATCTTGGCTTTGCGTCCTACTGGTTACCGGAGCATGCGGTCATTCCACAAGGGTCGTGCGATATATATCCGGGCAAAAAATCCGATGAGCCGCCTCCTGCCTATATCTTCAAGCTTCCAGATCCCTTGATCGGTTTGAGTCGCGCGGCAGCCACCACGAAGGAAATTCGTCTCGGCACTGGGATCGCGCTCGTACCGGAACGTAACCCCTTGCTGGCCGCGATCGAGATCGCCTCACTCGATCATTACTCCGGCGGGCGTTTTATCTACGGTATCGGGGCGGGTTGGAACGATCCAGAGTGCACGGTCATGGGCGGTGACTTCCCCCATCGCTGGTCACAAACTAAAGAAGCGATCCAGGTGATGAAAAAGCTCTGGACTGGCGAATACGTCGAACACCATGGCAAGTACTTCAACTTCCCGCCCTCGATCTGTCTGCCGAAGCCCGTGCAACGTCCGCATCCGCCGATCCTGCTGGGCAGTATCGGTTCGCCGAATGTGTACCGTCGGGTCGCTGAATGGGGCGATGGCTGGTTACCGTTCTGTACCGATCCAAGGGAGATCACGGAGGGCAAGGCAGAGATCGCCAAGTACGCGCTAGCGGTTGGGCGCAATCCGGCAGCGCTGGAGATTTCCGCCTTCGCCCCGCCGGGGATGTTTCAAACCGCGAAGGGCGTAGCCGCCCTGGCGGCTGCAGGCGCGGACAGTGTGGTGCTCTGGCTAAAAGAAGGCAGCCAGGCCGACACCCTGGCGCAGCTGGAAACCTTGGCGCGCGAACTCTTCTAGCAGCCGAGGACTTAAATGAGTCGTGATTTTGTGATGAGTGTCAGTCACCGACCCGCACTGAAGGTCGCGGTCATCGGCGGCTCGATTACCGGTTGCACCAGCGCGATTGAACTGAGTCGTCTAGGGTGCGATGTAACGTTGTTCGAGCGCAGTGGCGAAGAGTTAAAGGATCGCGGGGCCGGCATCGGCGTCCCGCCCTCTGTGCTCGATACCTTCGTGCAACGCGCGCTGATTGCGCCCGATATCCCGTACTTCAACGCGCGCAGTTTTGTGCGGCGTTGGCGGACTGCGGCGGAGCCGGTATTCGGCTACCTGGCTTGGGAGCAACCGACGAGCATGGTGCTGCTCAATTGGGGCATGTTGTATCGCAATCTGCGCGCACGCGTCCCTGACGGCGTGTACCGCACTGGTCAGCGTGTTATCGCCTTGAATGGAATGCGGGATCACGTAGAGGTTGTCCTGGCAGACGGGCATACGCATATTTTTGATTTGGTCGTCTGTGCGGATGGGTACGCCTCATTGGGGCGGAAGAATTTGTTCCCATCGATCGACATCGGCTATGCAGGGTATGTGCTGTGGCGTGGCAGCCTGCACGAGTCCGTCTTAAGTCTGGCCGCGCCGTTGGAGTCCGGGATTCACGCGTTGGGTTATCCGGGCGGACATGGCATTTTCTACTTCGTGCCGGACGCCGAGGGGGCCACCACGAAAGGATCGCGGCTCATCAACTGGGCGCTGTATCTTCCGGTGCCTGAACTCGCAACCTTCATGGTCGATCGGGAGGGGCGCAGGCATGACGGTTCGTTGCCTCCAGGTGCCATGCCGCTCAACACCGAAGCAGGGCTTAAAACTGCCGCGCAGCAGCAGTTACCTGATTATTACGCCGAGATTGTGGCAGCCAGCAACAACACCTACGTCTACGCCATTTATGACTGTGAAGTGCCGGCGTACCGGGTAGACCGGATTTGTCTCGCAGGCGATGCGGGGGCGTTCGCGCGCCCGCATAGTGGCGCCGGCGCGCTCAAAGGGATGAACGATGCCATTGCCCTACGCACTGCGTTGGAAACTCACACCGATGTTGACGTCGCGCTCGCCACCTGGAACACCACGCAGACGGAGAGTGGCAATAAGATGGTGCGGTTTGGCAATCAACTTGGACGTGCACTGGTCCGTGAGATCCCTGACTGGTCGACGATGGACGCGACGCAGATGGAGCGCTGGTTCACGTCGAGCGTGACCATTGATACCGAGATGTTCGATTCGCATAAGCTGCGCGCCTAAAGGGTGTTTGACGCTTCAGGGATTTTTGGAGAACAGAGTCCAGAGGGACTCCCCCTTCCGTGCATTTTAGGTGTAGACCATAACGAGGAAATATGAAAAATTCTCTATCGACACCGATGGCTCGCTGGAAGTTTTCCGCGGAGCAACTCCTGCCGCAGTGGCAGGTTGTTGCGGTGAACGATGCCACCGAGAGCCGGAATCCGATGCACGACGATCGGCTGGCGAAACAATTAGGGTTCGACGGCGGGCTCGTGCCTGGCGTCACACTCTATGGCTATTTGACGCATCCCTTACTCGCAATATTCGGGTCTCGGTTTCTCGAGCAAGGCAGTTTTGAGGTGCGCTTCCGCCGCCCGGTATATGCCGGCGAGACGGTGACGACCCTGGTCCGTGTGACAGAGGTGGGGCCAACGCATTGCGCCTTCCATCTTGAGCTCACCAATCCCAATGGCGAGATTTGTGTCGTAGGTAGCGCCCGTTTTCCGGGAGTGGAAGCGACGGCGCGGGTAGCGCCTGACCGCGCTGAACTGCCAAATAAACGCCGCCCGGCAACCCCTGAAGGCCTGCGCGAGAATCCGTTGTTGGGGAGTTTGCAGGAGGTCTTTACGCAGGCGCAGAGCGCGGCGTTTCTGGCTAGTCTCGGCGAGGATCTCGCGCTCTATCAGACGGCGGTCCATCCTGCGTGGCTGCTCAGGCAGGCCAATTATCTGGTTGATCAAAATCTTGCAGTAGGACCCTGGATTCATGTCGCGAGCGAGATCCAGCATCTTGGCGTGGTGCATCTCGATGAGCCGTTCACGGTACAAGGGCAGGTCGTTGAACTTGCCACGCGTAAGGGTAACGACTATGCCGATGTGGATGTTTTGATCACGACGTCACGCCCGGTGCTGCGGGTGCTGCACCGGGTGATTTATCGTATGCCTGCGCCGACCTGAAAATCAGCGCATCGCGCGAAATGCAGTGCGTACCTCATCGACGAAAGTCGTGGGTTGTTCGAACGCCGCGAAATGCCCACCCTTGTCGAGCACGTTGTAATGCTTGAGCTTGGTAAAGCGCGTTTCGACCCAACGCTTCGAGAGGCGGAAGATTTCGTGCGGGTAGATACTGATCCCTGTCGGTAGGTGAATCGGGGGTTTCGGTTTGGTCAGCATCGAAAAATTCTCCCAGTACATCCGTGCCGAAGAGGCGCCGGCGGCGGGCAACCAGTACATCATCACGTTATCCAGCAATTCATCTCGTGTAAGTACGTTCTCAGGATGGCCATTGCAATCCGTCCAGGACCAGAACTTCTCAAGGATCCAGGCCGCTTGGCCAACCGGCGAATCGACCAGCGCGTAACCAATCGTCTGCGGGCGGGTGCTCTGGAGTTTTGAGTATCCCGATTCCTCGTCCCAGTAATGCTGGAAGCCACCCAACGCGCTTTGCTCAAATTCAGTGGGGTTCGCCAACATCTCGGGGGTTAGATCGACCATCGGCATGTTGGTATGAATGCCGGCACAATGCACCGTCTCCGTCATGCCAATACTCATCGTGACCGCCGCGCCCCAGTCACCGCCTTGCGCGTAGTAGCGCTCGTAACCGAGGCGCGCCATCAGCGTACCCCACGCACGACCGATGCGATCCAAGGTCCAGCCGGGTGCGGTCGGTTTGCCTGAGTAGCCAAAACCAGGCAGCGATGGGCACACGAGGTGAAACGCATCACGTGCGTCACCGCCATGCGCCACCGGATCGGTTAGCGGGCCGATCACTTTCATGAATTCGATAACCGAGCCCGGCCAGCCGTGGGTCATCACCAACGGCGTCGCCTGTGGATGTGGCGAGCGCACATGCAGGAACTGGATGTCGAGGCCATCGAGTTCGGTGATGAACTGCGGATGCGCATTGAGCGCGGCTTCACAGCGCCGCCAGTCGTATTGGGTGCGCCAGTATTCGCAGATTTCGCGGGT
Organism: Pseudomonadota bacterium; assembly: GCA_043734785.1. Classification (GTDB taxonomy): domain Bacteria; phylum Pseudomonadota; class Gammaproteobacteria; genus CAIKBL01. The sequence continues at coordinate 1,865 of JAYTEX010000022.1, read as the reverse complement.
GTAGGCGAGGGGAATGCCCTGGCTCCAGTCCGAGGGGGTCTCGCGTTCGGGCCAGCGCGTCATCGCGATGCGCTTTTTCAGATCGTCGAGTTCAGCAGTAGGAACTTCGAATTTAAACTCACGGATGGCGGTGCTCATGGGCATTCTCTCCTTGTTAGTTAAGTGAGGCCAGCGCTTCCAGGGCGGCCCAGTCCGGACCTGGGGCGCCGTCCGCGCGGATGGGTTGAATCACCACTTGATCCGCGCCGCGATCGAAATATTGCTTCAGTTTGGCTTTAATTTGTTCCGCGTCGCCCCATAGGACCATTGCATCCATCAAGCGATCGCTGCCGCCGTCCTTCAGATCGCTTTCGTCAAAGCCAAGCCGGAACCAGTTCTGATAATAGTTGGGGAGTGTCATATAGGGCGTCAGCGCGGCACGCGCGGCTTTGCGGGCGACCACCGGATCGGCGCAAAGACAGACTTTCTGCTCGCAGATGAGGGCTGAATTCGCGCCCATCACCGCGCGCGATAGCGAGACTTGATCGGGCGTGATGTTGTAAGGGAAAGCCCCCAAGGTCCGTTCCGCGGAGAGCTTGGACATGTTCGGTCCAAGCGCCGCGAGCACCAGTTGCTTCTCGGCTGGTGTGCTGTTCATGGCGGCCCAGGCCTTATCCATCTGGTCGAGGTAGGCTCGCATCGTGGCCACAGGTTGCTTGTACTGGTGTCCACGGAGATCAGAGACCAGTGGCGCGTGTGAGACGCCGAGGCCAAGCACGAAGCGCCCGCCGTAGAGGCTGTTTAAACTGTTGTGACCCATCGCCGAGGCAGCGGGATCACGTGCATAAATATTCGCGATCCCGCTCGCGACGACGAGTTTTTTGCTGTGGCCGAGAAGGTAACCGCCGATTGCGAAGGTCTCGTAATTGAACGCTTCCGGGTACCACAACGTGGAGTAGTTCAGCGCTTCAAGGCGGGTCGCGAGTTCTGCGAGTTGCTTGGCATCCATCACATCTGTGAACGTGAAAACGCCGAGTTTTCCGAATTTCATCCGGCACACTCCTATGGTTTGAATTGAAATAGTCGTCTGGGGAGTATGCAATCCGAGCCGCGACCAGGTCTACTGAATTTTAGGCTGGAGTCGATGGACGCGATGCAGTGGACGCTTCCGCGCCGACGGGTTGCGGCGTATCCGTTGTCAGGGAGTAGTTTCTGGTTTAGGGTTCCCTCTGATTAAAAAAACCTTTTCCCGCAGGAGACCGTTATGACGACTTTGCCGCCAGGCTGCCCCACCGACGCGTTTGCCGCCTTGGATTACCTCAAAAGTCGCGCGACGCTATCGATTGATGACATGAAGATCCTCGCGATGATCGAAACCTATGGTGAAGTCTTTTATGAGGTCCTCGCTCGCGGTGTCCCTGACGAAGAATCCAAGGCACTCCTGTTACGCAACGGGGCGGAAGAACGGGGGCACGCCCATCGCCTTCTGAAGGCGATCGCTTTGAAGGGCGGATCGTTCGATTTGCCGTCCCATCAGGAAAACCCCTTTAATCCGTTTGCGCTCGACGAAGTGCCCGTGAATTCAGAATTGCTCGGTATGCTCCAACAGGCTGAAGTGGACGGCGATCTGCAGTACCAGCAATGGGCGGATGCCGAAACGAACCCGGAAGTGGCGCAACTCTTCAGGCTCAATGGGCGTGAGGAGACAAGGCACTTCGAACGTGTGGCGGAAGTGAAGAAGCGCCTCGCCATCGGCTGAACGCGCTGTCGATGCCGATGCTGCGGCGTCCGGTAGTGGGCGGGGTCATTAGTCGAATTGCTTCGAACACGGTTTTGAACTGCGAGTCGTACTTGGCTTCGTGATCGATGTGCCTGACGGCCGCCGC
>JAYTEX010000021.1:0-5979 GCA_043734785.1 Pseudomonadota bacterium | reverse complement strand
CGCAGGCGCGCTTCGCTGAACGTGCCGTCGCCGTCGCGGTTTTGGTAGAAGACGCGGTTGTCGAGCCCGAGTACCACGCGTTGCAACGGATGCACCGCGTGAGCGTGTTGCAGCAAGCGTTGCATTTCGTAAATGCTGGCCGCTGGGAGCGCACTGTTGTAGACCTTCAGGCCGTGCCAGCTGGGGTGGGTCGTGGAGAATCCTCTTCCGGCGCGGGAGGTCCCTAGAATTAAACCATCAGGCCGCAGACGCTCGATGGCGTAGGGAATCGTCAACCGCAGATGTTCGACAAAAGCAGGTTTGATCGCGTTCAAGCCTGCAATGCGCGGCGGCACAAACACTCCGTAAGGATCCACCAACCAGTTGATTGCAGCAGTGCTGGCGACGAGGGCAAGCACTGCCACGCCTAGACGCCGCAGGAAGCGCGCGGCAGTCGCGTTAGAATTGAAAGTAGAGAAATTCACTGACGCTGCTCAAGCTTAACAGGGCCCAGGTTCCGGCGACTGCCATGACGGCTGTCCAGAGGATATTCGGATGCCAACGCACGCGACTGTCAGGGGCGGGACGGACTGCCTCCGGATCAGGCGCCTGGTACTCTGTCCATAACAACTCCTGGGTGTTCGGCCATGTCATTACCGCGACCAGCAAAAGCGCTTCCGCACTTGCGAGTAGCACCCACTCAGGACACTTCACTCCACTCAGCGCAAGCCACTCGGCGAGCCCCGACTCTGCGATCACTGCGCTGTAGAAACGGGACAGTTCGAATGAACCTTGCATAAACATCGCCGCCAATATGTGCAGCGCTGTGGGCAAGTCTTCAGCGCGGAAGAATACCCACCCCACGACGACGGCAATAAATGTCAGGGCAGTGCCGATGGCGCGGCCGATCATTGTGGGCTTGCGCTCCACCCAACCAGCCGCTTGCAGGAGCGCGCGCCAGCCGTGATGGATGACCAAGTACGCCCCGTGAAGCGCGCCCCACAGTACGAAAGTCCAGCCGGCGCCATGCCACAGCCCGCCGAGGAGCATCGTCAGAAAAAGGTTTACGTAGCGCCGAATCTCGCCGCCACGATTGCCGCCAAGCGAGATATACAGATAATCCCGCAGGAACCGTGAGAGTGTCATGTGCCAGCGCCGCCAGAAGTCGCTGATGTTCGCCGCCTTGTATGGTGAATTGAAATTGAGCGGGAGCCGCACACCCATCATGAGCGCGAGACCGATCGCCATGTCCGAATATCCAGAGAAATCGAAATAAAGCTGGAATGTATAAGCGAGTGCGCCGCCCCAAGCATCTAGCGTCGTGAGTGGCAAGCCGTCTGCCGCTGCCGCGAAAACCGGGGTCGCGTACGCACTGATACCGTCGGCGACAACCACTTTCTTGAACAAGCCCATTAGGAAATACACCGTCCCCGCCGTGAAATGGGCTACATCGAAGCGGTAAATCGCAGGCTTTGCGAACTGCGGCATCATTTCCTTGTGATGCAGCACAGGACCTGCGATGAGATGCGGAAAATAGGTCACGAACAGGGCGTAGTGGAGCGGATTGTATTCGCGCGCTTCGCCTCGGTAAGCGTCGACGAGATAGGCGACCTGCGTGAATGTGAAGAACGATATCCCGAGCGGCAAGACGATTTCGCCGATCGCGAAATTCGTGCCGGCTGTTATATTCCAATTGTCAACGAAGAAGTTGGCGTACTTGTAGTATCCCAGTAACAGGAGATCGATGGTCACGCCGAATGCGAGGAGCTGTCGCGCTTCGCGCGAACCTGTCGCACGCGGACCCAGCGCTGCGCCGATCACATAGTTGAAGCTCATGGAACCAAGAATTAGCGCGAGATAAACGGGATTCCACCAGCCGTAGAAAAGCAACGACATGAACACTAGCCAACTGGTCGCACGCTGCTGTTGGCCAGCGCGGCCTAGCCAGAAGAAGACCGCCAGTGTCAGGGGTAGATAGACGAAGATGAAGATATAGGAATTGAACAGCATACCTGCCAGTGCCTAGGGTTGCCCGGAGTAGTGGCGGTCGTTGCCATGGAACGGCGGCCGCGTCGGTGTTCCCAAAGCCCCCATACGGTCAAGTCCGCACGTCAATGGAAGGGTGGCAATTTATGCCGACCCGCGTTGGCTTTATTTTCGTCATTGCAAAGTCTTCAAGTGTGCGATCAAAGCCCGGCGATCCGCAGCCGATTTCATGCCTGGTAGTTGCATCGCGCTGCCAGGGATATAAGTCTGGGGATCGTGAAGAAATGTATCGAGGCGTTGCTCATCCCAGTTGCCGGTGAGTGCGGACATAGCGGGCGAATATTTGAACCCAGGTGCCGTAGCCACCGGACGATTCACGATGCGATGCAGGTCGGGCCCTGCGGCATGCAGAGAGCCGTCACCGACTTTGTGGCATTGCTGACACGCGCCGAACAACAAGGTACCGCGAGCGGTCTCTGCGTCAGGACTATTCGAGTTGGCATCGAGCGGTTCCAAAAACGCCAACGCCCCGAGATCGAGCAACAACACGATCCGCCCGTCGGACGTCTCGACGATATCGCGCAAGCGGCCGTTACGTGGCCGCACCATAATCGGTTCCATCACCGTCACGCGCCCGTCCTTGACATGGGCCCTGTGCAGCGACTCGCTGAAGCTGCAAATCAGCAAGTCACCTCGCCAGCGCGCGAAGCGTGGGCCCTGCACCGTGAGTAGATTCGAGACGCCAATCGAAGGGACCCATGCATAGGTTGGGCGCTGCAATGTGGGATCGACATCCGCACCAGCTTCAAGCAACGGCCAATCGTGTCTGCCATATTCAGTGCCATACGTGGCGCGCGGCCAGCCGTAATTTCCACCCTCCACGATAAGGTTCAGTTCGTCTCCGCCCTGTGGACCGTGCTCGGTGGACCAGAGCGCGCCATGCTCATCCTGAAAGAGCCCTTCAGGATTCCGCATTCCTTGGCTGAAAACCATCGCCTTGCCGGTACTTAGGTCGATCTTCATCACTTTGCCATAGGCCGACTCTGGATCCTGCGAGACCGCGTGGTCCCAGTTCCATCCGTCCCACTGCTGGTCGCCCACCGTTACCAACATTGTGCTGTCATTGAGGATCAGCATTCGACCGCCTGCGCCGTCGCCACCGAACTGCTTTGTTCCGCCAGTTGCCATCTTGAGCGGCAAGCAGGGTTCAGCATCCCACACGGTGCGCCATGCGCCTGGCACTTTGCCATCGAGGAGCGCTGCGGTCTCGCCGCTTACCTCTGATACTCGCATGACGAAACAGCTGCGTTTTGAATCCCAGAAATGATGGGCGGCAAATAAATCGAAGCTTCCTCCTTGCTCGCGGACCAAGATATCCATGACCCGAAATACGCTCAGATCGCGCTCGTTGGCGCCGCCCATCACGAAGGCCTCGGAGTTCAGCGGGATCTTGGTCGCCAACTGCCGCGTACTCAGGGTTTGCGTTGGGTGGTCTTGAATGAAGTGCAGGAAGCCTTCACCCGTCGCATAGAGAAAGCCGTCGCTGAACGCTGCCAGCGCACCGCCGGTGCGTGGCGTGTCGCACTGCGTATGGTCGCGGTGACAGATATTGAAGTAGTTATCAAAAAAAGTGGCTTGAATTGAATAGTAGGCAGTGCTGATCGTCGTTCGCGACCGGGTCGGTTTAGGGCCCATATCGAGCGCCTTGACCAGGAGTTCGTGCGGTCGCTCGCCGAGTACCTGCATCACCCCGGTGGCCAGCGCCACTAGGAGCGCAAGAGAGATCTGAACCTTCGGTTTCAGCACCAGGGAAAGCACAATGGACGCACCCGCAAGCGCACCCATGCCAAGCAGCAAGGGGCGGGCCAGCTCGACCTTGGCGAGCAATAGGTAAAGTCCCCAACTTCCGATCGCGGCGATTCCGATCAGCACCAGTTCAGCAAGCCTGAGGGTCCGTCCCCGCAAAGTGAATAGAAATATCGCGGCAGTTGCGGCCGAATAAATGGTCACGAAACTGATCAGAAACGGAATCTTCGTCGCCGGGATCTGAGGTGCGACTTCGCCGAACAAGACCTGTGCCGGCAATACGGTAATGGCAAAACCAATGCAGGAATGCCAGAGCAACCACTGCCACAGGTTGGTGGGGCGGGCCAGTGCTGTCATTTTCATTTCGATCCTTGAGGAGTTCTGAATAGGCGCCAACGGACTAGACCTGAATGATTCGACATCAGAAATTCATCAGGAAGATTCTCAATGACGTGCGAGATCGCTGCACATCCATTCAGAGAGCGCATTTTCGAGTTGCTGCCGCATCTGCGGATGACTCACCGACACATCGCGGCGGCACTCGGGGTCGGTTTTCAAATCAAACAGTTGCACGCGTTCGCCGTCGACCAGCGGCTGATACACCAACTTCCAACGTCCGCGTCGGACCATGCGATCCTTGGCCGCCAGGATCGCTCGGCAGTATTCGCGCTTGATACCCAAGGTGCCGCGTTCCTGGTCGGGCACTTCGAGCAGTTCGAGCAGGTCAGGGTAACGCAGGTGGGTTTCGGGCAGCCCCGGGATATGGGCAAACCAGATGCCCGTTTCGTTGAAGGCGTCGAGTTCCGGACAAGGCGCCGCATCCAGGCACGCTGCGAGCGAAACGCCGTCCATCTGCGGGGCGGCTACGCTGCCAACGAGCTCCAGCAAGGTGGGGGCCAGGTCGATCGAACGGATTACCGCGTCGACTGTACCGCGCGGCGCGCGGCGTGGGTCGCGGATGACCAACGGGATCCGGGGACTGGCCTCGCCAACCGCCGAATTACCCTGTCCCCAGGAGTCGTGTTCAAAGAACTCCATGCCGTGATCCGAATAGATCACGACAAGCGTATCGTCGGCTAGTCCGGAAGCGTCGAGGTGAGCCAACATCTTGCCGACTTCATCATCGAAGTGAGCGACGCAACCATCGTAGAGATCGATGATGTGGTCGAGATCGAATTCTTCGCGCGGCGCACCCTGCCGACGGATGATCTCGAACGGATCCGTAAGCCGCGCCATCGCGAATTTCGATTCGCCGGCGTAAGCAGGGTCGGCATAGCGCGTGTACCAGGGCCATTCGGAGGCGAACGGTGGGTGGGTCGTCGAGTAGAACACGTTGAGGAAAAACGGCGCATCTGAAGCGGCTAAACGCGACAGCAAGCGTCGCGCCCGTCGGCCGATTGGTTGTGTGAGCGGCGCGCCGCCCAGATAGTACAGCTCGGGCAGTAGCCATCGCCCCAGGCGGTTGTGCGTGAATAGCGATACGAACAAGCGCAAATCCTTGGGGCCCTGGCGAATCAGATATTTCAGATTCCACTGATCGGTAGGCAGATCGGTGTGGTCGAAACCGAAAGAGAACTTGCCCATATCGGCACCGCACCAGTCCGATATCACAGCACTGCGATAGCCTTGTGGCTTCAGCAATGTCGGCAGCGCGTCGAATTTGAGGCGCGCCTCGTCGAGCGTCGCGAAATTGTCGCGGATGCCATGGCGGTGCGGCCAAATCCCTGTCAGCAACGAGATCAGGCTGGGTGCCGTTCGTGCGCACGGGACATAACAATTCGTGAACAGCGCACCCCTGGCGCCGAGGGCATCGATGTGCGGGGTGAGCATGCGCCGGTAGCCCGCCGCACCGAGGCGGTCAGCCCGCAGGGTGTCCGAACCGATCATCAGAATGTTAGGCGATGCGTTATGCGGGCGGCGTCTGCTTGAGGGTTTAGCGTCGGGCTCCCAGCCTGCCAGTGCAATCACCCCCGCGATGAAGATCAGCGCCGCGAGCAGGGGCAGCACGTCGTGTGCGCGACCCTCAGTCAGGAGACGCCAGGCAGCGGCGGTCAATAGCAGCGTCGTCGCCGCGATCAGCGTCCCTTCAGCGGCGATGATTCGCGCCGGCGTTATCAGTGCCCACACGCGATATAGGCGACTCGTGCGGTAGTGCATCGACGCCACCAGCAGGCCGGGGTTGTAGCGCAGTTTGCGCAAGAATTGCAG
>JAYTEX010000020.1:0-8678 GCA_043734785.1 Pseudomonadota bacterium | reverse complement strand
GAAGCGCTCGTTCGCCAGACGCTCGGGTGAGATCAAGAGGATGTCGACTTCCCCACGGGCGAGTTTGGCCTCGACTTGGGTCCAGTCATCGACGTTGTCAGAGTTGATCGTGGCGGCGCGAACGCCCATGCGTTCCGCTGCGGCGATCTGATTTCGCATCAGCGCCAGCAGCGGGGAAATCAACAGCGCCGGACCATTGCCGGCTTCGCGCAATAGTTTGGTCGCGATGAAGTAGACGAAACTCTTTCCCCAACCGGTCTTCTGAACAACCAGCAGGCGGCCACGGCCATCGACGATGTGGCGAATCGCATCTTCTTGGCCTTCGCGGAACGTGGCGTCGGCGCGGCCCGAGCCGATGCGGAGCAACTCCAGCGCGCGTTGTGGATTGTAGGTCATGTCATGGCTCTCCCTTGTTCTTGTCGGGCGAGCGGTAGCCCGGAGCCAACACGGCGGTCTTGACGCCGTAGAGCGCCAGCGGGTCCGTCAGCCACAGCCTGAACTCATAGCCGCTCAGGCTATGATCAGGCGAGCAGTCCACGTTCCACTTTCGCAGGATGTAGCCGGCTGTTGCCGCGCGCAGCTTCATCCGCAGCGACCCGTCCTGCATCCCGTAGTCCATCGCCGTGATCTCTGGGCGTGGCTGGTCCGGATGCGGGACGAGCTCAAGCTCCACAATGCGCGGCCACTGGATGTCCTGATCGCGGGCCTCATAACAATTTGGCGGGTGACCTTCGTTCACTCGCCCCAGCGCCGACAATTCCGAGCGCAGCGGATTTGCGGGCAACTGCCAGGATAAAGCACAAATGTTCCGGTGAGGCTGCCCAGATTTTGTGTTTTCGATCGTTCTACTGTGCGCTCCGTTCAAATCGCGGCGCGCGAGACAACGGGGACCTTGGCCGCGCGAGCTGCGCGATCCGCCGGGCCCTCGTCACTGCCGCCTCGCGGCGTCGACGAACCGACCGTTGATGAACAACTGGTGGTGAATTGGCGTGCGCAAGCCCGCCGCAGCCTGATGTCCGCGAGTGTCATGGAGCGTCTCCGCCGGCTCAGAACTGCACGGGAACTTCGGGGCTCTCGCCGGTCTCGATCTCGTGCACCAGCGTCGGCGAGCCGTTTTCCCACACCAGCAACATCGAACGCTTGGGGCTGTAGCCCTGGTGGCGGCAGTAGGCGGGCATGGCGGCCATGTCGCCGGCCTTCATGATCACGCGGGCCAGTGGCTTGCCGGTGGTTTTGTCGGCACAGTCCCAATGGATCTCATCGCACATCTGGAAGAACCACTCCACCCGGTCGTTCGCATGGATGATGGGCAGGATGTGCTCCTCCGTCGTCGGGCACATGAAGCTGTACTTCACCATCGAGGTGAAGCTCGGGTTCCAGGTGACTTGGCTTCGCGACAAGAAGGCGAACAGGTTGAAGGCATGCACCTCGTTCTCGAAACCCGGCTCGGGGTGCAGTTCGGGCAGGTCCTGCGGCACGTCGGCAAACGCGCGGTTGACGGGAGCGCCACGCGCATCGGTGCGCAAATTGAGGTCACCTTCCAGGCCAACGCAGCGCGTGGCTAACTCACGCGCTCGGGTGATCTTGGCGGTGTTGTTGCCGTGCTTGCGGCCATAGGGTGAGCCGGTTTCCTGCGGTGCGGAAAAGGGATCGAAGCCTTCGTTGGTCCAATCGTCCAGCATCTGTTGGAAGGTGGCGGCTATCTGCTCAGTCGGGAAATTCTCTAGTCGGTCGACTGCGGCCGCTTTCATCGTGCCATTGAACGAGCCGGCATAGAGATCGACGGTGCTGTATTTGTTGGTGGTGCCTATCACGTGGTCGAAGTTGACGCCGCCGTAGAAAAAGCCCCAGGCCACGTCGCGCATCAGCGCGCGCAAATAGTTGCTCACATCCATCGTGTGGCTCAACAACCTGCCGTCGGTTGTTGTCCAGTTGATGTGCGCAAAATACTCGTCGCGTCGAAATCTGAAACCGCCGAGGGTGAAACCCTTGTAGCCATGGGTAGGGTCGGGTGCGCTGGCAAGCACTTTTACAATATCTGCAGGTGCGTTCATTTGCAGTCTCCTGGTGCTAGTTGCGGTCAGGCAGTTTGGCCAAAAGCATGGGGCCTCATGCGGTTTGACATATCTCCCCCCACCGCTCGATCGACAAATCGCCCTTGCACGTCTGCTGCACCAGCACCGCCGGCTTGGCCGCGCGAAATTGGTACGCCGTGTTCTTGGGCAGCATGGCCTGGTGGCCGCGTTTGATCTTCATCCAGCCCATCTTCTTGCCGCGCGGCTCGCCCTTCACCAGCATCGCGCCGTTGTGCTCAGTGTCGGAGATCACTTGTTCGCCATCCAGCTTGATCAGGTGGATCTCTACCTCGCCGTCCATGCTGAGTGTGAACTCATCGTGCGCGCAGGTGTACCAAGGGGAGGTGCCCTCAGCGCGGATCGTCTCCAGCACGTAGATCTGGTTCTTGCCAAACACCACCTTCTCGTAGGGCGTGGCCTTGCTGGCAATCTCGAAGCAGTTGGAGAAGGCGTAATGCTTGACGTTGTCGTCGATCATCTGCACAGCGCCTTTTTCAAAGCGGTCCAGAGATCCGAACACGGTCTTGTAGGCGGGTGGGGTCATCGTGTTGATCTCCGATCAGTTAGGCGGGTGAAGGAGCGTCTAGGAGCCCGCATATAGGCAAGGATAATCATCCTTTTCGGCTAAATCGAGGGTCGCGATGGTTGAATTGGAACCTCATCAGCGGCCAACGCCGCTGGTGAAACCTAGGCGGCGGGTCATGGCCGTGGCCAAAATTAGATGCTCCTCGACAATTTCAGTTTAATCGAGGAGTCGGCGGCGACCCAGTCATCCTTAATTCGCCAAAACGTAGCAGAGGCTTAAAGTACTTCTGTAATCAAGAAATGTCAGTGACAGGTCGTGGCCGGTCAATGCCCCGCCCACACCACTGCTTGATAGGTATCAATACTTATCCATCACACTCGCAACAGGCGTTCCGCATAGCAGCTCGCTAAGTCTTGAAGGGCCTGTTCACAGTCTCCGTCAAACGCCGGTCCGTGCATCAGGCCAAGCACGTTGGGCTTATAGCTAACCAAGCGACGAATGGTGGGAGCCGTCTGTGGCGTAAGCGCCGTCGCGCCGTACTGATCCTCGGCAGCCATGGCGGGCCCAATCGGATCTTCCTGGGAGAGTGCGGGGTGATTCCCATTGCGGGTGAATAAATCCCCGCAACAAAGTGTGCCGGTAGTTTCCTCGAATATCACACCTGCGTCCCAGCAATGAGGCACATGCGGTGTGGCTATGTAGCGAATTCGCTTACCGCCCAAATCAAGCAGCTCCTCGTTATTTAAAACCCGCGGGGGCCGGCTTGCGATGTCATTAACTGACAGCATACAGCCGATGGCACCGACGGCGACCTGGGCTTGTGGTGATACTGTCAGCCAGTCATTCATCGCGCCAGATTCGTCGGCTTCCCAATGACCGAACGAGATCCAGCGCAGCCGAGATAGCAATATGACTTTCGCGACAGCGGCCGATACGAGCGGAAAAATTCCGTGCATTCCACAGTGGAAAAGAAACGGCTGTTCGGCGTCGATGAGATATTGGTTAAAGGCGAGGTCGGCCTCTTTGATATAAGTTGAAAAGCGGAAAATCCCGGAAGATATTTCGTTTATGCTGGTGTTCATAGGGGCTCTGTTTATTTAAGGAAGTCTGTGGGGCGCCGTCAGCGGTCGCCGCGCAGCCGACGGCTAAGCGTAGCTACTTCAGACGCGAAATGTGGAAACCCGGCCCACGGGCGTTTCAAGCAGAGGATTCATGAGCATCCCGCTCATTTCAATATAGCGCAGCGTCCGGAATTCACGCAAACCGATCATCATGCCGTCATGTCCGGGCTCGGGTTCATCGACGTAATTTCCAAACAATCGGTCCCACCGCGAGAACATGCCGCAGCGCGCGATCCCACCCCGCCGGCATTCGAATGTTCCCATGCACCGGGATCGCCGGCGTGTGTAAGATCACCAGTTCCAGCCCGATCGCACACGCTGTTTGCGGCTCGGCCAATGGGCTTCGCCAGACACCTTCTCCCTCAACGGGCGCGCGATCCCGGCCCCTACGACCGCATCAACAGTCTCGCCAACAGCGGGGCCGCGATTTCCTTCCCGCGCAGGCCCTGTCGCCATCTCTGAGGGATCGCGTTGACACCATCGCGAATGCCTGCAATTCCACCCGTGACACAAGCCGTGGTATCGGTATCCCAACCGAGCGCGATGGCCGTCTTGATAGCGAGTTCATAAGGCCCGGATTCTACCGCCATGCGCGCGGAGTGCAGACAGTCGACAACGTAACCGGTGCCGGTCGCGGTGAATGACTTATCGACGAGAACATGAAGTTCAAGTTCGATGCTCGCGTCGCCATTGCCGGAATATATCTTCCGTAACCCAGACACCGCTTCGTTCCATGCGTCCGGTACGCCATCCAACAGCCGCCGAGCCCACAGACAGTACAACGCACAACAGACTTGTGCGCGAAGATGTCCATGGGTGATCAGCGATTGAAGGTGTGCGTCCCGCACCAGTTCGGTATCACTCCCGCGATGCCATAGCGCGAGCGGCAGCACACGCATTAACGAGCCATTGCCGTTGGCATTCTCGTGGGTCGGCCCGGCGGTGGGCGCAGGCGTGCCTGTCAGCATTGCCTGAATTGCGCGTCCGGTTTGTATCCCGCAATCGAACACGCGGCGATCGACCGCATATTCGCCATGGTCGAACCAGGCGACCAGACGTTTTGCGTAGTCGTGCAGATCCAATTCCCCACAGTCCAGCAGGGAAGCGAGCAGTGCCAAGGCGAGTGCGCCATCATCGGACCAGGTCCCGGGCAGTATTTCTCGATGCGCGCGCGAGAAACCCGCAGGCGGGATCATCTCCAGTGCGTGAAGAGGGGGCAGTACCTCCGGCCGGCAAAATTCGTAAGGGACGCCCACCGCGTCGCCCACCAGCAGCCCCCACAGGCCGCCGGCAATGCGCGCTTCGTAAGATGGCGATGATGGGACAAAAAGGGACATTGGCAGAATTCGCGCCGCCTCAGACTACGCGCCCGAACCCCGGCCAGGTCTTGAAATCCGCATACGTGCGCTCGACCGCGATCTTGCCGCGCCTTTTGCGTATGGCGACGGGTGATCGGGATGATCGCTTCCGATACCCGCGAATAAGCATTCCATACATGTCCAAGGGGTTGTCCAAGGGACTGCCACATGTTATCAAGCCTGAGCGCGCAGCCCGCGTCGCGAATTGAGGCCCCCGCATGGAGTCCACGCGCTTCTATTCAGACCTGCCCACCAATACCCTACCGATCAGTCAACTGGTGGGCGACGAGGCGCGCTTCGTCGCCGTTCCCGAAGACTGGCAGGTCATCCTCACCGACGTGCGCAAATCGACCCAGGCGCTAAGTGACGGCAAGCACCAGGTGGTCAACCTGGTCGCCACCGGGAGCATCATCGCCGGACTGAATATCGCGCACCAGACGGGGATTTCGCTGCCGTTCTTTTTTGGCGGCGACGGCGCGACCTTGCTAGCCCCACCCTCGCTCGCCGGCCGTATAGAGCAGGCGCTGATCGTGCACCGGGACAACACCCGCGCAAATTTCGGTCTGGACCTGCGGGTTGGCAGCGTGCCGCTGGCCGATGTTTATCGGCAGGGATTGCGTTTGAAAATAGCCAAGGTCGATATCCATCAGGGTCTCGTGATCCCGATCGCCCTGGGCGAGGGCTTGCAGCATGCCGATAGAATCATTAAGCGGGAGGACTATGCGGCGGCGCCGGCACTGCCAAACGCCGCGCTTGACCTCGACGGCATGGAATGTCGGTGGGACAGCATCCGCCCGCCGGCAAACGCCCAGGAAATCGTGTGTCTACTCGTCACCGTGGATGAAGACCGGCGCCAGTCGGCGGTGTTCTCAAATGTGCTCGCGCAAATCGACGCGATCTACGGACCGCTGCCCAGCCGCAGCCCGGTTTCGTTACCGCGACTCAAGCTGAACAGGACACTGGGCAAGATCAGTACAGAAATGCGCGCCAGGCTCGGCCGGTTCGATTTCGGGTACCTGCTCGAAACCTGGCTGCGCACCCTGATCGGGGGTCTCTACTTCAAGTTCAACCAGGAAGGCGCTCAGTACCTGAGGCAGCTGGTACAGTGGGCCGACACCCTCATGATCGACGGGCGCATCAACACCATCATGTCCGGCACGCCTGCCCAACGCATTGCGCTCGTCGAAATCCTGCAGCGACTCGAAGATCAGGGGGGCTTGCGGTTCGGCATTCAGGTGTGCGCGGCCAGCGTGATTTCATGTTATGTGCGCGACCGCCGCAACCAGCACATTCACTTCGTCGATGGTCTGGGTGGCGGCTACACACAGGCTGCAAGCATGCTCAAGGCCAAGATGGCCCGGCAGGCCGGGTTCGGCGAAGGAAGAGGGGCGCCGATCGCGCATTAGACGCTGACTGACCCGCCAATCGGCGATAATGGCAACCATTCTCCACTGGCAACACGGAATACGATGAAAACCCCCAAGGACTTGCAGCCATTGATCGATGACGGCCTGATCGACGAAGTGGTACGCCCGCTCAAGAGTGGCAAAGAAGCCTCCGTCTATGTGGTGCGTTCGGGCACCGATATCCGTTGTGCCAAGGTTTACAAAGATATGGCGCAGCGCAGCTTTCAGGCGCGGGTGCAATACCAGGAGGGCCGCAAGGTGCGCGGCAGCCGGCAGGCGCGGGGAATCGCCAAGGCCACGAAATTCGGCCGTCGGGAGCAAGAAACCGCGTGGAAGAACACCGAAGTCGATGCGCTTTATCGCCTTGCCGATGCCGGTGTTTGCGTGCCCCAGCCCCATGGTTATTTTCACGGCGTGCTACTGATGGCCCTGATCACGGATGAAGAAGGTCATAGCGCGCCGCGTCTGGGCGAGGTCGAACTCACGCCAGAAGAGGCGCGTTCGTTCCACCGCCAGCTGATTGCCGATGTCGTGCGCATGCTTTGTCTGGGGCTGATTCATGGCGATCTATCTGAATACAACGTGCTAGTGGCGCCTGCCGGTCCGGTGATGATCGATTTTCCGCAGGTCGTCAGTGCCGCTGGCAATAACGCTGCACGGTCAATGCTGCTGCGTGATGTGCACAACTTACGCGACTGCCTCAGCCGTTTCGCGCCCGAGCTCAAGGACACCCATTTCGGTGAAGAAATGTGGGCTTTGTACCAGAAAGGCGAGTTGCTGCCAGACACCCTTCTGACCGGCGTATTCGTATTCGACGAGAACACCGCCGACCTGGAGTCGGTGATGTTGTCCATCGATGATGCGCGCCAGGAGGCGATGTTCCGTGAGCAAGGGCGCGCGGAAGCGGCGGAGCATGACTGAGTGCTATCTTCGGTTTTGAATGACACGCAGGCAGTAGCGCTAAGCGTGAACAAACTCACTACCCGCTTCACCGAGATGATCGGTGTGGTTCATCCCGTGATGCAGGAAGGTCTCGGACCTTACAAGACCGTATATCTGGCCGCTGCGGTTTCTAACGCGGGTGGACTAGGCACGGTCAGTATTCCTGGCATCAGTGAAGCGCCCGCAGCAGGCGCCTCCAAGCTCCGCGCCTACATCGAGCAAGCGTGTTCACTGACGGAGCGCCCGTTCGCCGTCAACATCCCCGTTGGCGCCGATAAACATGGCCATGTGCTGCCCTTTAGCGCGGCCTATGTTCGCGCGGTAGTCGAGGCCGTCAAAGACCGCGAGATTGCTAAACGATTGCGCGTGATTACGACCTCTGCGGGCCCCCCTGCCGCCGCGCGTCGACTGATCGAGGGGTCTGGTTTGATTCACCTCCACAAGGTGGGCGGAACGCGGCAAGCGATCCGTGCGGCACAAGAAGGCGTGGACATGATCATCGCCTCTGGCTACGAAGCTGGCGGCCACACGCATGCACGCCCCGTGCACACGTTGGTGCTGGGACCGAGCGTAACCGAAGTCGTGGATTGTCCGGTCATCCTCGCCGGCGGCATTAGAGATGGCCGCGGTCTCGCCGCTGCGCTCGCACTTGGCGCAGACGCTGTGGCGCTCGGCACTCGGTTCGTCGCCAGTCACGATAACCCTGATTGGCACCCGGCGTTCGCGCAACGCATTATTGAGGCTAGAGAAGGCGACGACATCGTATTCGCCGCGCTCTACGGTCCTTCGCGGGCGCTCGCGAGTGCCGGCGTCGACGAATTGGCAGTGCTGGAAGCGAGTGGCGCGCTCTCCGAGGATGAGCTGACGCGATTCAAGGATGAACGCCTGATCGCCGCGCAGCGCGACGGTGATGTCAATGGAGGTATCCTCCCTTGCGGGCAGGTAGCGAGTGCCATCAACGACTTGATCCACGTCGCCGAATTCGTACCGGGAATGGTATTCGACGCCATTGCAGTACTTGAGCGACTGCGGCGGTTGTACGCGAATTGATCAATCTCCGGGCGCAGGGTTTCTGCTACGCCAGCAGTTTGAACCCCGCAGTGGCGAATGCCTCGGCCGCGTGCGCGAACTCTCCCGCGTTGCGCGCCTGGGGGCTAATCACCAGCGTATCGATACCTTCCGCATAGTCCTCGCGCAAGCGCGCCCGACACTGCGCAGCCGTGCCGAACAAGAATATTCGAGTGACCATC
>JAYTEX010000019.1:0-7036 GCA_043734785.1 Pseudomonadota bacterium | reverse complement strand
CTGCTGCTGGATTTCGCGGCCGCGCGCGAAGCGCTCCCTGAGCTCGCACTCCCGCAAGCCGCCGGTTACCACGACGGGGCCGCGCGTCTCGCGCGACACTGCGCGCAGGCCAAGACAACGCATGCGGCGCGCTTCGGATCAGCGGCCATAGGTGCATGGCCAGCCGAAGGAGCAATCTCCGCGCCGTTCCTCGAAATATTCGCGCAAGCCAACTTTGCGTGGGCCGCCAGTGGCGAAGCGGTCCTCGCCAATACCCTGCACCAGGCCGGGCAGACCTATACCCGCGCACATCATTTATACCGCCCTTGGCGGGATGCGACCGGTGTCACGGTATTTTTTCGCGATGATCGCCTGTCGGATCTCATCGGTTTCGAGTATGCCAAATGGGATGCGTACGACGCCGCGCGGCATTTCATCGAAGAACTGGAAGCAATCCTAGCCGCCGCACCAGCGGATGAAACGCCCCTGGTGTGTGTCGCGCTAGATGGAGAAAATGCCTGGGAATACTACCCCTACAACGCGTTTTATTTTTTTGAGGCGCTGTACGCCGAGTTATCCGCCCATCCAAGCCTGCGCACAACGACCTTCCAAACCGTGCTGGGTTCAGCGACGCAGCAGGCGCGCTGGTGGCCGTTGCCGCGAGTGTGTGCCGGCAGTTGGGTCTACGGCACTTTAACCACCTGGATTGGCGAGCCCGACAAAAATCGCGCGTGGGATCTGCTGTGCGCAGCCAAGACGGCCTACGATCGGTCGGCGCCATTGCTCGCACCCGCAGCCCGTGCGCGCGCCGAGGAGTTGCTGAGTGCCTGCGAGGGCTCGGACTGGTTCTGGTGGCTAGGTGACGACAATCCGGCGCCCAGCGTGGCAAGCTTTGAACATCTTTTTCGTAGCAACCTGCGCGCGCTATACGGTTTTCTCGCGCTGCCACCACCCGCCACGCTTGACGTCCCGCTGAGCCACGGCAATGCGCTCGCGCAAGAGGCGGGCACGATGCGCCGCGCGAGCATTCCCGAATGAATCAAGTCCATCTGCTGCTCGGGGTCCACGCCCATCAACCGGTGGGAAATTTCAAGGCCGTGATCGCCGAGGCACACGAGAAATGCTACCGCCCCTTCCTCGCGACCCTGGCTCGCTATCCCACGTTCCGTTTCGCCGTGCATTTCTCTGGCTGGTTGCTGGCCGAACTTGAACGCGATTACCCGCAAGACATGGACCTGCTGCGTGAGATGGTTCACCGCAGTCAAGTCGAGTTGGTCGGCGGCGGCATTGCGGAGCCGGTCCTGGCGGCGATTCCGCACCGCGATCGTTGCACGCAATTGCAGACGATGAACGCGCACCTCCTGCAACGCTACGGGTCAACCCCGGTGGGTGCCTGGTTGACCGAACGGGTGTGGGAGTCCTCGATAGTGCCCGCCCTTAACGCGAGCGGAATGCGCTATGTGACGGTCGACGATTATCACTTCCTATGCACCGGCGTACCCGCCACCGCGCTCGACGGTTTTTATACCACCGAGGAAGAAGGCGGCCGACTCGATCTGTTTCCGATCAACGAAGGCCTGCGCTACCGCCTGCCGTTCACCCCGGCGGCGGATGCCGTGGCCTATCTCGAAGGGCTGGCAGCGCGCGGCGATCAGGCGGCGATCTATTTCGATGACATCGAGAAATTCGGGATCTGGCCGGACACCTATGACTGGGTCTACACGCGCGGCTGGTTGGTCGAGTTTCTCGAACGCGTGCTCGCCTCGCCCGCCATTGTGACCTCCACGTACGCCGAGTTTCAGGCCCGACATCCCGGTCGCGGCCTGATCTACCTGCCCACCGCCTCCTACAGCGAGATGAACGAATGGACCCTGCCGGCGCCCGCCGCCCGGCGTTATGCGAGTCTGGTCAAACGCGCGCGGGACAACCTTCAGCTTGACGAGGAACGCCCGTTTCTGCGCGGCGGGATCTGGCGCAACTTCCTGTCCCGCTATGCCGAGGCGAACTGGATGCACAAGCGCATGCTCGAGTTGTCGTACCGGCTTACGACCCATCCCGTGTTTGCGGACCGGTCGGATCTGCGGGGTCTACTGCACAATGCACAGGCCAATGATGCCTATTGGCATGGCTTGTTCGGCGGCCTGTACCTGCCGCACCTGCGGCGCGCCGTGTGGCGCCACCTACTTGAGCTTGAGTCTGCGTTAGGCGCACCGACCCAAGCCTCTGCTGCGGATTTCGATTGCGATGGCCAGGTCGAGCACTTCCTGCGTAACGAACACCAGATTGCGGTGCTGCGCGACGACGGGACGGGCGGCCTACATGAATGGTCGAGCCTCGTGCTACACCATAACTTCGGCGACACGCTGCGCCGCTACGCAGAGCATTACCATCTTGCCGTCGTGCACCCGGACGTGCGGGATCCGCGAACTGCCGAGAACGCCGACGCAGGGATTACCTCCGCGCATGATCGCGTGTCGTTCAAAAATACGATCGACACGGCGAATCTACTGCCTGATATCCGAGGCCGCCTGCTGTTCACCGAGTCTTGGCTGAGCGAAGAGGGGCAGCCAAGGCCGGTGGCCTATGAGGTCACCCATCACACGCCGAACTCCCTGACCTTGGTCGCGAGCCTGGCCGCGCCGCACGATACCCTCACCAAAACCTATTCTCTCGCGACGAATGCGCTGCACGTCAATTTCGTGACGCGCGGCACGCCGCAGTCGCTGTGCACCACCTTGCATCTTGCGCTCCCCAGTTGTGATGGATTTGGCGGGCGCTATCGCCTTGCGGATGGCACGATCCCCTGCGGGTTCGGACGCACACTGGTGTGCCCTGCGATCACCACCCTTTGGCTGGAGGATAGCGAGCTCGCAGGACGCATCAAACTCGAGACCTCGCATCCCGTCGCAGTGCACGCGCAGCCCTTCCACACGGTGTCGCAATCCGAAGCTGGCTTTGAACAAATCATGCAGGCCGCATGTCTGGAATTACGCTGGCAGCAGGACGTGCCGCTTGAGGTGGTGCTGCGAATCGAGCCCGTCTCGTAGGCGAGGCTCGTAGGCCAGCCTCGTAAGTCAATCTCGCGCGCCTCGGTGTTGCAGACTCGAGCCCCGCGAGTCGAATCCGTGCAGGATCGGCCGCAGTGACGCGCGCGATTCGCTCTGGTGATCAAACAAACCGGTGCTTTCCCACGCCCCCGGGTGGCATTCGCGGCGCGGTGATGGTGAAATGTCGAGGCGTTAACTTTCTGGTTCAATCAAATCCTTGCCGTGACTGACCATCCTCAAATTTCTCTGATGGCGGATATCAAGGCCGCTGGTGTGGCCATCCGCAGAGCGATCACGGACGCCGATGGCCCCTTGCCGCCGCACTTCCTGGTTGAGTTTCTGCTGAGTCAATGGCGACGCTATCTAGTGCTGGTCCACCACCGTCAGGGTGGACAAAGCCAGGAATGGGTCGCGGCCGTAGACGCGACGCGACGGCTGCTGTTCAGCATTCTGCCAGTTACGACGCTCGAACAGCGCTCGAGCCTGGCAAAATCCGCGCCCACGCTGATCGCAGATCTCAAGCGCGGCGCCAGTCAGGGGCACATCGAGCGCATCGCACTGGATCCGTTCCTGAAACAACTCAGTCAACTCCATTTTGCAAAGCTCGATCCCAAACAACCGCTCGAGAAACCTTACCTGAGTGATCTCTCCGATACCGTCGCGTTGGATGCGCAGGACCCCCGCTACCGGGCGCTGCTCGATCAACTCGATGGCCGCCACGGCGTCGAACACATCGAAATGTGAGGCCCGACATGGGCGCGCTCTGATGACTAGCCCCGACCTAGACTGAGCGGCGGAACGCACAAACGGGGTCTAGGAAAAAAAAGGGCATCGCACATTCATGCGATGCCCTTACGTCGTAAGAGAGCCTAAGCTCAGGAAGCGACAGCGTCCTTCAGCGCCTTCAATGCCGCCGCACGCACCGACAAACTGGCCGGGCGCGCTTCCACTTTCCCCATTTCGCCGGTGAATGGGTTGCGGGCCATCCCGGCTTTACGCGCGGCTTTCTTCACACGGCGCAGCTTGATGCCAAGTTCCGGCACGGTCATCTCACCCGAGCCACGGCCGTTCAGGTGACGAATTGCGTGCTCGCGAGTGGCGAGCAGGACCGCCTGCACTTGTTTCTTGGTCAGCTCTGTTGCTTCGGCAATTGCCGCAACGATCTGGCTTTTGGTTTCTCGATCTTTAATAGCTGTTTTCGCACGACTCATGATGTTGTCTTTCCTCCCGCAAAGTTAGTACCCCAAAGCGCGCAGGATTAAGAGGCCGGTGCGGTGCGGCAGCATCGGATCGCTGCGACCGAAGAAATCAGACACCCCCGGCGTTCTTGTTTTTGCGCACTCCATCGCATTTTTGATCTTCCTTAGTGTGGCGCGAATGCAGCGCCATGTAGGTCAGAAGCAAAAAATTCACGGTGGCTAATATATCCCTTCGAATACGTTTTGTAAGCCTTGACAGCCTTATTGTTCGGCATTTAAAGCGCTTTTCTAGTCGCGAGATGGGGCCCGATATCGTGCGAGTAAGGCCCTCACCGGCGCGCGCGGATTGCCAGCATCGACCCGTGCGCCGTCCAGAATTACCAGATCTGAACGCAATTCAGGATAGGGAAACATGGGGGGTACGCCGTTATCCGGAATACTGCGGAACGCGACCATCAGCACATAGGGACACTCGCGCAGGAGCGCGGCTGGCGCTGCGATACCATGGATGAGATCAAGGCCAGGGCGGCGGGCGTAGAACATCACTTGCTCCGGTATCGCGCTGCTGATACAGGCCGCCACAGGAAGCTCCGTACGCGCGTGTTTCAACAGCGTGATGACGGGTTCGAAAGCCTGCGCGTGCGCCTTGGCGATGCTAAGCGATGGTGCAAAGTAACGCCCAGGAGACCGCGTGAGAGCGCGTAATTCCGGGGTTGTCGCGACGGCGTACTCTTGACTGATCGCGACCATACTCGGGAGCGCTAACAACGCAATCACGACCGCTACCGCATACAGCACGACTTGCGCGCTCCAACGTGACGTCCTGGTCTGACATCCACGCCATAACGCGTACATGGCATAGCCGCCGACCATCGGTAACACCACGAACATGAAACGGCGGAGATGATCGGGATGTGGCCAGGCCATCACCAAGCCCAGGTAACACAGGAGATACACCGCGTCGCATTCGCCTTTCCGCAAGCGCTGGAGGAATACCACGCTCGCACACAAACCCAGCAGCACCAGAACTATCCCGACATGCGGCGCCCCCTGGAGATCAACGCTACGCGGCAGGAAGAACGACAACGCGCGAAGATTTCTCGGCGCGATCTCCAGGGTGGAGTTCAAAAACTCTGATGGCGCCAGCGACAGGTGCCGTAGATAGGAGGCTTCCAGTCCGTTCAGCCGGCGGAAAATCCACCACCCCCCATAAGGCAGCCAAGCGCAGAGCAAGGGCAGTACACGACGTCGCCCGTCGGTGAACCAGACCAACGTGAAAGCCGCCAGCAGTGCGATCCCGACGGTGCGGGTCAGGATCGCGAGGCCGCAACACACGCCAGCGACGAACCATGCATGTGGCACCTCGCGTTTCACCATGGCAGTGAGTGTAATCAACGATAACAACAGATAGAGCGGTTCACTCTGGACATCGAGCGCCGTCAGGAAAGTGATCGGCAGCAGCGCCATGGCAACGCAGAGCGCAAACGCCGGGCCGGTGGGAATGCCAAGGTTCGCATACCAGCGCACCAACACGGCAAACGCGGCACCGAGCAAGCCGGCATTCAACGCAATGGCCGGGGCCGGCGTGTCCGCGCCCGCACCGACCAACGCCAGCAGCAGCGGATACAGCGGCGGGAATGGATACTCGCCGAACAGGAACCGCCAATCGAGCGCCCGGGTAGCGTCCACCTCGCGCAAGGCGTCGGCCATCAGCAAGTAAACATAGCCGTCGGCCAACAGACCATCGAATGTCGCGCGCCACGCGCACCGCGCGAATATCGCACTCACAACGATGCCCAACAGCAACGGGGCGATCCAAACGCGCACCCCAGCCGCTACGCCTACGCGCACGATTTGATCAACGCGCCGAGACCTTCGAGGTCAATTCGCTCAGTCACCGGCATTCAGGGCCAGAAACGCATCGTGGGTGAATCTGAACGGCCGCGCTGCCAGTTCACTCAGGAAGGTGCTCCGTTCGAGTCGATCCAGGACCGGTCCTTTAACCTCGGCAAGATATAAGTCAATGCCGCGCGTGCGCAGGTTGCGGTTCAGCGCGCGTAGTCCATCCAGCCCTGTCAGATCGATATGATTGACGCCAGACAGGTCGAGCACGAGTTTAGTGATCCCTGGGCGAGCGCTAAGTGCCGCTTCGATCACGCGTTCCACCGGGCGCACATTGGCAAAGAAAAGATTGGCATCGATCCGTAGCGCGAGCAGGTGCGGATACGTCATCACCTGCGCGCGCTTGGTGTTGCGATAGTGCATGGTCCCCGGCACCCTGCCGATTTCAGCGATATGCGGCACGCTCGCCTGCCACACGATCGTGGTCACCGAAATCCCGACCCCGAGCAGAATTCCAAATTCGATACCGAGCCCCATCACCCCCAGTGCCGTGCCCAGATAGGCCCACGCATCTGCTCGCGCGTAACCCCACGCATGTCGCAACACACTCAGATCGATCAAGCCGAGCACCGGAATGATGATCACGGCGGCGAGCACGGTGTGCGGCAACGTGGCGAACATCCCCGTGAGGAAACTCACCACCCCCAGCATGAGACCCGCCGCATAAACGCCGGCCAGCGGCGTGCGTGCGCCTGCGCTGAAATTGACGATCGAACGGGAAAGCCCCCCGGTGACCGGAAATCCTCCGGATACGGCGGCAGCGATATTGGCGGCGCCCAGTCCGCGCAATTCGGCGTTCGGGTCGATACTTTCCCGCCGATGCATGGCCAGTGATTGCGCCACCGATACGCTTTCGACAAAACCGATGAGCCCAATAATGAACGCCGGTAGCAGCAAGGACACGAGCTG
>JAYTEX010000018.1:0-10055 GCA_043734785.1 Pseudomonadota bacterium | reverse complement strand
AATGCGGCGGATGCCTTCACCGTCGTCGCGCCATCTTTGCCCGGCTACGGGCTCTCCTTCAAGCCTGGGCAGCGGCGCTTTAGCTTGGAGGCGATCGCCGACTGCCTGGCCGATCTAATGGTGGAGGTGCTCGGCTACCGCCGCTTCGCCGCGCAGGGCGGCGATTGGGGTGCGTTCGTTGCCTCGCGTCTCGGCTTCGCGCACGCCGCCAAGTTGATCGGCGTTCATCTCAATTTGCTCGCTGTACAGCGCGACCCGAAGATGATCGCCGATCCGACACAAGAGGAGAAAGTCTTTCAGGACGAGCTTGCTGTGTGGCACAAGGAGGAGACGGGCTATCAGTGGATTCAGGGCACGCGGCCGCAAACGCTCGCGTTCGGCCTCACCGACTCGCCCGCTGGACTCGCGGCGTGGATGCTGGAGAAGTTTCGCGCTTGGTCCGACTGCGGCGGCGAGGTGGAGTCGGCGGTGTCGCGGGACGAATTGCTCGCCAACATCAGCCTCTATTGGTTCACCGGCGCGATCGGCTCGTCGTTTTGGCCGTACTACGCGCGCATGCACGGTTCCTGGCCGATTCCAGAAGGAAGTACCGTCGATGTGCCGGTCGGCTACTGTCAGTTCCCGACCGAGATCCTGCGTCCGCCGCGTTCGCTCGCGGCGCGAATGTATACGGACATTCGTCGCTGGAGCGTGATGCCGCGCGGCGGCCATTTCGCTGCGATGGAGCAGCCTGAGGCGCTGGCGCACGAGATTCGTGAGTTTTTCCGGCCGCTGCGCGAGAAGTCTTGAGCGCGGTGACGGACTAATCCACCCGCTCCACAAGGTCAGCCGACTCGTTGCGCGCGTTGTTGACCTTAGTACTGACCGCATGGTGCACGAAGTCCGTTTGCGCATCGGCGATCATGCGGTCCACCTCCCGAGGCGGAGCCGGGCCGAGCCAGTCTTCGTAGTGATTGGACCTAAGCACCACCGGCATTCGGTGGTGAAGGTCTGTCAGCCCTTGCGATGCCGCTTTGGTGAGGACCGCGCAAGAAAGGACATGTTCCCCTTCAGCATTCCACCACCACGACATGAGGCCGGCGAACGCGAAGATTGGTTCATCGGTGCGATGGATGAAATACGGCTGCTTGAGCTTCTGGATTTCCCCAGTCTCCTGATCTACGCGCTCGCCTTCCTGCCACTCATACCAGCCTTCCGCAGGCATTAGGCATCGCGCGTGACTATACGCCTGGCGCCACATGGGCTTGGCGGCCGCCTCCTCGCTGCGCGCATTGAATGTTAGCGCTGGTGGCTTCGGTTGCTTCCACCAGTGCGGGACCAATCCCCACCGCGCGCCGTGAAGCGCCAAGACGCCATCCTCTCCTCGCATCAACATCGGCACCATAGTCGAGGGTGCGACATTGAATCGTCGCTGAAGTGGATGAGGGCTCCGGCCCTCTATCCGAAAGTGCCGCTCAATCGCGGCATCGTCAGGAGATACGTAACGACCGCACACGGCTTAGCTCGGGCAGGCGCTGACGGGGGTGACTGAGGGAAGCCGGCTTGATGGATGATTTCATGGGTTAAAGACCCCCAAAAACTGCCCTTATTTTGCAACCTATCGCGAGTGAAAGACTTGGCGGAACAGGTAACCGCATACGCAGTTTACGCTTACTTCCGTAAACGTTTGGTTTTAAGCCTATATATTCAATGATCGTCTCCGCTGCCTTCCGTTGACATTCGTGAGTATCCGGCTACTCTCTGTCGGTAGAACTAGGGGGTAAAAAGGTTGAGCGGACAGCATGGCGAAACTGATTCGACGATTAACCTGCGCTCGCGGTTGAGAAGCAAGAGAGACACGGCCACCACGCCGATGGGGCGGGCTGTACTTGCAGGTCTCAAGGAGCGGCTCTAAGTCTTGGATATTTCGTTACATGCTTAACCGTCGTTCGCGAGATATGGGACTTGGTTCGTTGCACGATGTATCGCTCGAACAGGCGCGGATCAAAGCGAAGCGATGCCGCGCACTCCTCGATCTGAAAAAAGATCCGATCCCGCATCGCCGTGCGGCCGACCAGGATCGCGCCCTCAAAGAAGCCAGTGCAAAAATCTTTGCTGAATGTGCCGCCGCCTTCCTCGAGACGCACCGAGCGGCCTGGGGAAACCCCAAGCACGCCGCGCAATGGGAGAACACACTTGCCACCTACGCTTCGCCGATATTCGGCAAACTCCCCGTGCAGGCGGTGGACGATGTGCTGGTGCTCAAAGTGATGAGTGATCCATCCAAGTCCGAATCTAATGAGCAACGGCTGGCCCGCCTGCTAGGCGCTGACTTTTCAAACCGAAAATTTTCGTAGCGGGATCGGATCTTTGCGACACACCGCATCCCGCGCGCTACGCTGAAAACCGACACGGTACGACTTTGATGAGCGCTCGTGATCCCCATGTTCCAATCCGTGGACCGCTCGACATCGGCGGTCAGCCGGAGTTCGTGTCGCGCCACCGTTTAATGCTCGGCATCTTCGCGTGGAATGTCGCCGGTGGCGTGGGTGCGACGCGCGCTCAGCTCATCGATCGCGAACATCGCAGGGATTTCTGGCGTTGGCCATCGGCGCTTCATTTGCTCCAGGAAGCCGAACGTATCGGATGCGAATTTCAGGTGCCGTTCGGACGCTGGACCGGTCAGCATGGTGTAACGGGTTTTAACGACGACACGCTTGATTTTCTCGCGGTTGCAAGCGCGCCTGCGACTGCGACCTCGAGCATTCTCCTACCGTCCACTGCGCACGTGACCTTTGGTTTTCACCCGGTGCAGGTAGCGCGTTGGGGCGCGACGCTTGACGTGCTCTCTAACGGTCGATGGGCGCTAAACGTGGTCGCCGGCTGGATCCGCGACGAGGCCGAGATGCTGGGCGCGAACTATCTGGACCACGGACGGCGCTACGAACTGTGCGATGAGTTCGTCACGTTGATGAAACTGTGTTGGGCGCGTGATCAACCTTTCGATTTCGACGGAGATTTTTTTACCGCGCGCGATGTGCTGGTCCGGCCAAAACCCGTACGACAGCCGCGCCCCATTTTGATTAACGCCGGCGCATCGCCCGCAGGAATCGATTTTGCAGCGCGCCATTGCGACTGGTTGTTCGTGGTCGGCGATCCGGCGAGCATGCGCGCAACCGGTGAACAGGCGCGTGCCGCGGCCGCGCGCTTCGGCCGCACCCTGCGTGTGTGTACCTTCACGTATTGCGTTTGGGATGAAACCGATGCTCTCGCCCAGACAGAATTCAAGTTGCATCGCGATCTGCTCGATGAGGGGGCGGTGAGCTGGTTGCTTTATCGCGGCCTCGACCAACCTGGGCGTGGTGCCGGCGCTTCGTTCGTACCGACACCGACTGGCCGACCCGCGAATACCCTTCGTGAGGTTGTCGGCGAGGAGAGTTTCCAGCGCTACGGGCTTGGTATCGGTGCGCACCAATTGGTCGGTTCCTATGACCATGTCGCTGAGGAGATTCGCCACATGCACGAAGAGTGCGGTTTGGATGGAATTCTTTTCTCGTGGCTGGATCCACTACGCGGCCTGCATCAGCTCGAGGATCACGTGCTGCCGCGGCTGGCCGCGATGGGCTTACGCACATGACAAAACGATCCCCCGCCATCGATACCCCTATCGCACCCGAACTTGCGCGGTACGAGCCGCTGCGCACACCAGAACAGGACCTGTCCGCCGTGGCAACGGGCCCGTTCGATCCATGCGGGCAACCCCTTCCACCTGCCGGGTTTCTGCTCGGGTTAGCCGACTGGAACCGTCACCCGTGGCCGAAAGCGCTTCACATGGTCGTCGAAGCGGAGCGTCTCGGTTTCGCGTTTGCATTGGCTGCCCAGGCGGATGGCGAGGATACGCTTGACGCTTTCGCGTGTAGTTATGCAGTGGCGGCGGAGACGCGGCGCATAGTTATCGCGCCCACAGTATCGCTGCGATCCCACCTGCACCCACTGCACGTAGCCCGCTTCGTCGGTAATCTAGACCACATCGCCGGTGGCCGCGGTGCGCTATGCCTCGCGGCTGGGGATGATGCGGTCCGTGCCCGGTTTCTCGGTCTCGAGCCCGCCAGTGCCGCTGACGGAGAAGCCGACGAGTTCGTGACGCTGGTCAAGCACGCCTGGACGGTCGCCACGCCGTTCAATTTCGCTGGCCGTTACTTTTCCTCGCGTCGTGCCGCGCTTGTCGGTCCACGACCGCTTCGATTGCCGCGACCGTTTCTCGCACTCGCCGGTGGCGCCGACGCGGTCGAACTCGCCGCACGCTCGTTCGATTGGTTGCTACTCGACGCGGGCGTAGCCGTCGATTTCGCCAGTGCGGCGCGCGATCGTGCTGCACTCGCCTACGGCAGGCGGTTGCAGATCCTCGCGACAATCAATGTCACGGAAGCGCCGGGCCCCCATCTCATATCGGAGTTGACTGCGCTGGCGGGCATCGAAGGTGTCGAAGGCGCGCTAATCCGTTTCGCCGACGGTATGCGTGGACTGCACGAATTCGGTTCTCGCGTTCTGCCCGCGTTTCGCGCGAATGCGATGCGCTCCATGTAATCCCAGGGTTGCGCGCTCGAATCCCGCAGCTTCAAGACGGTCCCCGAACACGCGCTGGCTGCCTACGTACTCGCCACCTTCTGCATCTCCAGTTCCACGTTGCGGGCTTGACGGACGTAGGCTTCCCGGGCGATCGCTTTGTCGCGGATGTCCTTGCCCCCATCCGCGGCGGCCACTTTACAGCGATCAGTTAGGGGTACGTTCGTGGGTATATGAACTCGCTTACAAAATGAGTCCATATCAATCAAGGTGTTGTGGATTTTATTGGCGGAAGAGGTAGGAGTCGAACCCACCGAACCTGCATGCGCAGGTTCCACCGGATTTGAAGTCCGGGCACCCCACCGGGAGATGTCGCTCTTCCGAGAGCCATGCTACCCGAAGAAAGCCCGGGAAGGATCAAGCCGCGATTCATTGCGGAAAGGCACTAGTGGCATCACCGACCCTCAGGGGTCTGCGCTTTATCGGCCAACCACTGTGGGTCGGCGATATCAACGGCGATTCCATTGACGGCAAGCGCGAACTGCCGGATGGGTTCATCGTGACGATTACGCCGCACTGATAAGTTGCCACGCCATCAATATACCGTCTCATGATCGCCAACATTCACCGCAATGATCTCATCTTCCCGAATCATCAACTCCAGCGTGATGCGGTAAGAAAGATTGATCGACACCGAATACAGTCCTCGCAGCTTGCCGCTCATAGGATGCAAGTGCAGTGCCGGGTGATGCGGATTCAATTCCAACAATTGCAGTGTCTTAAGATATTGTTTTTCCAGCGCCGGATGACGCTTGAGAAAACGTGCGGCGCGTTTTTCGTATTGACGGGTGAATATCAACCGCACGGTCAAGCGGCAGACTTCTTCACTCGCTTCACATGTGCCGCTGGCGATTCCTTGACAAAGCGCCCTGCCGCGATGTCGGCGCGCGTTTCGGCTAGCGCAACTTCCAGTTCGCACTCGCGCAGATAGTGATATTGCTTGATTTCCATCACCACGAAACGATCTTTACCGCGCACCGAGACAATAACTTCCGGTCGTTCCGCCAGCACGGCCTCAATCGCAGCGATACCCTTGGTTTTGAGATCATTGGCGGTCAGGTGCGACATCGTCATCTTCTCATGGCATCGTTGGAAGAGCGATAAATGGTACGTTTAATAGTGCGATTCATCAACTGGTTGACCCCAGTGAGAGGTAGCGCGTTATTGGCGAATCAACGCAAGGTTTGAAACCGCAATGTTCATAGAAAGTCTTGGCCCCGGTCAGCGCGCCCTTGAGCGCACGAGTAGGCGCAAACGCGCCATTGATCGTCCTTTTCTTCAGCATCCATCGTCAGATCGAAACGGGCTCGGGCGGTCATGGTCGCGGCTCCTGGCGGCACTCATTGAGATACGGAATTTTACCGCATCAAACGGGCAGCACAACTTAGCCGCCGCTAAACTGGAGTGATTGGTGCGGGAGTTTCGCCTATTCTTCAGCAGACTCACAACCCAAAATCACGCTGCAGGCCTGCGAGATGTGCCGTCATACCGAAGTGGGTGTAACAGTCGTGGGCGCGTCTGAGGGCTGCGGTCTGCTCGGCGTGGTGACCTTCGCGGGCCGCCAGACGCGCGCACAGCTCGTGCAGCTCCCCTTCGTAGAGATGAAACCCGGTGCGGGTCAGGAGTGTCGCGTACTCGTCTAGCGTTGCGGCGATGTCGACTGCGGGTTCCGCCAGTGCGAGTTGCGCGCGGGCGAGGACCGCGTAGCTGTGCGGGCTCCACGCGCTTTCTGACGAACGCATGAAGGCGATGCCCAGTTCCGCTGCCGCGCGGCTGGCGTTCAAGTTGCCAAGCTCGAGCTGCGCGGTGCCGATGTGGGCAAGTGGAATCGGCAGGATGAACTGCATGGCGCGCTGCGCGCGGATCAGTCGCAACGCGTTTTCGGCGGTGTCCAGCAACGTTTGCCACTCGTGCTCACCGGCAAGCGCTTCACACAGCGCGAGCGCGGCCACAATCTCACAGACGATAGTGGGGGGCTCCGCCAGCCGAACAGCGGCTTGTGCTAGCGCACGTATGCCCTCGGCGCTACCGAGAGCGCCTTTCAACTCAGCTTCGAACCACAATATCCAGACAGCCTGTTCCGGACAGCGGCCGTCCACGGCGTCGCGACACAGCAGCGGAAACTCGCGCAGGGCCGCTGCCCTCCTCGAAAAGTTCCGCCCCCGCTGTCGCTGACGCCCCTATTCGCCACACGAGAGCGAAAGCCTGTGTACACGCCACGGCCGTGAGCACATCCGATTCTGTCTCTTCGCCCCCACAAGCGCGCGAGTTCGCGCACTTTCTGCCAGTGATGAAACGCCGACATGATGTCCGTCAAGCCCGCCCATTCAGCGGCGCGCCGATGCCAACGCGCGGCAACTAGGGTCTCTCCCGCTGTCTCGTGATGATGCGCGATCAGCGCAGCACTTTCGTCGAGGCGGTCCGCCTGCACCTCGCGTAGCATTGCGGGTGGCTTACGCATTTCGAGTCGCGCATCAATTGAACACCTGCCGCCGCCGACCGCGGCCGCGCTTGAGAAGTTGGTTCACCTCATCAGTAAGCGCGTTGGCCGCGCACTCGAGCGCCAGGGACTGCTGGTGCGGGACGTTGAGAACAGTTTTCCGACATTGGATTCTGCGGAGGTCTCGGGCTTCGATGATCTATTGGGTCATTCGATTACCTACCGCCTTGCAGACGGTGCCGGCAGTCGCCGCAGCAGACGACAACAGCTCGCTGGCGAAAGCCGCTGGCTTCTCGTTACACGCCGGGATCGCGAGCGAAGCACACGAACGCGAGAAGCTAGAGCAAATGCCCTGCATATTTAAATGTGGAGTTGATCCTTTCGGAGCCTTATTTTCCAGTCATTTTGAGTGGTTTGAACTCTGCATAACAATATGCTGTTTGCGCGCCGCCAACAAAATATCGGTGGCCTTAAAGCGTCCGGTTCGCAGCTTCGGGGTGAGCACGGATCCAAGGGTTTCCAGTTTCACCGAGGGATCGACGCGCCCACCCGGCCTCGCAAATACCTGAGCAAAGCTCTCAAACGATGTTACCAACGGGCTGTCCCGCAGCCCTGAAGGCGCGCCGGTGAGTTGAAAACTTTTTCCCGCATGACAGTATCCTCCGATGTGGATGCGGATCCGCGCCGGCTTCCGTGATGACTTCCGCGAGCAACTCCTTGCAGGCGCGGTAATTTAAGTGCGGTTGCCCTGGACCGAACACCACCGGCAAGCTTATCGAACGTTGCCGATAGCTTGGATGGTCTTCAACTGTACCCACGGCGTGAGCAGTGTGGTCGCGCCGGTGAGCGGGCGGGTCACGTATTCCTCGATGATCCGTGCAGCCTGTGCCGGCAGCTTCTCGGGGACGAAGACGACATCTTCCGGTTCCAGTTTGACGCTGGCCAGCGCCATGTAGAAACCCGGCTGGCCGCTGGGCTGGCCGGTCATGAGTCGCGCGCGGAGGACGCCGTCTTCGCCAACGCGGAGGATGGCGACCGAGGCCATCTTGCCGGTCAAGAGTACGTCGCCTGCATTGGCGATCGCCTCTGCCGCAGTCGATGCCGAGCGCATCGGCACCGGCCCCGGACGATTGACCCGGCCGAGGACATAGACTTGCGGCTCGCGCACGGCGGTAGGAATTACCGTGACTTCCGGTTCGATGATGCGTGCCGACAGCAACTCGGTCAGGCGCTCGTCGAGCTCAGCGATAGTCAGGCCGGCCGCCTTGACCTCATCGATGATCGGGAACGAAATATAGCCATCCGGTTGCACGGCGACGCTTCGGTCGAGATCCGGATGCCGCTGTATGACGATCTCGAGCACATCATACGGGCCGAGTACATACCGCCCCTTGTAGCGTGCTTTGAGCTCGAGCAGATCGGGTGCCGGAACGGCGGCATCCGGAGCGGTCTGCGGCGATGAACAGCCGCTGAGCTGCAGCGCAAGCACGCACAGCAGGGACGCAGTACTGAATCGCGCGTGGCGCGGCATTCTCATAATCGTGGTAATCCGGTGCCTGGTCCCGGCAACCCGTCATGAACGAGGAGAGGCTGGGCTGATTTGCTATCTTACCGGTAGCGACGTTCTCGGTGCGAGCCGTATTCTACAAATCGCTCGTCAGCCTGTTCTTGCTTCCATAGGGAAACGCTCATGCGCCTTCGCTTCCGTCGATACCAGCCACTGACTCTGACTACGCGACTGGACCAGCTTGTCCATGCACATCGACGCAGTATGGCCCTGCTCACGCTCCTGCTCGTTGCGCTCACCACGGCGGGTTCGGCCACTGCACTCGAACTCGAATTCGAGCGATTGGCAGGCAGTCGCGCTTTCGAGGTGTCGTTCGAGGCAGCGGGAGTCGCGCCCAACGGCGCTTCTGTGAGCGTCAGTTCGGGCGCGGCAGGCCAACTGGTGGCGCGAGATGGACATCTGGTCGCGCGTATCGAACCGGACCGGACCGGCCGTCTCGACGTCACCGTTGAGGTCCCCGCACTGAGAGCCAAAGCGACGCGCACCGCCTTGGTGCTCGGTCAAGTCGACGATGTTTTCAATCAGCCCGAGCCCGTGCGGGGACTGGTGAACACGCCAGCCTGGGAAGACGGCGCGGCCATCTCTGCCAACGGCCAGTGGCTGGCGGTGCAGTATTTCCCGGTCACCTTTGACTGCATCACCAACGGCAAACCCGACAGCACACAGTGTCGTAATGCGATTGGCCCGGTGAGCGGACCGATGCGCCCGGATATGCCCGGTGCCTCCCGCGTCGATGGGCGCGGCAAGGTCAAGAACGGTTGTCCTTCGGTCGGTGCGGAATCTCTGTCCTTCCCCGTGCCGCCGACCAGCCTCTACCTGTTTAAACGCCAGGCCGACGGTTCCTTTGGCGCGCCCAGCCCGGTTTACTGGGACGGCGTCGATGGCTGCGTTACGCCGTACGGCCCCGCTCTGCTGACGCTAGGCGACAACGAAGTGCTGCTGCTGTACGCCTTCGATTCACCCTCTGATGGCGGTGACGACGATACGCATGGCGACCTCTTCGCGGTCCGACTCGATCCGCGTCAACGCCACGCACTTGGCAAGACCGAATCCAAACAAGGCAAGCTCGCCGAGACCGCGCAACTGGGTACGCGCATCGGCCCGTTGTCCAAGCTGCATGCGGCCAACCCGGAAGGGTGGACGCGGCCGCACGGAGGTGTGGTCGTGTTCTATGACGATGAGAATGTTCGCGGCGACCTGTTCTACGCCGAGAGTGACGGCGATTGGCTGACTGGGCAATGGGGTGAGGAACAGCGCATTCCGGCCCCGGTCAGCACGCCCAATGCAGAAGAGTCGCAGCCGTTCTTTGACGGCAAAGATTTGTATTTCCGTCGCAAGACGACCGTCTACCGAAGCCGCTATCAAGGCGGTCCGATGAACGTGAGTGCGGCCTGGGCCGAACCGGTCGTGGTCCTCGATGGCGATCGTCGGGCACGCGATGAG
>JAYTEX010000017.1:0-2393 GCA_043734785.1 Pseudomonadota bacterium | reverse complement strand
GCCGATCACATGGTGATGGTGCCGGTGTTCGTCGATGGGGTGCATCTGTTTACCGCGTGCGCCAAGGCGCACCAGGCGGATTGCGGTAACTCGATCCCCTCGACTTATCATGCGTACGCGAAGGATATCTACGAAGAAGGCGCGCTGATTTTCCCGTGCGTGCGAGTGCAAAAGCACTATAAAGATGTCGCGGACATCATCCGTATGTGCAAACGTCGAATTCGGGTACCGGAGCAATGGTACGGCGATTTCCTGGCCGAAATCGGCGCTGCGCGCATTGGCGAACGCCGCCTGACCGAGCTGACCCAGCGCTATGGCGCGGCAACCCTCCAGGCATTTATCGCACAATGGTTCGCCTATTCCGAACGGCGCATGGTTGATGCGATCAAGAAAATGCCGAACGGCTTGCTCTCCAACACCACAGTCTACGATCCGTTGCCACCGATTCTGCCGGACGGGTTGCCAATACGCGTCGACGTGAGCGTGGATACCGAGACGGGTTATATCGATGTGGATCTCACGCATAACGCGGACAACATGGCATTCGGACTAAACGAATCGGTGGCCTGTGCGACCTCGAACGCGATGTGCGGCGTGTTCAATTGCATGGATCCCGATGTGCCGCACAACGCCGGATCCTTTGCGCGGGTGCGGGTTCATCTGCGCGATGGGTGCATCACCGGGGTACCTAAGTTTCCCCATAGCTGCTCGATGGCGACGACCAACATCGGCGATCGGATCGTGAACGTCACCCAGTCCGCATTTGCCGCGATTGGCGACGGGCATGGTCTGGCCGAAGGTGCGATCGGGATGGGCGCCGGGGCCGGCGTGATCTCCGGTATCGACTGGCGCCGCAATGGACCCTTCATCAACCAGGAATGGCTGCTCACCAATGGCGGACCGGCGACGCCCACCACCGACGGTTGGTTGAACTATGGCTTACCGGTGGCGGCGGGCCTGATGTATCGCGGCAGCGTAGAAGTGGACGAGTCGAAGTATCCGATCCTCGTGAAACATTTGCGGGTGATCCCAGGCGGGGGTGGTGCAGGTCGTTATCGGGGCGCGCCGGGTTCTGATCTGGTTTATGGACCGCGCCAGGATCCGATGACGGTGGTGATTTCGTGCGATGGCCAGGTCAATCCGCCGCAAGGTGTGCGAGGTGGGCAGGCGGGGCCGGCCGCGGCGACCTATAAGATCCATAAGGACGGCAGCGTCGAAAAGCTCCCGGGGGTGGTCGAATGCCGACTCGAGCCGGGGGAATGGGTGCGGGGCACTGATTGCGGCGGCGGTGGCTACGGTGATCCGCTTGAACGCGATCCTGCGCGGGTGTGTCGCGATGTGCTGGAACGCTGGGAAACACCCGCGCGTGCGCAACAGATCTATGGCGTCGCATTAACCGGCAGTGCGGACGATGACAGCCTCGCGGTGGATGCGGCGGCCACCGCAGCGCTCAGGCAAACGCTGCGCGCAGCCCGCGGATAGCATGCGGCGGGCGCGGCCATGAAGGGGCGACTTGGGCCCGCCAACCTGGGTTTGGCGATGCTCTCACTGCTCTTGTGGCACTTCGGGGCGACGGCCAGCGCGACTGAACTCGATGATGCGTTGAACGCCGCACCGACAATGCCGTTCGCCACGGAGTTCGATTGCCTCAACGCGTTCGATCTGTTCGCGTCCTTTGTCATGTTGAGTTGTGCCGCCATCCAGGACGAGCCAGATGATCGAGCCATCATCGACCGCGCGCTGTCGCGCTTGCATGAACTGCAACTGGCCACTCCTCAAAATACGGCTGAGATCGATATCCGCTTCTGTCCGCTCCTGAGCGGCACGGGACTCGTGCCGGCGCCCGGGCGGGTGCTCCTGGATGATGGTCTGCGTGCGA
Source organism: Pseudomonadota bacterium (assembly GCA_043734785.1). Lineage (GTDB taxonomy): Bacteria > Pseudomonadota > Gammaproteobacteria > CAIKBL01. The sequence goes on along the minus strand of JAYTEX010000017.1, from coordinate 514 downwards.
TGAGCGCAGAGGGTCTTGCCGAAATCATTGCGCATGAATTGGTGCATGTGCAGCAGTTCGAGGCACTCGGTAGCGCCGAATTCAAGTGCACCTATGTGCGCGCGATGAGCGCCTGTGGTGGTTGCCAGGATCGCGGACATCCGCTCGAACTCGCAGCCTATGTGGCCCAGGATCGAGCGCGCGCGGCGCTACTCAGCACAAGTGCGCCGGCGCCGGTGGAGCGGCATAGTCGTCAACCTCACGCAGTAGCGAAATAAGCGCCTATGGCCCGTCGCATGCTGTGCCCGGTCGCGGCAATTGTCCCGGCCAAGATCTCCTCTATCGTTGTTGCGGTTGCCGACCCATCCGGCGCGCCGACGCTCGTCGCGACATCCAGCAACCCCACGGCGCCGATTGCCGCCGCACAGCCCTGCAGTGAATGCAGAGACGCTTGCCAGGCGGTGCGCTGCGCGAGCGCCTGGGCCTGATTCATTGTCTTGACCAGGGCCAAAGTCTCCCTGGTAAAGCGAGCGAT
>JAYTEX010000016.1:0-14229 GCA_043734785.1 Pseudomonadota bacterium | reverse complement strand
CTAGGCCACTGTCCTCAAGAAAAACCGCTGAGTACGGACGGGAAATGATCAAACCCCAAAAATTCACCGTCATCCTGGATATGGACGGCACCTTGCTGGATTTGAATTTCGACGATCAAGTCTGGAATTATGCCTTGCCGATGGCCCTAGCCGCGAAGGAAGGTTGTGCGCTGGATGACGCGCGTGAGCGGATCGCCCGCACACTGGGCGCCGCGCGTGGCACCCTGGTCTGGTACTGTCTCGATCACTGGGAGCGTGAATTCGGGATCTCGGTCCATGACCTTGAAATTGAGCTTGCTGATCTCATCGGGATCCGGGCCGGCACCTTGGAATTTCTGATTTTTCTGCAACAACACGGCTATCGCACGCTGCTGGCGACCAACGCGCATCCTGCCAGTCTCGAGCGCAAGATGGTGCGCACCGGGCTACGTGGATTTTTCAGTTCGCTGGTCAGCGCGCATGTCCTCGGGGCGCCGAAAGAAGCGCCCGAGTTCTGGGAAACCTTGCGCGCGCAAACAGCGTTCGACCCGGAGGCCGCAATGCTGGTTGACGACAATCTGGCGGTGCTCACGACCGCGCGACGTTATGGCGTGCGGCACGTGTTCGGAGTGTGCTCTCCGAGCAGCACCGGGCGGCGCAAGCAGTTCGACCAGTTTGCCAGTGTGGACCGCTTATCGGAGCTGATTCCGTGGTTAGCAGCCCGGACTCAGGCGCAATCTGCTGCCACGATTCCCTAAGTCCGCAGCCGTTAGTCCGCGCGCGCGAGCACGAAATCATGCACTGGGCGGGCACTGGCTAGGGCACGCGCTTCAAAGCGCGTGCAGATGCGCGCTTTGAGACGGGGTGCGCGCATGCCTGGCCCCGCCAGATTCAACCATGCCTGCTGGGCGGCCAGCTGGGTCGCGATATCCTCGGCATAATCGGCACTGTCGGTTGCGAGGTAGAGCCGGCCGTTACGCCGCAGGCAGCGGCGCAGGCTGGCCAAGAATGCGGACTGCACGAGGCGTCGCTTGTGGTGGCGCATTTTCGGCCAGGGATCCGGGAAAAAAAGGTAGACCGCGGTTAAGCATTCGGCAGGCAACTGCGTGAGGACATCATGGACATCCCGCACACTCACGCGCAAATTGGCCAAGTCCGCCGCTGCAGCCTGGTTGAGCAGATGGCCGATGCCTGGTCGATGGACTTCAATGCCTAGATAGTTATTGTCGGGGTTTCCGACGGCGCAGGCGTACAGGCAATCGCCATTGCCGCTACCTATTTCGAGATATACCGGGGCGCTGCGTCCGAACTCCGCACTCAGATCGATAGATTCACTTGCGCGCAGTTCGAAGCTAGGCAGGTGCGTGTTAAGTGCACGGAGTTGGGCCGTGGTCATACGCCCTTCGCGCCGAACGTAACTCCGAATGCCGCGTCGCGGTGGTTGCTCGGTGCCGACAGTCACCGGATTCTAGCTAAAAAACGTGCCGTCCAGCGGCGACGAGGCGCTGGCGTGTGTACGCCGTGGCATCCGCCCGGCGCGAAACGCCAGGCGTCCTGCAATCACGGCGTGCTGCATGGCGCTCGCCATCTGGATCGGATCGCGGGCTTCGGCGATTGCGGTGTTCATGAGGACCCCATCGCAGCCAAGTTCCATTGCAATGCTCGCGTCGGAGGCGGTGCCGACCCCAGCGTCGATAATCACTGGGACTCTGATAGTTTCGACTATTTCGCGGATCGTGTAGCGATTCTGCAGTCCGAGTCCGGAACCGATCGGGGCGGCGAGGGGCATGATGGCGACGCAGCCTATCTCCTCCAGGCGCCGCGCGGCGATCGGGTCATCCGTGGTGTAAACCATGACCTTGAAGCCCTCGCGGCACAGGATCTCCGCCGCTAGCAGCGTCTCTACCATATTCGGATAGAGCGTCTTCTGATCGCCCAGCACTTCTAGCTTGACGAGGCTATGGCCGTCGAGCAGCTCGCGCGCCAGGCGGCAGGTGCGTACCGCGCTATCGACGTCGTAGCAACCCGCCGTGTTGGGCAGCAAGGTGTAGCGTGTGGGAGACAGATAGTCGAGCAGGTTCGGCGCGCCGGCTTGCTGACCGAGGTTGGTCCGGCGAATGGCGACAGTGACGATCTGGGCACCACTCGCCTCGATGGCGGCACGCATCTGTTCGAAGTCTCGATACTTGCCAGTGCCGACCATCAGTCGCGAGGCAAAACTTTCGCCTGCGATCACCAGCGGATCTTCGTTGACCTCGGTAGGTGGGTGGATATCTTGCATCATAAAATAGTGTGTAGGGAGGTCGTAGGCGCCGTGTGGCTAGCCACCACCGATGGCTTTGACGATCTCGACAGCATCGTTGGGTTGCAAATGATACGCGCTAAACTGGCTGCGCGGCACGATTTCGCCATTGACTTCGACAGCCAGTCGGCCCTGTACGGCAAGCTGCGCCAGCAATGCCGCGATCGACAGGGGTTGCTCCAGAACGCTCAGTTCGCCGTTCACCACTATCCGCATCTCGCTGCTCCAAGTGTCACAAAGGCACGATGTTGCCCTCCCGCGCGACCTTGATCTGCAGGCGGGAACCGCGCTCGCGCGCAAGTTGTTCGCACTCATGATGAATGGCGGTGACCCGTGCATCGTCGGAAGTGGGGTCGTGGTGGTAAAGATAGAGCGATTTCACGTCGGCGTCGATGGCAAAATTCACGACGTCGACGTAACAGGAATGCCCCCATCCGCGCTTCTTGGCGTAATCCTCAGGACTATATTGCGCGTCGTGGATGAGAATATCCGCGCCCCGAATTGACGCCAGCTCCGCCGCGCGTTCTTCGTTTTGCATGCGCGCGATCATGTGGTGTTCTTCCTCGCTGAACTCGTCCGCGCGGCGCGCGATCGAGGATCTCAGGAAGTCTATTTCGTTATCCGACATGTAAACGATGACCTTGCCGGCTACTTTGATCCGATAACCGTAGGTCACCCCGGGGTGGTGCACGTTGTGATAAGTCAGCGTGAACGGGCCATGACTGATCTCACCGGCCGTGGACTCGACATACTCTATTGCGGCAGCCCAAGTCTCGATTTCAATCGGAAAGTAGGGCGACTTCATCTGATTCGACAGACGCTGCTCGATATCCTTGGCCGTCTCGCCAGGACCGAAAAATCTGATTTTCCAGTGCGGCGAGAATGCCGGTTGGAAAAAAGGCAGGCCGCAGATGTGATCCCAGTGATAGTGGGTAAACACGACCAGGGTTTCCGGCATGTGCGGGGCCGCCATTAGCTGCTCACCCAGTGGGATGATGCCCGTCCCACCATCGCAGACTAGAAGGTAATCCCCGGCCCGAATTTCGACGCAGGACGTATTGCCGCCGACGCCAAGGTGGCTCTTGAGGGGCGCTGCATAGGAGCCGCGCACGCCCCAGAACCGAAGGTAATGATCGCTCACGCGCGTGAGCGATCCGCGCGGGGTTGCGCGCTGGTGTATTGACAGATTAATTCCATGATAAGTCGGGTGGTCATCGGTTTGGGGACGAATTCGACGACCCCCAGTTCACGGGCCGTCGCGCGATCCTGCGCGTAGTCCTTTGAGCTGATCACGATCGTCTGGGTTGTTTCATGTAGGGGTTGCCGACGGAGTTCTTGCAAAAAAGTCAGACCGTCCTTAGCCGGCATGATGATATCCAGGAAAAGCAGCGCTGGCTGGTGGGTTTCAAGGAACTGACAGGCCGTCGCGGCGCCCGCGAAGGTACGCAAGTCGACTGCGAGGTCGACCAACACTTTTTCAAAAAATACCCGCACCGCCAGACTGTCGTCGACGACCACCACGAGGGGTACAAGGGGTAAAGGCGTTGTAAGTTCAATCACGGTCTAGTTGAAGCGCACTTAAAGTCGGAACGACCGCCGCAACTATAAGGCAAGGTACTGGTGAGTGGCGAGTGCGTTCGTCAAGATGCGACCGCCGCACTCGCCGCGAGGCGGGTTTGCATACGTCCTTTGATCAGCTTCGGCAAAGGGCTAAGATGGCCTGCGTCGCGGGTGTAGTTCAATGGCAGAACTTCAGCTTCCCAAGCTGATAGCGTGGGTTCGATTCCCATCACCCGCTCCATTCGCCCATCACCCGCTCTATCCGTAAGGCTGCAAGGCCCGGCCTCAATTGGGGCGTGATTCAATTCCCGCTGCCACCCAGTTTTAGCACGATGGCATTGATGCCCAGTTGGGCGAGCCGGGCGCGCGTTTGCTGTGCAGTCGTGAGCTTGGGGAACGGCCCCACATGCACCCGATACCAGACATCCTGACCGTTGATCACCACGCGCTGAATGGTGGCCTGCACGCCTTGCAGGGCCAATTGCGCCTTTGATTGGTCTGCGTCGTCAAAGTTTTGGAACGACGCCACCTGAAGAATAAACGCGGTGCCAATCTCTACCTGCTCCGTGGGTGAAGTGGCGGGAGATTCGCCGGTTTGGGCTTCCGTGAGGTCCTCGTCCGGTACCTTCACTTCGATTTCCGGCAGAATCTTGTAGAAGTCGAATTTAGGCAGCGACAGATGCTCGGATTCGACCGGCGGTGCCGCGACTTCTTCGCTAGGTGCGCTCGCCGCCTCGGGCCCCGAGGCTGGCGAAGTTAGTCGGTTGTGCGGCTGCTGAGTCCAGAAATAGACCACTATCGCGGCGACCAGCCCTATCCCAAGTCCGGTCAGGAAGGACAACCAACTGCCCGCTGGCCGTTCGTGCGCAGACTGATTCGGTGAGCGTTTGTAATCGCGAGCCATTACATTTCCTGAGGCGCCGAGACGCCCAGCAACGACAGACCATGGGCGAGCACAAGGCTGACCGCAGCGCACAGCGCCAGCCTGGCTGACCGCAGCGGGACGTCATCGACATTGATTTTATGGTGGTTGTAGAAGGCGTGGTACTCGGTAGCGACATCCCGCAGGAAATTCGCAATCGCGTGCGGTTCGCGCTGCTCGGCGGCGGATGCCACCACCCCCGAATAGCGAGCCAATAGTGCGGCAAGCTGATGTTCTCGCGGTTCTGTCAACCGCTCGAGATGGGCGAGCCCGTCGCGCATATCGAGCACCCCGCGCTGCTGCGTGACCTGGCGAAACACGCTGCAAATGCGCGCATGCGCATACTGGAGATAATAGACGGGGTTGTCTTGGCTTTGCGCCTTCGCGAGATCCAGGTCGAAATCGAGATGCTGATCCGAGCGCCGGCTACTGTAGAAGTAACGCGCTGCGTCAACACCGACTTCCGCTATCAACTCGCTCAACGTGACAAATTCCCCAGCGCGGGTTGACATCTGCACTTTCTGCCCATTACGGAACAGACTGGCGAACTGTACCAACAATACCTCGAGGCGGTCGGGATCCAGGCCAAGTGCTTGCAGCGTGGCCTTAACACGCGGGATATAGCCGTGGTGATCGGCGCCCCAGATGTTCACCACTTTATCGAATCCGCGGTCGAATTTGTCGACGTGGTAGGCCACATCGGAAGCGAAATACGTGGGCACCCCATTTTCGCGGATGAGCACGCGATCCTTCTCATCGCCGAACGCGGTAGACCGGAACCATTCAGCGCCGTCCTTCGCGAAGACATAGCCTGTACGGCGAAGTCGCTCCAGTGCGGATTCGAGCAAGCCGCGCTCGGTCAGCGAGCGTTCGGAATACCAATGATCGAACTCGACGCCGAACGCGCTTAAATCGTCCTTTATACCGCAGAGAATCGCCGCGCAGGCGAAAGCGTGAATCAGCTGATAGTCGCGCTCGCCGAGCGTTGTACGACAGTGTGCGATACGCGCATCCAGCACCTCCTCATCGTTGGCGTGTGCTGCGATAGCGGGCAGCGAGCCGGCGTGCTCTGGCAAAAAGCGGCGGTCGTATTGCGCTTCGACGTCGGCCGCCATTTGGATGATGTAATCCCCACGGTATCCGTTGGTTGGAAAATCGATCGCGCGCCCAGCGCGCTCGAGATAGCGTAGCCATACACTCAGCGCCAGGATGTCCATTTGACGTCCGGCATCGTTCACGTAGTACTCGGTGACCACCTGGTAGCCGGAGGCGCGCAGAAGATTGGCCAGCGCCGCGCCATAAGCGGCGCCCCGGCCATGCCCAACATGCAACGGGCCAGTAGGGTTGGCGGACACGAATTCGAGTTGGATGTGTTGCCCCGCACCGCGTTGCGAGCGTCCGCAATTGACCGGATCGCGCAACAGGGTCTCGATAATGCGAAAAATCGTCGCCTGGCGCAGACGAAAATTAATGAAGCCCGGTGCGATTACCTCGATTTTCTCAAGGCTTTCGTCGATCCCGATCTGGGCGCCGATCATGTCCGCAATGGCAAGCGGTGATTTACGGCAGGCTTTCGCCAGCAACATGCCTATATTGCAGCTGAAATCGCCGTGCGCGACATGCCGTGGCGGCTCTATCGCTATGCCTGGCAGGGGGTCGGGTAAACTCAGTTCGCCAGCGGCCGCAAGGCTGTGCAATGCGCGCTCGATGAGCGATTTCAAATGTTCCTTCAAGTCAGTGCGCGAAGGAGAGGGCAGCGCGGTCATGAAATTTCCTGTGCATCGACATCCAGCGACCAGCGTATCTTATTCGCGAGCGGCATGCTTTCGATGTGCTCCAGCATCCTGTTGATGGCGCTGGCAAGCACCCCCCGATCCAGTGCGGTTAGCAAGAGATTCGCGCGAAACTTACCGATCCTGCGCTCCATCAAGGCTGGAACTGGCCCACCAACTGCTACCACGGCTGGCAGTGCCTGCTTCAGGGCGTCTGCGAGTTGGTTCAAAAAGCGCAAAGGCAAGGCTCGGTCCGTGGCCTCGGCACGCAGCAGCGCAAGCGAAGTATGTGGCGGTAACTCCGCCGCGGCGCGCTCGAGTAATGCGTGGCGCGCGAACTCTCGGTAATCCCCGCGGCGCAGGAATTCGAAGACAGGGTGATGGGGATGGTGGCTTTGGATCAATACTTCCCCGCTGCGCTCGCCACGCCCGGCACGCCCGGCCACCTGGAGCACAAGCTGCACGAAACGTTCCTCAGCGCGAAAATCCGAGGCGAGTAAACCGCTGTCGCCGTCCACCACTCCCACCAGTGTGACATTCGAGAAATCATGGCCCTTGGCGATCATCTGAGTGCCCACCAGGATATCAATTTGGCCGGCACTAATTTGGGCGAATGCCTGTTCGAGTTGACCCTTTTGCCGCATAGAGTCGCGATCGATGCGAATCGCGCGCAGGCCCGGGAATAATAATGGCAACGCGCGCTCGAGCTGCTCCGTGCCTACGCCCAGACTGGCGTAGTGGGTAAGTGCGCCGCAGGGATGTTCAGGGAATATCGCATTGAGCTTGCGTTCAGTTCCACAGTGATGACAGCGCAGCACAAGGTGTTCTTTATGCAGCACCAAGCGCGCATCGCACCGCGGACAACTCGCGATCCAGCCACAATGATGACACAGCACGATCGGCGCAAAACCGCGGCGGTTCAGAAACAGTAAAGTCTGTTCACCGCGTGCCGCGCGGTCCTTGATCGCCTGGCGCAGCGGATCGCTCAATCCGGCCTCAAGCTTCAGGCCTCGCACATCGAGTACGCGTATACGAGGAAGCTCGGCGCCGCGCGCGCGGGTCAATATTTCCACATACTGGTACTTGCCGCGATCGCAGTTGGCAAGAGATTCCAGCGACGGCGTGGCGGAGCCCAGCACTATCGGGAACCCGTGCCGATACGCGCGCACCACGGCCACATCCCGTGCCGAGTAGCGCATCCCTTCTTGCTGTTTATAGGACGGGTCGTGCTCCTCGTCGACGACGATGAGCCGTAGTGCCGGTAGTGGCATCCACACGGCAGAGCGAGTCCCCAATAGCACGCGAATCTCGCGTGTCCGGCAGCGCTGCCAGACTGTCGCGCGTGCTCTGTCGGTCAGATTGGAATGAATGACAGCCACTGCCGTCCCAAATCGCTCTTCGAAGCGCTTCACGAGTTGTTCCGTTAGCCCTATCTCGGGAATTAGGATCAAGGCTTGCCCGTCTCCGCGCAACGCGTCGAGCACTAAGTACAGGTAGATTTCTGTCTTCCCGCTCCCCGTGATCCCATGCAACAGATGCGCGCGGTAGCCGCCATTGCCCTCGCGTAGCAAACTGATGGCAGCGGTTTGTGCCGGGTTAAGTGCCAGAAAACGATCGTGCCGGATGGTCGGTGTCACGGACACCTCGAGCGATGGGGCTAGCCGTAACCAACCTCGTCGTACGCAATCGCCGAGTATGCGCAGGTGGGTCACACCTGCGTCCAATAGCTTGGCGCGAGTCAGCGCGGTGTGTGCTGCTAAGCTCAGAATCTCACGCTGGCGCGGGCCGAGTGCGGGCGGGCCAGCGAGTGCGAGATGGCCCGTGTCGGTAATCTCCCAAGTGGAGACATGCACCTCGCGCAGCGGCTTTCCTTGGCGCAATTCGCTCGACAGTAACGCTTCAAACACCTCGCCTGGAGGGCAGTGGTAGTAGTCGATGGCCCACGCCGCGAGTTCCAGGAGTGGCTGATCCACCAGCGGAGTACTATCCAACACCTCGATCACGCTTTTTAGGCGTGAACTGGGGACCGTGCTGGTCGCGGTCACCGCGACCACAATCCCGACTCTGGTGCTGCGTCCAAACGGGACCAACACACGACAGCCAGGAACGATCTCTTGCGGGGGGTGTGGCGGATACACGTAGTCGAAAAGCGCGCGCAGAGGCGCAAACACCGCGACCCTCAGGAAATTCTGCCGCGCGCACTTCACGAACCCACATGTCCCGGCACGCCTAGATTCAGACCATCAAGGCAATAACCGCCGGGATCTCGCGCGAGAAGCGCCGCAAGTTGAGCGTAGTCGAGATAACGGTAGGGCGCGGCATTCAAGGGATTGATGAGCGGTTGCTTGAGGCGGGACCGAGGCAACAGCGTAAGCTCAAAGTCGATGCCGTCGCGACTCAACTCGAAGCGAGGATGACTTTCGGCGTCCTGTTTATGGGCGCGAAGTCGCGATTCGCTTAAGCGATACTGGATGTGGTGGTTGACCAGATAGCGCGAGAGCTTTTCGACGTCATCTTCAAAAAGATGTAAGCCGACTGCGGAAAATCGTAAGCTGGTGCCATACAGAATAGATCCGTGAAGGCGTGGTTGGAATTCCTGGAAGAAGCGCATTGCGCTGAGCGCCGCGCGCCGCAGTTGTTCGTTGCGAATTGGCAGGGCGGTCCGATCGAACAATTGCTGATAGTCGATCAAGGCCGCCAGCAAGGCGAGATTGTCTGGCAAGCCATCACTCGCCGTTGCGGCCAACGCTGCGGCAGCCTTCTGCTTGGCAAGCCCAAAATTTTGGACCGAACCTTCAACCAGTAAGCGGGCGGCGAGTTGCGCTACCTGCGTTCTCTGGAAACGAACATCCCGACGCCTGGGAGACATGGTTCCAGATCGCCCAATTAGAAAAGTTGATCGACGGCGCTCGGTTTGGTATCCGATGCTTGGAAATGCGTCCCTTGCTGGGTGGACGCTCCCGGGGCATCCTGCGCGCGAAAAATTTCATACGCCGCGCGCCCACCGCCACTCGAGTTGGTACGCACGGTGACCAGGCCCGCTGGTAAAGCGGGTTCTGTCAAGGGCATTTCGCGCAACGCAACCCGCATGTAATCAATCCACATCGGCAGCGCCGTTCGCGCGCCGGTTTCGTGCGACCCGAGTGTGCGCGAATCGTCCGTTCCGACCCAGGTGGTAGTCACGATGCGGCCGTTGAATCCGGAGAACCACCCGTCTTTCAGATCGTTCGTGGTGCCAGTTTTGCCACCGAGATCACTGCGCTTTAGTTCTAAGGCGCGGCGACCTGTGCCGCGCGTAATGACGTCCTTCAACATCGAATACATGAGCCACGCGTTCTGAGCGTTAATGGCGCGCGGTGCGCGCTGCGCTGGCAACTTCTTTTCAGCGCTAATCAGTGCATCCAAATCGGGTGGTTCACTTTCGGGATTCGACGGCGCAATTTCGCATTGGGAGCAAGCGATTTTAGGGGTCGCCTCGAAGGCGATGCTGCCATCTGAATTCTCAATCCGCTGCACAAAATAAGGTTCGATCAAAAACCCGCCATTGGAAAAGACCGAATATCCGGCCGCGAGCTGGAGTGGGGTAAGTTCACCCGTGCCTAAGGACAGCGATAGATTGTGCGGAAGCATAGTCGGATCGAAGCCGAAGCGACTGACGTGTTGCAGCGTTTTGTCGATGCCCATGTCACGCATGATCCGGATTGAGACGAGATTGCGAGAGTAAGCAAGCGCATCACGTAAGCGGGTCGGGCCGTGATAGGTTCCCGAATAATTCTCTGGACGCCAAGCCACATCGAGTCCCGGGGTTTCAAATACGATCGGCGCGTCATTCACGAAACTGGCAGGCGTGAATCCATTCTCGAGCGCCGCAGAGTAGATGAACGGTTTGAAATTAGACCCTGGCTGCCGCATAGCCTGAGTGACTCGATTAAACTTACTCAGCGAAAAATCATAGCCGCCAACCAGCGCCATGATCGCGCCGTCGCTCGAATCTAGCGATACAAGCGCGCCTTCCACGTTGGGAATTTGCGCGAGGCGCCAAAAACCAGCACGTGCTTGGGACTTAAGGTTAAGATCGTCGTTCGCCGCTTCGACCCAACTTACGCGAACAATGTCGCCTGGTTTGACCAGATCGGAGGCGCGCTTCGGCGCCTTGCCAATCTGGTCGGCGCCCACATATTGCCGAGCCCAGCGCAAACCGGCCCAATCAATCTTGAGGTTGGTCCCGCGTGTGTCGAGGGCTGTGATCTCTTGTGGGCGTACTTCGGTGACGAGCACGGGCGAGGATTCGCCGAGCGTTTGATAGGGATTCAAGAATTCGATCCAGTTCGCCGCTGGCGTGGCGGATAAATCGACGCTCGCTTCCGGGCCGCGATAACCATGGCGTCGATCATAGTCACCCAAGGTCGAACGCAAGGCTTTAACGGCGGTGTATTGGTTGTCGCTAGTGATGGTCGTGAAAACCTTAAAACCCTTGGTGTACGCGGCCTCACCGTATTTTTTGACCATATATTCGCGCACCATTTCGGCCAAATGAGGTGCAGACGTTTCAACCGGTTGACCATGCATCTTGGCGGTCAGGGGCGCATCACGCGCAGTTTCAAACTCGTCCTTGCTGATAAATCCAAGTTCCAGCATGCGGCCCAGCACATACCCTCGTCGCACCAACGCAGCTTGCGAATTCGTAATCGGATTGAGGCGAGAAGGGGCTTTAGGCAAGCCCGCGATTAGCGCCGCTTCCGTCAGAGTCAGGGCCTCCAAGGTACTACCGAAATACACCTGAGCCGCAGCCACGACGCCATAGGCCCGCTGACCCAGGAAGATTTTATTCAAATAGAGTTCCAGGATTTGATCTTTCGACAATTCCCGCTCGATTTTGATGGCGAGCACGATCTCCTTGAGCTTTCTCGCGTAGGTTTTTTCGCGGCTCAGGAAGAAATTACGCGCGACTTGCATGGTGATTGTGCTGCCGCCTTGGGACCGTTCCTGGGAGCGTACTAGGTTGAGCGCGGCCCGCGTTAGCGCCATCCAGTCGACCCCGGGATGTTGGTAGAAACGATCGTCTTCTGCCGCGATAAAAGCGCGCTTTACCTGGAGAGGTACATCACCGATGGCGACCGGCGTGCGGCGTTTCTCGCCAAATTCGGCGATCAGGCTACCGTCGCGGGTGTAGATTTTTAGGGGTGTCTGGAAACGGACGTCTTGTAAGCGCCGAGTCGAGGGGAGTTGGGGTAGCGCCCACCACGCGACGCCGACGGCGGCCGCGATTGCCAGCGCAAAACAACTGAGAAGGGCATAGAAGGTGAGACGCAACATGTAGTGGTAACCGCAAATCCAAACAACTATATCTGCTAGGCTTTACTTTAATAATTAGAGATAACTTCTGGTTTTATATTGGGATTTCTTTTACAAACTATTTGTGTTTTGAAAAAGGTGTGCCTATAGTTATCGCTAATTTCTAAGGTTACTAAGCACTAATTTGCTATAACCTTCTATTTTAAAAGGGATTATTAGTGGCGCTATTTCGACGAAGAAATATCCCGTTATTGGGCGTTGATATCAGCTCAACCTCCGTCAAACTGCTGGAACTCGTGCGAACCGGCAACCGGTATCGAGTTGAAAGCTACGCCGTGGAGCCGCTCCCCCCCAATTCCGTGATGGAGAAGAATATCACGGACGCCCAGCTTGTCGGCGAAGCCATCGGACGGGCGGTCAAGAAATCCGGTACGCGCACCCGTGCAGCGGCGTGCGCCGTCGCGGGGTCTTCGGTGATTACCAAAGTGATTTCGATGCCCGCCAACCTGAGCGACGAAGAGTTGGAAGGACGGATACAGATCGAAGCCGATCAATACATCCCGTATTCGCTAGACGAAATCAGCCTGGATTATTCTGTGCTCGGGGCATCCAGCAGCGATCCGGATCGGATCGACGTGCTGCTCGCCGCCTCGCGGAGCGACAACGTCGAGGTGCGGGTCGCGGCCCTTGAGGTGGGCGGCTTACAGGCGAAAATCGTCGATGTCGAGGCGTTTGCACTGGAGAACGCTGTTGCGCTACTCGCCGCCCAGGGTGGACCGGTCAGCAACTCGCACATCGTCGCCGTGATGGATGTGGGGGCGACTGCGTCCACACTCAGCGTGTTGGAAGATTCCAAGATCATTTATACCCGTGAACAGTTATTCGGCGGCCGCCAGCTCACGGATGAGATCCAACGTCGTTATGGCCTCTCCTACGAAGAAGCGGGGCTTGCGAAACGTCAAGGCGGTTTGCCTGATAATTACGGACCAGAAGTTCTGCGACCCTACATGGAATCGATGGCGCAGGAAATCAATCGCGCGTTGCAGTTCTTCTATTCGTCCAGCCAGGTTGGAACGGTTGATCATGTGGTGATCGCTGGTGGATGCGCCTCGATCCCCGGAATCGACGCGCTAGTGCAGTCGAAAATAGATACGCCGGTTTCAGTCGCCAACCCGTTCGCCAGCATGACTGCAGCTTCGCGTGTGCGCGCCGAGGCGCTCGCTAACGATGCGCCTGCGCTCATGATTGCCTGCGGTCTTGCGTTACGGAGTTTTGACTGATGGCGCGCATCAACCTACTCCCCTGGCGTGCGGAGTTACGGCGCCAGCGCCGTTCGGAATTCTTTACCATAGTGGGTATCTGCGCGGGTGTTGCTGTGGCGATCTGGGGTGCCGTGCATTATCACTTTGAGGGACGCATCGAATTTCAGAACGAACGCAACGAATATATCTCTGCGGAGATCGGCAAGCTCGAAAAGCAGATCAAAGAGATTCAGGAGCTCGAGAAAGAAAAGGACCGCTTGATCGCGCGCATGAAGGCGATTGAATCCTTGCAGACCAGTCGTCCCATTGTCGTCCACTTGTTCGATGAATTGGTTAGTTCCTTGCCGGATGGCGTATACCTGAAAGAAGTGGCGCAAACCGACACCACCATTGAGATTAAAGGGGTCGCCGAATCCAATGCGCGCGTTTCGACTTTCATGCGCAACATCGAAAAGTCCGAATGGCTGAAGAATCCGAAGCTCGAAATCATCCAAACCACGGACGAAGACAACCGCCGCATCTCGAACTTCACCTTGAAAGCCGATCAAATCATCCCGCACGCAACCCCTGAAGAAGGGGGTGACGCAACATGAAGATGTCGGACCTCAATAACCTGACGATCGACAACATCGGTACTTGGCCGGTGCCGGTCAAGGTTGCATTCACGATTCTAGTGTGTGGCGTGATTCTAGGTCTGAGCTATTGGAAGGACGTCAGTCCGTTGCAGGAAACTTTGCAACAAGAGCAAGAAAAGGAAGTTGGGCTCAAGAGCACCTTCGAGGCGAAACAAAAAAAAGCGGTCAATCTGAACGCACTCAAGCAACAACTTGAAGACATCAAAGAGACATTTGGTGATCTACTCAAGCGCCTACCGAACAAAACCGAAGTGGCGGCTCTGCTCGTCGATATTTCACAACAGGGCTTGGCCGCCGGGCTGGAGTTCGAGCTGTTTAAGCCCGGCGCTGAGCAGCCAGCGGATTTTTATGTCGAACTGCCCATCGAGATTAAAGTGGTGGGGAATTATCACGCCTTCGGCGCCTTTATTAGCGGTGTATCAGATTTGCCGCGAATCGTGACTAACCACAACCTCAGAATTACCCCTCAAGCAGATGGCGTGCTGACCTTGACGACCACCGC
>JAYTEX010000015.1:0-45261 GCA_043734785.1 Pseudomonadota bacterium | reverse complement strand
GCTCCCAGCGGTCTTGTTTGATCGCCTCCGGGACTGGATCCGGTAGGGCATTCGCACGCGCACCGGCGACCGGGGAATATTGAAAGCAACCGACGCGATCGAGTTGTGCTTCGTCAAGAAACTGCAGCAGCGCCTCGAACTCGGCATCGGTCTCGCCCGGGAAGCCCACGATAAAGGTGCTGCGCAGGGTGATTTCCGGACAGATCTCGCGCCAGCGTCGGATCCTGGCGAGGGTATCTTCCGCCGCCGCAGGGCGCCGCATCAGTTTCAGAATGCGCGGGCTGCCATGCTGGAAGGGAATATCGAGATAGGGTAGTACCCGCCCCTCGGCCATTAGCGGCACTACCTCATCGACATGCGGATAGGGATACACGTAGTGCAGTCTTATCCATACGCCGAGTTCGCCGAGCGCCGCGCAGAGGCCGGCAAAGCGCGTTTCGCGCGCGGCGCCCCGCCACTGATCGACCGGATACTTGAGGTCGATGCCGTACGCGCTGGTGTCTTGAGAAATGATCAACAGTTCCTGCACGCCGGCCGCGACCAGCCGCTCCGCCTCGGCCATCACTTCGCGCAACGGTCTGCTAACGAGCTTGCCACGCATGGAGGGAATAATGCAGAAACTGCAGGTGTGATTGCAGCCTTCAGAGATTTTGACATAGGCGTAATGTGGCGGCGTCAGCTTGATGCCCTGCGGTGGCACCAGATCGACGAACGGATCGTGCGCCGGCGCAGGCACGTGTGCGCGCACGGCGGCGACGACTTCTGCGGTCTGCTGAGGACCGGTCACGGCGAGCACATTCGGATAGTGGTCACGGATTTCCTGCGCCTTGGCGCCTAGACAACCCGTGACGATCACGCGCCCGTTTTCGTTCAGCGCTTCCGCGATCGCGGCCAACGATTCCGCCTTCGCGCTGTCGATGAAACCGCAGGTGTTCACCACCACCACATCCGCGCCGGCATAGCTGTTCGTGATGGCGTAACCGTCCAACCTGAGTTGCGTCAGGATACGCTCGGAATCGACCAGGGCCTTTGGACAGCCCAGACTCACGAAACCAATTTTGGGGGCATTGCTCATCAAAATACTCTCAGCGGGCTGGCGAGGCGGTGCGGTATGCAGCGCTGCTCTTTAGAAACCGAGTGCGCAACCGTCGAGGCGATGGTCGCTCGCGCCCCAGTACGCACCGGTGACGGGGTCGCGCATGATACCTTGATAGCCGCCCACGAACCCATCGATCGGATCCTCGATTGATTGCATTACGTGGCCACGCCGCACCAACCCCGCCACCACTGCCGCCGGCAGGCTGGATTCATAACAGGCAATGCCGAGTGGCGGCGCCACAACCCCGCTCGGGCTCGGTCCGCCTAGGTGACGAATCCGTGGTAGGGCACCTGCAGTGTGCACGTCACACCCGAATTCGAGCACTCGCGTGAGAATCTGAACCTGCGCCTGGGGTTGCATATCCCCGCCAATCGCCCCAAAGCAGAGGTAAGGTTCCTGCGCCCTGGTGACGAAGCCCGGAATGATGGTGTGAAACGGTCGCTTACCGGGCGCGTAGACATTTGGGTGACCCGCTGCGAGGGTAAAACCGGTCGCGCGCGACTGCAGGGCAAAGCCGAACTCGGGCACCACCAGCGCCGAACCGAACGGCACAAACAGGCTCTGGATCAGTGAAATCATCTGACCCGTCTCGTCGGCCACCGTGAGGTAGGTCGTATCGCCGCCTGGCACGCGCACATCGCCGGGAGTCTGATCGGCGCGCGCACGATGAGGCTCGATCAAGGCGGCCCGCGCAGCCGCATACGCGGGGGCCAGCAGTTGCGCGATCGGGACCGTCGCGAATTGGGGATCGGCGTAATAGCGCGCGCGATCGGCGAAAACGAGTTTCTTGGCTTCCAGAAACCGATGCCACCACACCGGGTCCTGCGGTCCCGCTTGGGCGGGCGGGAACTCCTGCAGAATATTCAGCATTTGCAGAACACTGAGCCCTTGGCCATTGGGGGGAAGCACGTGCACGCGGTAGCCCCGAAAATCGGTGTGTAAGGGCGCCACCCAATCCGCACGCGCGCCGGCGAGATCCGCCGCCGACAAATGCCCGCCACTCGCCGCTACGGTGCGCACGAGTGCCGCCGCCACCTCGCCGGCATAAAAGCCACTCGCACCGCGATCAGCGATCGACTCGAACAAGCGTGCAAGGCCGGGGTTACGCATGGCCTGACCGGCCAAGGGCGCCGCGCCATCGCGCAAAAATGTCGCGTTAAAACCCTGCACGCGGCCGGCGAGCGCCTGATCACGCGCGATCTCTTGCGCCGCTCGGTTCCACCACAAGCTGGTGCGCGCGCCGACGGCAAAACCTTCCCTGGCCACCGCCACGGCCGGCGCGAAGAGTTGTGCCCAGGGCAGGCGACCGAAACGTCGATGCAGGGCTTCCCAGCCGGCAACTGCGCCGGGAGTAGTGAGCGTCAATGGCCCACGCTGGGGAATATTTTCGCGGCCTTGCAAACCTTGCCGTAAACCCGCCAAGTCCAAGGCCGCCGGACTGCGGCCACTGCCATTTAAACCGATAAGTTCGCGCGCCACCGGATCCCAAACCAGTGCAAAGAGATCGCCCCCGGGGCCGCACATGTGGGGTTCGGTCACCGCCAACACGGCGTTCGCCGCAAGCGCAGCATCCACCGCGCTGCCACCCGCGCGCAAGATGTCACGCCCAGTCATGGTAGCTAGGGGCTGGCTGGTCGCTACCATGCCGCGTCGTCCAACCGTCGCCGGTGCGCGTGAGAAATCCAAGGCGGGTGTTGCCATGCTCATCGTCGAATCATCAACGGTCGATTCAGATTAGTCGGTGGTGCGAGGCGCGCCCCATGCGCTGCGTGAACCTGGGCCAGACGTTGCTGGGACGCCTCGGGAATCGGCGCACTGCGGCGCGTGGCGAACGCAATATGCAGGTAGAGCGATTCGCAACTCGCTGCAAGATAATTTTCGCTGGTATTGAAAACTTCGGCATAGCAGTGAATGAGTTTGCTGCTCCAGTCGATCAGCTGCGTCGTCACGAGAAGTGGATCACCCACAAACAGTTCCTGCTTGAAATCCATATTGCAGCCGGTGACGAAAACCGATCCGATTCCGGTCCGCGTGTATTGCCAGCCAAGGCCGATATCGTCGAAAAATGCATTGCTGCCGTCATCCACCGCACGCAGGTAGAACGCGACATTCATGTGGCCATTGGGATCGAGCCACTCAGGTTTAACTGTCAAGCGATCCTCATACGGCGATGCCACTGGAAGGTCGTTCATACACACTCCGCAAATTGGCGCACTTCCCAGTCGGTAACCGCGCGCTCGAACTGCGTCAGCTGCCAATCACGGCTCAATGCAAAGGCTTCGACGAAGGCTGTCCCAAAGGTTTCGTGCGCAAATTCCGAGCCGCGCCAGCGCGCGATCGCCGTCGCAAAATCAGAGGGAAAACTCTTCCCGCCAGTCGCCGTGTCGCGTAAGGCATTTCCGTTGGCAGGCAAGGTCGGGTCGAGCCGCGCTTCAATTCCGCGCCGGCCGGCGGCCAATGCCGCAGCCAAGGTGAGATAGGGATTGATATCCGCGCCCACGACCCGCAACTCGACGCGCGTCAATTGCGGGCTGGTATTGACCACCCGAAAGGCAACGGTTTTGTTGTCGAGGGCCCAGGTATTCGTGCGTGGCACAAAGGCCGCCATCCCAAAGCGCTTAAAAGAATTCAAATTGGGCGCATAAAGCAGAAAAAGCTCCGGACTGAAACGTTGCAACCCACCCACAAACCAGCGCAACGTTGTGCTGAGTTGCGCGGGTTGATGGTGGTCATGGAAAACGGGCGCGCGAGTCACCGAGTCGAGCAGGGACAAATTAAGGTGCCCGCCCGCCGATTCATGCTGATTGCTGAGCTGCGCCATGAAGGTGGCTAGCGCGCCATGCTTGCGCGCAAGCGCTTTAACGAGAGCTTTGTAGAGCGTGAGCCGATCGGCGCTGGTCACACCCGTACTGGGCACCAAGCCGGCTTCGAGCAAGCCACGAAACTCCACATGCAGGCTGTCGACGGGAATAGACATCGCCGCCGTGGCAGCCCGAATGTCGTGGAACAATCCCTCGACCACCGCTTGGTCGACGAAAGAATACATGCGTGCGAAGTCCGGGTGCGCATTCAGGTCACTCGGTATCTTGCGCGAGATCGAATCCAGCGTTTCCTGCAGTACGTGACATTCAATCTCGTAGGCACTCAAGGCCAGGAGCCCGAGTGCTGACAAGCGCTCGCATTCGCGTGCCAACAGTGCCCGCGGACAGTAGGCTGCATGCTCGCCGCCCAGTTGGCCAAGTAGCACCATTCCGGCGCCGCTCGTATGCAGCGGATCAACATTGACGCTCAAAGCATCGAAGCGCAGGCTGGCATCCCGATACCCATTGCCAGGGTCCTGGAACACCCCGTTCTCCATGGGGTGCTCGGCAGCATCGGTCGCGAAAATTGCACTGGTGATCACGGTGCCCTCGCCGAGCGCCTTTTCCAGATTGCGGGTATGCAGTTGTTTGGTACGCAAACGACCATTCCAGTCCACGCAACCCACTGACACATGGGAGAGCCCACAGGCGGCAACCTCGCCCATCACGCGCGCAATTTCATCAGCCGTCACGCGCAGCTCCCACCGATGGCGCGCCTTCGCGCGTCTGCCTGCGGCGACGCTGCGCCATTTTCCAACTCATAAACGCCTCACGTGACAGGAAAGATTTTGCCCGGATTCAAGATGCCTTTCGGATCCAACGCGACTTTGAGCTGACGCATCAGCGCAATTTCTGCGGCGTTGCGGCTGAGTGGAAGATAATCGATTTTCTCGGTGCCGATGCCGTGTTCGGCCGAGATCGAACCATCGATCGCTTGTAACGGCTCATACACGGCCGCGTTAACCCGCCGATGATGTTCGTCGCCATCACTGCCGACGGCTATGGCGAAATGGATATTGCCATCCCCGATGTGCCCAAGCGTAAAACTGTGATGCTCGGGATACGCCGCAAGCAGACGCCGCTTCACTTCCGTGACGTAGTCATCCATATCCCTGATCGCGAGGCTCACGTCGTAGAGAAACGCCGGACCGAAGCGAAAAAATTCGTCGACCGAATCGCGAATTCGCCACATCGCGCGGCGTTCGCTCTCCGATTTGGCGACCGCCGCATCGACAATCAATCCTTGCGCGAGCGCTTCGGCCAAGGTGGTTTCAAAGCGCTCCGAATCATCCGCATGCCCGGTCCCTAACGCCTCGCAGATGACGAAATGGGTGTGCTCGACCGGCACCGGGCGCGAATTGCTTGCCGGTGGCGTGGTGACGACCTCATAGAAATCGCGCCACATGACTTCGAACGAGCACAAGCCCCCGCCCATCGCGCGATCAATGTAGCGCAGAAATCCCGCCACTTGGGCGAAATTATCGAACGCGGCGAACGCGGTTTGCGTGCCCAGCGCCATTTCGCGCAGACGGATCACGACCCGGGTCACAATGCCGAGAGTCCCTTCACTGCCAATGAACAATTGCTTGAGATCGTAGCCGGCATTGTTCTTGATCATCTTGTTCATCGAGCTGATGACCGTGCCATCGGCGAGGACCGCTTCGAGCCCGAGAACATTGTCGCGCGTCATGCCGAAACGAATCACCCGATTGCCACCCGCATTGGTCGACACATTGCCGCCGATCTGGCACGAACCACGCGCGCCGAGATCGACCGGGAAGATCAAGCCATGCTTCTCGGCTTCTTGTTGCAACAGCTGCAGTGGCACGCCCGCCTGGACCGTCATCGTGCGCCCGACCGGATCGATCTCCTCGATCTTGGTGAGTCGCTCAAGTGACAACACCACGTCCGCTTCCGTGCCGTTACAACCCTGCACAAGCCCGGTCAACCCGCCGTGCACCACTACCGACTGGCCGGCCGCGTGGCAGAGGCGCATCACCGCGGCGATTTCTGCGGTGGAAGAGGGGCGCACGATCACCATGGCGCGGATCGGCTCCTGTCGCCACACATGGATATTGCGTGCGGTGATAGCGTCGCCGAGCAGCAGGCCCGTGTCGCCTACGACCGCTCGAAATTGTGTAATCAGACCTTCATTCATACTCTACCTGCCTTGCTCAATGCCTGATCGATATCCCACAGGATATCGTCGAGGGTTTCGAGGCCGACCGAGACGCGAATCATGTCAGCGGTGATGCCGGCCTCACGTTGCTGTGCTTCCGAGAGTTGCCGATGAGTGGTCGAGGCCGGATGAATCACCAGCGTTTTGGCATCGCCTACATTGGCGAGATGGCTCAGGAACTGTACGCTTTCGATGAAACACACCCCTGCCGCCGGTCCACCCTTAATGCCAAAGGACATAATCGAACTCGCGCCCTTCGGCAGATACTTCTGCGCACGCGCGTGATACGGGTCCTCGACAAGCCCTGGGAATCTGACCCAAGACACCTGCGGATGGGTCGCCAAAAACTGCGCGACCGCAAGTCCATTGGCACAATGTCGCTCCATGCGCAGCGGCAGCGTTTCGAGCCCCTGCAAGAACAGAAACGCGTTGAACGGACTCAAGGCCGGTCCCAAGGTGCGCAGCGTTTCGACCCGCGCCTTCATGCTGAAACCGAAGTCGCCGAAGGTCTCATAGAACTTCACGCCGTGATAGCCGGGAGAGGGCTCCGTCATGCCCGGGAACTTGCCGTTGTCCCACGGAAACTTGCCGGATTCCACCAGCACGCCTCCAATCGAGGTGCCATGACCACCGATGAACTTGGTGGCCGAGTGCACCACGATATCCGCGCCCCACTCCATGGGCCGGCACAGAAAAGGCGTGGGAAAGGTGTTGTCCACGATCAGCGGCAGTCCAGCAGCATGCGCCACTGCGGCGACTCCCTCGATATCGAGCACATTGATCAACGGGTTACCCAGGGTCTCCGCGTAGACCAGCTTGGTCGCCGGCGTAATGGCCGCCGCCACGGCATCGAGATCATCAATATCGACAAACGTGGTCTGAATGCCCAACCGGCGGAAGCTCACATCGAACTGCGAGTAGGTGCCGCCATACACGGTCTTGGCCGACACGATATGGTGACCTGCATCCAGCAGGGTCAATAAAGCCACCATCTGGGCCGACATGCCAGAACCGACGGCCACCGCCGCGCGCCCGCCTTCGAGCGCAGCCATGCGTTCTTCGAATACGGCATTGGTTGGATTCGAGAGTCTGGTATAGACGTTACCGAACGTCTGTAGGTTGAACAGACTGGCCGCATGATCAGCACTGTCGAATACATAAGAAGTCGTTTGGTAGATCGGTGGCGCACGTGCGCCGGTGGCGGCATCGGGGATCTGACCCGCATGCAGGCAGAGTGTTTCGAAGCCGAATTTGCGATCAGCCATGGTTCAATTCGCGACGTGCTTAGGGCGTTTGGACGAGATGACCTGGGTGTCGACGCCCACGAAGTTAAGCCCACCGAAGAGCCTGGCATGTTCAATTTTCACGCAGCGGTCCATGACCACTTCCAGGCCTGCGGCGCGCGCGAGCACCGCCGCGTCGAGATTGATAACGCTGAGCTGCAACCACAACACCTTGGCATGGATGGCGATCGCACTGCGGGCCAATGGCACGATCTCAGCGGAAGCGCGAAAGCAATCAACCATATCCACCGTTTCCGGAATCGCTTCGAGCGAGGGATAACACTTTTCGCCCAACACTTCCGTGTACGCCGGATTGACCGGTATCACGCGATAGCCATGTTCCTGCAGGTATTTCGCGACGAAGTTGCTAGGCCGATGCCAGTTGATCGAAAGCCCGACGACCGCGATCGTCCGGCATTCGGCCAGAACCCGCCGCAAGGTCGGAATATCAGAATCAAAATCCGCGACGTCTGCGCACATACTGACTGGTAATCTCCGCTACGTTTCGAGTGCCCAACAAGGCCATGTCTCGCACGATTTCATCGTGCAGTATCTGCAGTGCCTTGCTGACCCCCGCCTCTCCCCCGGCACCCAATCCATAGAGATAACAGCGGCCGGTCATACACGCACGTGCGCCGAGCGCAAGCGCCTTCAGCACGTCTGTGCCGCGTCGAACGCCACCATCAAGAATGACTTCCGCGCGATCACCTACGGCGGCGACGATTTCCGGCAGCATCTCAATCGGCGACGGTGAGTGATCGAGCTGACGCCCACCGTGATTGGAGACGATCAGACATTGCGCGCCGATGTCGACGGCGCGCCGCGCGTCTTCGACATTCAGAATTCCTTTGACTGCGAAGGGTCCACCCCACTCCTTGACCATCATCGCGGCATCGTCCCAGGTGACCGTGCGATCAAATTGATCGCCGATATAGGTCATCAGCGTATTGACGTTGTCACGGCTGATCGACTTAATCCGGTGGGCGATATTGGCCATCAAAAAAGGCGGCGAGGTCACGTACGTCGCGGACCACACCGGGTGGAGCACGAAATCGATCCAACTCCTGAGCGTGAAGGTAGGCGGCAACGTCATGCCGGTGCGAAAATCGCGTTCACGATTACCGGTCAGCGGCAGGTCGATGGTCAGACACAAGGCGTGATATTGCGACGCCTTGCAACGTTGAATAAATTCCGTGACCAGTCCGCGATCCTTGAACACATAGATCTGGAACCACTTGGGGCCCGCGCTTTCTGCCGCGACTTCCTCGATGGAGTGAGTGCCGACGGTGGACAACGAATAGATCGTGCCCGCACGTGCCGCGGCGCGTGCGACCGCGCGCTCGCCCTCCCAGTGAAACATGCGCGACATGCCCGTCGGCGCGAGAATGACCGGGAAGTCGATCCGTTGTCCCATGACCGTGGTCGCGGGATCGATCTGCGAGATATCGACGAGATTGCGCGGCAGGAACTCCAGGTGATCGAAATCACTGGCATTGCGGCGATAGGTGATTTCGTCCTCGGCCCCGCCATCCATGTAGTGAAACATGGGCGCCGGCACGCGACGGTGGGCGGCGCGCCGCAGGTCGGCGATGTTCTGGCACCGTTGCAAATACCGGCGCGAGAGCCACCCTTCGATCGCCTGCAGAATCGGCCACGTCATAATTGCCCCAGAGAGTCAGTGCGTTGAACTCAGTACGAAAACTTGGCAAGCGCACGATAACAGAAGGGCTGGACCTTACGCGAGAGCAGCGCGATTTAGCCCGCCATGGAAGCGCGTGCGTTGCGCGGCTAGCCCCCGAACGACGGTATCAGGCGAACGCTTCCTCAGTTGGCACCAGCACAGCCTGCGAACCGACCTCGATAATGTGCGCGAGGCTGGTGGCCTGCGGCAGCACCTGGGTCGCGAAGAATTCCGCGCTCGCGATCTTGCGGCGGGCGAATGCCTGATCAGCGCTCTGCGCACGACAATCCTCAAAGCACAGCACCGCCGCGCGTACGAGCTGCCACCCTCCCGTGACGATGCCCCACAGCTTGAGGTAGCTGACCGACGCTGCGGCGGATAGACGCGGATCGGACGCTTCACTGTCGATTAACCAGGCGACTGACCGTTCGACGGCCGCCACGCCAGCGGCGAGTTCGCGCGCCAAGACATGCAACCGGGGTTCTGCCACGGTGGCCCAGCTCGCCAGATCGGCCTGCATCTCGGCCAGCAATTCGCGCGCGGCGATGCCGCCATCGCGCAAGGTCTTGCGCCCGACGAGGTCCTGCGCCTGAATGCCAGTGGTGCCTTCATAAATGGTGGTGATCCGCGCATCGCGCAGGTACTGGGCCGCGCCAGTTTCTTCAATAAAGCCCATGCCGCCGTGGATTTGAATGCCGACTGACGCAAGCTCCTGGCCAAATTCCGTACACCATCCTTTGACGATTGGCGTTAGAAAATCGCCGCGCCGGCGAAAATACTCGCGCGTGTCGGTCGCGGGATGCTCGCGACCGAGATCAAAGGCGAGCGCACAGAGATAGGCCACCGCGCGCATGGCTTCCACACCCGACTTCATGGAGAGCAACATGCGCTTAACGTCCGGGTGCTCGATGATCGGCGGGAGATCGCGACCCGTGTGACCAATCGGTCTGCCCTGCACTCTTTCGCGCGCGAAGTGGAGCGCTTTCTGGTAGGCGCCCTCGCCGATTGCCACTCCTTCCAGACCCACCGCGTGACGTGCGTTGTTCATCATCGTGAACATGTACTCGAGACCGCGATTCGTCTCGCCGATCAGATATCCCGTAGCACCGCCCTGTTCGCCGTAGATGAGCACTGCGGTCGGGCTGCCGTGAATACCGAGCTTGTGTTCCAGGGATGCGCAGCGTACATCGTTGCGCGCGCCAGGTACGCCATCCGCATTGACCAGAAATTTAGGCACCAAGAACAGCGAGAGTCCGCGCGTGCCCGCCGGGGCATCAGGCACGCGGGCGAGCACGAGATGAATGATGTTGTCAGTCAGGTCGTGCTCGCCATAGGTGATATAAATCTTCTGACCAATGATTCGGTAATGATCGTCTTCCGGCACCGCGCGCGTGCGCACTGCGCCCAGATCAGACCCGGCCTGGGGTTCAGTGAGGTTCATGGTGCCGGTCCAATGGCCGGTCACCAACTTCTCCAGATAGCGCGCACGCATGGCGTCACTCCCATGATGCGCCAAGGCTTCGGCCGCGCCGGCGGTCAGCATCGGTCCTAGCGCAAATGACAGGTTCGCCGTGTTCCACATCTCGGCCACCGCAGTCGCGAGGACCTTGGGCAAGCCCTGGCCACCACTCGCAGTCGGAAAGCTCAGGCCGTTCCAGCCGCCGTCCACAAACTGTCGATAAGCGGCCTGCCACCCCTCGGGCATGCACACGCCGGTGGCCGTCAGAACCGCGCCGATTTTATCGCCGACCCGATTGAGCGGGCCTAGCACTTCAGTCGCGAGCGTGCCCGCCTCGGTCAGAATGGCGCTGACGAGTTCCATGTTGACGTCTGCAAAGACCGGGACGGCCGTCAATTTTTCGATACCGCAGAGGCGTTCGATCACGAACTGCATGTCCGCGAGCGGGGCGATGTAATCCGCCATGGATCCTGACTCCAGCTTTGGCGCATACAGCGCGAAGACAATTCGGCAAAATTAAGTTATCGGCCAACCACTGGTCGCCTAGCGGGCGGTCGCTGCCGAGCGGCGGGAGGGCCGTGGCGTATGGGAACAACCCATCCCGGGCCACAATGCCAGCACTGACTCAGCGCTGGCTCAGCAAGCCGCAGGGCGTCAAATCGCGCGCCTGCGCTATCCGTGGACCTCGTTCGAGACCGGCAATGGTCCGATGTCGATCGCGCCACGGGCGACTATCTCGTGCTGGCGCGTAGGTAGCCCACGACGCAACCGGTGGTAGGTCCCGAGTGCCCACACCGGAAAATATTTGGCATACCCGTGGTAGCGCAAGTAAAACACGCGCGGGAAGCCGGTGCCAGTATAGAGACGTTCATCCCATTCACCCTGTGCATTCTGGGTGCGGGTGAGGTATTCAATGCCGCGCGTTACATTGGCGGACTCGACTTCCCCAACGGCGAGCAAGCCAATCAGCGCCCACGCGGTCTGGGAAGCGGTACTTTCACCGTGGCCTTTCAGCATCGGGTCATCGTAGGAATTGCACGACTCGCCCCATCCGCCATCGGCGTTCTGCACCGATCGCAGCCATTCAACCGCTTTACGCACATAGGGCTTCGCAGCGTCTTCACCCAACACGCCCAACGCGGATAACACGCTCCAGGTGCCGTAAACGTAATTCACGCCCCAGCGACCGTACCAGGCGCCACACGCTTCCTGCTCGCGCTCCAGGAATTCAAGCGCGCGCGCCACCGGCGCAAAGCCGCGGTCGTAACCCAACATGGCGAGTAATTCGATACAACGCGCAGTCAGATCGGCCGTGCCCGGATCGACGAGCGCGCCGTGATCCGCGAACGGAATGTTGTTGAGGTATTCGTAATTGTTGCCAATGTCGAAGGCCCCCCAACTACCGTCCTTATTCTGTAGCCCGAGCAACCAGTTGACGCCCTGATTGATGCGTTTGAGCTTATGTTCATTGTCCTGGGCGCCGGCCCGAATAAGCGCCATCAAGACCATGCCAGTGTCGTCGACGTCGGGGTATTTGTCGTTCTCGTATTGAAATGCCCAGCCGCCGGGAGTTAGCCCGGTGGCCTGGTCGCACCAATCGCCAGGCACGAAAATTTGTTGATCAAACAACCACTCAACCGCCTGTCGCACGGCCGGATGCGTCGGCTGCGCGCCGGATTCCGTCAGCGCCGATAGGGATAGACAGGTGTCCCAGATCGGCGACACGCAAGGCTGGCAGTAAGTCTCGTCAGCCTGGTCCAGGACCAGATCTTCGATCGCCTTTAGCGTACGGACGAGATCCGCGTCGTCATTCTTGGCGCCCAGCAGTTTCAGCGCGACCGCGGCATTGGCCATCGCGGGATAGATTGCACCGATCCCACCCGTACCCTGCGTGTGTGCGCGCATCCAGCGTTCCGCGCGCCGCAACGCGCGCTCGCGAAAGAACTTGGGCATTAGTGGATCGAGCGATTTCAAGATCCGATCAACCAGCAGGAAACCATTCGCAAGCGGTTTACCGGGTTTGAACTTATCGAGGTGGTGCAAGGTCGCGGGCGGGGAGACGAAAAGTTCCGCGATACCTTGCGCCGGCTGCAGTGGCACTACTGGCTTTTTCGCGAAGATGATCAGCAGCGGCACGATCACGCAGCGCGACCAGTAGGAGACCTTGGTGAGGTTGAAGAACCACCATTTCGGCAGAAACATCATTTCAACCGGCATCGAGGGCACCGAGCGCCACGGCATCTGGCCGAATATGGCAAGCGTGATACGGGTGAATACGTTGACGTGCTCGGCCCCGCCGTTCGCCCGAATCCAGTGCCGGGCCTGAACCATATGCGGTGCGTCGAGCGTATCGCCGGCAAGTTTAAGGGCGAAATACGCTTTGACCGTTGCGCTCAAATCGCCGGGACCGTCTTCATATAACGGCCAGGTGCCGTTTTCGTGCTGCCGCCGGCGCAGGTAATTCGCAATGCGTTGCTCGCGCTCGCCGTCGACCGTGCCGAGAAAGTAATGAAGGAAAAGGTATTCGGAGGGGATGGTCACATCCGCTTCCAGGTCATAGCGCCAATGGCCGTCTTCGGCCTGCATTCCAAGCAGGGCTTGCGTGGCTTTAGTCAGTGCCGATTGGACGGGATCGGATGCGGGATCCAGCGCATGAACGACTTGGTGAGAGAGCGGTTCGTGCCGGAAATCTGCACGTTGTCCGTTCAGCAAATGTGCAGTTGCGTCAAATCTTTCATTCATGCTTACGCTCAACCATTCGATTTATTGTGCGGCACAGCGGGCAACGCAGAATCCGTTGCTCGCCACCCCGCTACCGCCCCGCCAATCAGCCTACTGAGCCAGTAGCGCTCTCGTTAACTTTGAGGCGCCGCAAAACTTCCAGTTCACACCAAGCCGAGGCCATGCGTTACCCGGCCGCACACCGCAACGTGAACCCTAGTCAAGCTGATAAGCCCCCGGAATCGCGGCGACTCACCAGACGAGTGTGACAGGCTTCTTACGGTGTCGTATGCGAGAAACACCACAGCATCTTATTGAATGCCTCTTCAATTGCAAGTTAAAAACCGGAATTGTCCGAGTGTCGCCTTTAGTTTGTTGGCATCTCACCACAGCCAACACAACAATTGTCGAAAAGTGTGGAGGTGCAACCACATCCCAAGCGCGGCGCCAGTCAGGCCCAGCGTCACCTTCCAGGAGGCACGAGCGCTTGTGGGGCGTGCGCCAACGGCGGAAATCGCTGGAGCACAGAGACTGCGCCGATGTTTTCTGGCCCGGTACTTGGTCAGCGCGCGCGCAAGGGGCTTAGCGACCAGCACTACACACCCTTTAGTCGCTCATCGAGGCGCTCAAGTGGACCTCGTGAGCGCCGCTATTTTCACTCGTTCAGCCAGGCCATCGCAGTGAGTTAAGTTTCAATGAATGTGATTATCGGCATCATCTTGGTACTCGGATGTGTCGCCGGCGGATTCGTGCTTTCGCATGGTCATCTGGCGGCGCTGTGGCAGCCCTATGAGCTGCTCATCATCGGTGGCGCGGCACTGGGCGCATTTGTGATTTCCAATCCGGGGAAAGTCATCAAAAGTGTAACGCGCACCGTGCCCGTGCTGTTAAAGGGTTCGAAATACAAAAAATCCTACTACATGGATGCTCTGGCGTTGCTCTACGACCTCCTGGCGAAGGCGCGCAAGGAAGGCATGATGTCACTCGAAGCGGATGTTGAGGAGCCGGAGAAAAGTCCGATATTCGGCAAGTACGCGGGAATCCTTCACGACCATCACGCAGTGGAATTCTTGACCGACTATCTAAGACTGATGGTCGGCGGCAGTATCAAAAACGCCTTTGAGTTAGAAAATCTAATGGATGTCGAACTGGAAACCCATCATGAGGAAGGCCACCAACCGGCAGCGGCGCTAGGCCGTATTTCCGATGGTCTGCCTGGGTTCGGCATCGTAGCTGCCGTGTTGGGTATCGTCATCACGATGGGCTCGCTCGGCGGGCCGCCGGAGGAAATCGGCGGTCACGTGGCGGCAGCGTT
This sequence comes from Pseudomonadota bacterium, assembly GCA_043734785.1. GTDB lineage: Bacteria > Pseudomonadota > Gammaproteobacteria > CAIKBL01. The sequence continues at coordinate 30,663 of JAYTEX010000015.1, read as the reverse complement.
GGTCGGCACCTTTCTCGGTATTTTGCTCGCCTACGGCTTTGTTGGCCCCATGTCTACGTTGATGGAGCACATTGCACGCGATGAAGCGCAGTTTTTCAAAGTGTTAAAAACCACCCTGCTCGCGTCCCAGCAAGGCTATTCACCGCAGATCTCGGTGGAGTTCGGCCGCAAGGCGATATTCTCGACCGAACGACCGTCGTTCAAGGAACTGGAAGATCACGTCAAGAAAAAATAGGCACGCCGACAATTTCTGCCGAGCACGAACGAGGGGATCTCAATGGCTGTTGAATCGCCACCGATCATCATTAAGAGGATCAAGAAAGGAGGACAGGGCCACCATGGTGGTGCGTGGAAGGTCGCGTTTGCAGACTTTATGGTTGCCATGATGGCGTTTTTCATGCTGATGTGGTTGCTGGGTTCAACCACCCCGGAGCAGAAGGCCGCAATCGCCAATTACATGAACAATCCTCTGGCCGATGCAGGTCCAGGTGGCGCCGGTGCGAATATTGTGCTGGATGGCGGTGACGGCATTTTGGAAGGGAATGGCCCTTCCGCGTTTCCGCAGGCCGGACCGTCCGACGTCGAGTCCCCAGGCACCGGCGCGCCATCGCCTGAAGCCGCCACCGAGATCGCGGCCCATGCCGAAATGGCACGTATGGAAAAACTGCTCGAAGAGTTGAAGGCTGCCGTGGAGGCCAGCGAATCTCTGCAGCCGTTTAAGGACCAACTCCTGCTCGATATCACCAGTGAAGGTTTGCGCGTGCAGATTGTGGACAAGGAAAACCGCGCGATGTTTGGTCAGGGCAGCCCAGTGCTCGAGAACTATATGCGCGAAATCCTGCGCGAAGTCAGCAAAGTTATCAATCAGGTGCCGAATAAGATCAGCATTTCAGGACATACCGATCAATCTCCTTTCGCCAGCAATAACGGCTATAGCAACTGGGAGCTGTCATCCGATCGCGCGAATGCGGCGCGGCGCGAATTGGTCGCCGGCGGCATCGCGGAAGGGAAAATCGGCCGGGTAGTCGGACTCGCGTCATCGGTGCTGTTCGACAAGGACCATCCTGATGGTCCGATCAACCGACGGATCAGCATCATCGTCATGAATAAGGCGGCCGAAAACGCCGTCACCGAGGGCGAAGGTCGAGCGCTTCAGTCACCAGAGGCCGGTCCAAAGGCTAGCCCTGCCCCCCCCAGCACGCCTAAGGCCGAGGAGGATTCACCGGTCAACGCTGATCCATTGGAGGATATCGCCCCGGTCCTGGCGCCACCGCTATACGATCTACGTGATCATGATCTCAGTGCGGCCGATCACGCGCCCGAAGCAGAAACCGGTGCGCCCCACACGATCCCACCCGAGGTGCCAACCGAATTGGCCGGCAGCGCATCCGCGGCCTCGTCTCCACCGGCGGCATTGGCGCTTCCTGCGCCAAGACCGAAGAAGATCGTCAAGATTGGGATTGCTCAACCTAGAAACGGCAGTTGAACGGCCTGTGCAGTGTGACCCATTGGGTGCAGGGCAAGGCGCAATGAGGAGGAATAGCGAGCTATTCCGACGAGTTGCAACGCCGCCATGCGCGCAAGGGGGCGTGCTGCACAGGCCGTAGCGTGGCTCACCAACAAGGTGAAGCTTATTTGAAGCACAAACGTCAATTAAGTCATGCGCTTTCTCACATCGTTTAGCGGTCAACTGCCGTTTCTAGGTTCAATAGTGCTAGCGCGACGTGCGGGCTACTCGCAGTCTTTGCACGCGAAAGCGCCGCGGTCCAGGCGCCCAATCGCGCGCGGCGCCAAATCTGTTAGATCTCGACTTGCGCGCCTATCTCGATCACGCGATTGGGCGGCAGGTGAAAATAACGCGCGGCGCTGGCGGCGTTGCGCAACATGTAGGCGAACAGCAGTCGGCGCCAACGCGCAAGGCGCTGGCGCTTACGCGTGACGATGATCGTTTCGCGGCCGAGGAAAAATGTCGTTTCCATTTCATCGTAAGTGAAAACCGGTGAATTGAATCGCCGCATTTCACGCGGCAGATTCGGCCGCTCAAGGAATCCGTAACTGATGAGCATACGACCGATTCCCTCACCTACCGGCAGGTAAGAAACGCGCTCGGCGTTATTCACATAGGGAATGCGTACGGTTTCGACTGTCAGCAGGATTACCTGCTGATGCAGAACTCGATTGTGTTTCATGTTGTGTAGAAGCGCGCGTGGAACCCCTTCCTTCTGGCCAGTCAGAAAGACCGCCGTGCCCGGCACGCGGACCGGTGCTTCAATCGCTAGACTGGACACGAAAAGATCGAGGTCAAGGTTTTCTTCGCGGAGTAATTCATTCAAGGCATCACGCCCCTGCTTCCAGGTTGCCATCAAGGTATAGATGGCGATCGCGAACAAGACGGGCAGCCAGCCCCCCGCAGGAATTTTCATCAGATTCGAGGTGAAGAAGGTGAAATCGATGCACAGGAACGGGAACGCAAGCATTAAGGCAGAGACCCGACGCCAGCCCCAGACGTGCCGGGCAACAAAGTAGAGAAACAAGGTGGTCGCCAACATCGTCGTCGCGACTGCCACGCCGTAAGCCGCCGCCAGCCGGCTTGAGTCTTCAAACCACAGGACCAGCCCCAAAGTACCGACCATGAAGGCCCAGTTCACCGCCGGCAGATAAATCTGGCCGACCGCATCCGACGATGTCTGCCGAATCTCGAGACGCGGGATGTAGCCAAGTTGTATCGCCGAACTCGCGACTGAGAATGCGCCAGATATCACGGCCTGAGAGGCGATCACCGACGCAAAGGTGGCGAGCACCACGAGCGGCAACAGAAAGGCGTTGGGGGCAGTCGCAAAAAATAAATGATCGAGTGCGCCCGGGTCGCGCAACAGAAGCGCGCCCTGTCCGAAGTAGTTGAGCGCCAACCCCGGCAACGCCACACCGAACCAGGCGTTGCGAATCGGGGGCCGCCCGAAGTGTCCCATATCGGCGTATAACGCTTCGCCGCCGGTGACTACCAGGAACACTGACCCCATGACCAGAAACGCCAGCACGGCATTATTCGCAAAAAAGCGCACCGCGTAATACGGATTAAGCGCGGCGAGTACCTCAGGTGTTTGGATGATCGACGACAGTCCGATCAGCCCCAGCACCGAGAACCAGAGCAACATGACGGGACCGAAGATGGCACCGATCCGATGGGTGCCGAAGCGTTGTACTGCATACAACACGATTAGAATCGTGACAGCTGCCGGCAGCACGTACGGTTTAAGAAAGGGGGTTTGGACCTTGAGGCCTTCAAGCGCGCTCAACACGGAGATGGCCGGCGTGATCATCGCGTCGGCAAATAACAACGCGGCGCCCACCAGTCCTAGAAAAACCAAGTAGCGCCGCCACCTGCCATGGCCGCGTGTTTTGTCCACCACCAAAGACATGAGCGCCAGAATGCCCCCCTCGCCATTGTTATCAGCGCGCAGAATAAAGGTGACATACTCGAGGGAGATCACCAGTATCAACACCCAGAAGATCACCGATAGCACGCCGAGAATGTTGCCTGGCTCCAACGCCAAGGCGTGGTGGCCGGCATTGAAGCATTCGCGTAGCGCGTACAAGGGACTGGTGCCGATATCGCCGAATACCACGCCGAGTGCGCCGAGCATCAAGGGCCAGGATCGTTTGGAACGAAGTGTGGTTCGATTCATGCAAAGGGCCTGGCTGACGAGTCAGCTAGAGGTCTCTGACGAGTCCGCAGAGACCTCTAAAGAAGACCTAAGGTTGTTGAGTGAGGCTTAGTCATTTTTGCGTCGCAACATTCTACGCTCGAAGCGCGAGAATGCCAGCTTAGCTTCGAGCTGAAGGGGTAATGGCCGATTTCATATGGCCGGTCGCCCTGTTAAGCTCCGCACGCTGATGGCTGCCCGCTCGCCCTTTTTTAATCTCTACCGAAGCGGCACCTGAACGTGCGCCTGGGTGCGCGACCCGCGCTTTCGCTCGTCTTGCTCTCGCTGTTCTGGGGCTACAGCTGGATTTGGAACAAGCTGGCGTTGCTCGACGCCGGTCCCTTTACGTTTTCGGCATATCGCATGTTGCTGGCGGCAACGAGCCTGTTGCTTGTGCTGCCGTTGACTCGGCGCAGCGTGCGACCCACAGGCGTGCGTGATTTGCTGGTGCTCGGGTTGGTGCAAACCACCGGCTTCGTCGGGCTCAGTATGTGGGCGCTGGTCGAAGGTGGCGTTGGCTCGACCTCGATTCTGGTCTTCACCATGCCTTTCTGGACCCTGCTACTCGCGTGGCCATTCCTGGGTGAACGCGTTCAAGGCACACAATGGGCAGCCGTGGGCTTTGCCGCCGTAGGCCTGTTGGTGATTCTTCACCCATGGGATCTGCAGGGGTCAATCCTAAGCAAGCTGCTCGGCCTAACCTCCGGCATGCTATGGGCCATCGGCTCCATTATGGTCAAGCGCATGCAGCGCGAAAGGCCTCGCGATTTGCTCTCGCTGACCGCCTGGCAAATGATGCTGGGCGCCCTACCGTTGCTCGTAATCGCCATCCTGAGTGGCGAGCCGCCCGTGGTGTGGTCGACGCGCTTCATCAGCGTTTTGTTGGTCACCTCTCTGTTCTCGACCGCCCTCGGTTGGTGCCTATGGGTCTACGTATTGAAACAGGTTGATGCCGGTATTGCAGGGATGGGCCTACTGGCAGTCCCGGTGATTGCAATCGCCTCTTCCGCTTGGCATTTCGGAGAACGACCGCTGCCAGAGGAGATGATCGGCATGAGCCTGATCATCTTTGCGCTATTGATCATCGGCATCCGCGCGCTGCGCCGACACGTCGAACTCGCCGGACCGATGGGGCAGGAATAACGGCACGCCGGGCCTCAGACCTCCTAACGCTTTTGACCAAGCGACGACCGAGCCCGCGGCACCAGCGAGCGTGATGCCGCGCTGGGGGATGAAAGGACGAATGCGCGGACCCGATCGAGTTCGTCTACTCGCACGAGGGCTACCCCTATATTTACCGCCCAGTTACGCCCGCCTGTTAACGGTCAGTTGCGTCAATATCGAGGAATTATGCGGATTTTATAGAGGTTTCCGAACGGTAGCGGAAGCTGCCGGAAACTTAGATGGTGCCGAAGTCTGGCACCGCTATCACAGCGCCTACGGCAGCCGCAGCGGCGCGCGCCTTAGCCATGCCAGGGTTGCCCTCGGTCGCCGCGTCATCGTCGGCGCAAACTATTAGGCGAATCTCGGGATAGCGTGACCGCAATGCCTTTCCCACCGCCTCAAGGTTCCGGCGTTGAACGCGATCGCAACCGCCGAGCCCGTAGCCTCGTGTAGTGTTGTGCCAGTCGCGACACCCTCCGCAATCAAGATCACGCCGTCCGGCTTGCCAACTCCGAAATAGCAGCCCGTTACACGACCGCCAGGTGAGAATTTCTTGTCGCCGTCGCCCGCAATGAACTGCAACGAGTGCAACTCGCCGCTTGCGTCGCGCAGTGGCACGACCAGGCGCCCGTCATGGACGCGCAGACCGTGTGCGGTGACGCCTTTAGCCTTCAGATAGGCGTGATTTTCAGGTGCTGGTTTCGCGCGCTCCCATAGGTCGTGCGCGCGCTTTTTGGCCTCGGCTTTCCGTGCGCGGTCCTCCGCCTCGCGCACTTGCTTGATCAAGCGCACGCGAAAGTCCGACCGTGAATCGACCGTTGCGCAGCGCGTGCTCGTGCAGGCTTACGATTGATTGTTGATCGCGTTCGGCGTCGAGGGCATGATCTGCAGCGTCTGCGGTCTGCTTTTCTTGCTCTCGGTCGCCGGGGTCCAGCCCGGCGACCATTAGGCCGCCGCAGCTGTGATCGCTAACCTCCGCCGCTCGATCTGGCGCCTCACGATCCCGCGGATCGCGTCGTCGTCCATACCCGCGGCACGTGCGGCCGTGATTTCGATCAGCTCGTCCGCATAGTAAACACTCGCGCCGCCGCCGATCGAGATCGTCGGTGGTAGGAGTCCATGCTCGGTACGTGTGGCGCGCGCCGACTTGCGTAATCCGGTGAGCGCATCGGCCTCAGCGCTCATCTACCGCACGACGCGGCGACCGGGGTAGGTATCGATCATATCGAGTCTCCATGTCGGGCCACGATGGCCCGGATGGATTGCGAAATTATGCAGGCTGGTGGGTGCGGTCGCTTGGCGTGATTCGCGCTAGCCTGCTAGCGCGAAAATGAGTTCTATTTATTGAGGGCGTAGTTTTTTTTCTCGCGAGAGACGCGATCTTTCATCCCTACACTTCCCTGAAGGTTGGCAGGCAGCAATCTTTGAACTTCCTTCCCGGAGGTGTCGTGCCCATGTTTTACGAGGATTCTTCGAATGGCCAGATTGAGTACGCCTGGGCGTTCATTTGAGGCGATATCTTTTTGTCGCTTTTGAAGAGTTGCGGCTTTCATTTCCGGTAATCCCAACACCATGCGGCATAACACGATTTCGCTGTAGGCACGCGCATACTCCGCCGCGGTGTCGGTGTGATTCATGGTGTCACCGTCGGCGCGTATGCGATCGGCGAGTTCGGTGCCGGTATTCGCTACCTACAGAGCGGCATAATCTTGAAGCCCTTCGACAACTTTCTGAGCGGGCGGGCTCGGCTTTACTGTTCGTCGCGTAAACCCCGGGAAACCATGAGCATGAAGAGCGTTAACGATCGCCTTAAAAACTTCGTTGAATGAAAACTCTTGGGTGAGCCCCTCTAGGTCGCGGGCCGACAGTCCGCGCGCATCTACGTACGCCTGCGCGTTCTCTACGAGGCTTTCGACTTTCGCGAGTAGTGAAGCGTGGTCTTCGCGTTGCGCGAGCCACGATTCGCCGTCTGTGGTGGTGTGAGGTTCGGCCATAGCACCCCCGTGCTGCCCCCGATAGATCCGCGCCAGGCCGGTAGGGTGCCGGCCGCTCGGTGATCAGCCTAGCGCGGGGTTCGCGGTTATGTCTCATGTCAGTTTCTACGCCGCCAGTTCCACCCGAACGCGACGGCCAAGCGCGCGAGCAGCCTTAGTGAGAGTCTCAATCGTGAGTCCGGTATCGTTCTTGTCCAGCAGCCGATCAAGTGATGACCGGCTGGTATTCATTTTCTCGGCCAGGGCCTTTTTAGTGATGCCTTCGGACTTCATCACTTGTTGGATCTGCCACGCGATTACGCGCTTGATTGCCACGGCGGTGGTGTGCTCCAGGATCCCTTCGTCTGCGAGGAACTGGTCGAAGTCGCTTCCAATGTGTGGTTTACGCCGGGCCATGCTTGATCTCCTTCATACGTTTCTTAGCGGTCTCCAACTCCCCAAGCGGCGTGCTACGTGACTTCTTAACGAAACCGTGCAGCAGCACCATCTCTGCGCCGACCACAGTGAAGAGCACGCGCGCGATACCCTGCGTGATGTCGCTGCGGACTTCCCACAGGTCGGCGGCCATCTTCCGGACCAGCGGCATCCCGAGCGGCCATCCATACTGCACGGTTTTGATGTCCTCACCGATGATCTTGCGGTCATCGGCCGGCATCGCGCGAAGCCATTCGCGAACCGGCTCGGAACCGCGCACTGACGCATGGAACCTGACCTTGAGGAGTGAGGTCACTAGAATATAGTACCTAAATTAGTACGCGCTTGCTATTGATGCAAGGAAGCATCAGGCAAATGGGTTTGCTTGAGAGCAGCCGCCACTGCACAGGCGATAACGACTGCGCGCTTTCAAGAAAGCTCTGCGTCCTCAAGCGCGTCTCGCGGTATTCATTTCCGTCTCTCGTTCCTCGCACAGTACGTCGAGATTGTGCCCGAACGTGTCGGCGAGATAGCCGCATTGGCTTGGGGAGTCTGCAAATTTGCAGAGTTATCGGCAGGTCTGTGCGCGGGCATATTCGCAATCTTCGCCGCCACCATTGCCGGATACCGTCCGGCGCGGTTTCTTCAATCTTTGCGCTGCAGAGGGATGACCTCGGCGCCAGCTGCCAAGCCGTCCAGATCGTCCGCCCATGCCTGCTTCATTTTGCGGCGCTCGGGTAGATGGCGACGGCATGCCCCTGGTACGTCTGGATCGCACGGATTAATGCGCCTATCTCGCGAGGACTGGTCACCGACGCATGATGTTTGGCCACATTTGGCTTCAGAACGTCGCCGACCTCAATCTGTGCGGCGGGATTCGTGGTCGCCCGGTGGGTCGCAATCGCATATCGGAATACGCGCCTGATGTCTCGGAAGCACCGGTGCGCGGTCTCCATCACCCCGCGGGATTGCACCTTCAGAAGTAGTGCGGTGACCTCGGGCGTCGCGATCTCCGAAACCGGACGCTTGCCGATTGCCGGGAAGACCTCACGCAGGAGTCGAGTTTTAATCCTCGCCTTGGTCTGCTTGGTCCATTTCTCGTGCCGGGCGTCCAACCACTCGAGGGCGACTTTTTCGAAAGCGTTCTCCCCGGCGATTTCTTTGGCGAGCTTCTCCGCTTTGCGCTGAGCCCCGGGGTCGATGTCGGAGGCGAGTTGCTTGCGGTGTTCGTCGCGCCGGTCGCGCGCGCCTTTGAGTGAAACCTCGGGGTAACACCCCACGGAGATCAGCTTCTCCTTACCCCCAAAGCGGTACTTGAGTACGCCACTACTTACCCCCATTCGGCGCCACCAAAAGGAACAATCCACCGCCGTCAAAAAGCTTCTGCGGTTTTTCGCTGGCTTTGACGTTCTTGATGGCTGTGTCGGTAAGCGCCATGGGGGTAACCGTTTTGGGGTATCGGAGTGTTACCCCTAGATTTACCCCCACTTACCCCCGGAGGCTGACGGACCGAGAAGCGAGCAATTACACGGATTTCTGAGGATTAAGCGGTTGCTGATGGAGCCCGGCGGAGGCTCAGATGGTGCCCGAAGCCGGACTCGAACCGGCACGGGATTGCTCCCGAGGGATTTTAAGTCCCTTGCGTCTACCTATTCCGCCACCCGGGCAAGGGCCTCTATAGTACGCCATCCTTATTGATGGCAGCAAAAAATAGCAGGGCTGCAAAGATCCTACCGATTTCAGCAAAATCGACCAACACTGACCAAATCTAAATCGGCAACCACCAAGACTGATGCACGCTTTGAGCGTATCAGTACCGGCTCCGAGCTGCGCTTTTCAGTCCGCCTCAGTCGCCAACCGAGCGTGGCACAGCAGCCCTGCCGCGCACGCCAATCGGCAGACACTTGGTGCCGCTGCTGCCGGTATCCTCTGCAACCGGTTTAAATCCTGCGGCCTTCAACGTCCTTCGATCACCACCTCCTCACGCGCAATGAAAAACGTCATATTGGGCATGTCGATGAACAATTCGCCATCTGCAAGATCATCTTTACCACCTTGGGACTCGAAGGAATCAGCTATCGCTTGCGCGCTCTCAAAGTAGACGTGGGCCACGCCATCGAAGCGCGGCTGCGCGTAAGCATAGGCTTCGTCGATCAATCGCGACTGCACATAGCGCCGAATGCCGGGCATCTTAAGCGCGACTTTAGAATGGATCTCGGCCCAATGCTTGCGAAAATCCAAGTGTGTCAGCCCGGGCTTCGCGCTCAGTTGAAAAATCCCCTTCACCAGTCCTGTCGCGGGCACGTCATTGATGATGCGGTCCTGAGTCGCCATCCATTCAACGCGTTGCATGTCGATGAAGTTCGGTTCGTCGGCAAGCGCCCCTTGCAGATATTCCTTGGTCTCCTTTAGCGCCGCCAGCGCATCCAGTCCATCCACAAAGACTTCGGCCACGCCATCGTAAGTCGAATTCTGGCTTATCCCCGAGATACGATGGCTTTGCACATAGCGCCGTAATTGCGGAATCTTGGTGGCAATCGGTCCATGCACTTCCCGCCAGTAACGATGGAATTCGATCTCGTCTATTCCCGGCTTCCGCGTGATGAAGTAATGCAGATGAATCATGGGTGGCGCTCCTACAATTGCGGGAAATTAGCTTACGACCAATCGTCCGGAAAGTCGTCGAAATTTACCAGGGCTGAAGTTAAAAGCCGATGAAGTGCTGACCCTCGCCCAACTCTATCGTGATCCGAGCGATGCCGAGTGATGACGCGCATGGTGGCGTTGGTTTACCACTGGTGAACGTTGTAGGTGCGACTCGCGCACCCCCGCCAACAATTCGAAGCGCTCTCAAGTCGCCACTTGTTGCTGCATGGCGTAGCCACGCAAATGCGGCATGCCGTCGTTAGCTTCAATCGCGTGTGCAAAAAAGCCGCGCCCATTGCGCCTCGCTGCCGAATAAATGCCCTGGACCGTGGTTGCGCGCGATCGCGCCGCAAGCCAGAAAAGAAATCGCGTGCCCGAAGGCGCCGGGTGGTGCGCTCGCAAGCCCGTTAAGAAAATATACGGTGCACGGGATTTTCTTGACCACGCACTCATTCAGCGGCCGGCATGTTTGATGGCGCAGCCACAGCCGCAGCCGCAGCCTTTTCCTGCGCCGCCCGTCGTTGCTCCCTGGCCGCTTCTTTCGCCTTGCGATTGTCATTGAACCAGCGGTACTTGAGGTTCCCGATCAAACCAGAAATCGGTCGCGTGATGGATCCCCTGAGGGTGCCCTCGCCGGCCTTTTTCACGATGTCCTCAAAATTCGACAGCGGCTCCTCGACCGTGCCCCAGATCCGAAACTCCGGCCCGCGCCAGTAGCCAAACGCGTTCTGCGCGTCTTGCATGAGATCCATGCTGTAGAGAATCGCGGCGCCGCGGCCGAGCATATCGAGATTGGCGTTCAGCTCGAGCGGACTGTCGAGAATGTCATGGCCTGCGGCGTACAGAATACCGCCGGTCGCAGTCAGCGCGATGGTCGGGCTCAAGACCAGAAATTGCTCCACATTCACATTGCGCGAGGCGTCGCGTACCAGGTGGATATCGATCGTGTCGTAGTCGATTTCGGCGATGTAGTTAACGAGGCGCGCCACGGCTCCTGCGCCGAAGCCGCCAGTCGGGATATAGGACAGTCCTTCACCCACCAGTCCGAGGACACCGGACGCCCCGAGCGTGAGTGCGCTATCCGGCGGTAATGGTCGAAACAATCCTTCGCGACTCTGCATTTTGATATCGAACAGGACTCGGTTACGCAACTGTGAGAGGTTGGGGAACTGACCAAAGGCCTTGAAATCGACCCCGAATAGCCCTTCGACCCGTGATCGCTCGTTCGGCACAAGCGCGGTGAAGAACTCACTGAGATTGAAATCCGCTACTTTGCCGGCGATCTGCAGATCGTACGGATCGGGTGTACCCGCCGTGAAGCGGGTGACCCCATCGAAAGTGATCGCACTATCATGAAAATTGGCCTTGATCCCGCTCAATGCAAGCTTGCGTCGGCGCAAATCCAGCTGACCGCTCACCTCATTGAACGCGAGGTAATCCGAATAAAACAACTTGTCGATGTTGAGGTCGATGACCACCGCATACGGAATCAGTTTCCACGCCGCTTTCTCATCCGGGATCTCGTTGAGCGCGATCTTGACCTTCTTGGTCCTACCACCCACGCTCGCGACGCGTTGCGGACTAATCGCCGCCAGCGAGGCCAGGATATCGTTTAGGTAGAACACGTCGCTCTTGATATCGAGCCGCAGCACCCTTGGTTCGTCCGGCTGCGGCGCATAGTGCCCGACGACGGTCGCATTCGTCAGCCCGGATTTGCCGCGGCCCACCAGCGGCGCCGTGAAATCAAAACCGCGACCGTCGGCTGCTATCTCCCCGGTCATGGGTAGTTCGAAGGTCTGGATGGCCAAGGGCTCGCGCGCCTCGAGCTGGTCGAGCAGCAAGGTGGCTTCGAGATGTCGATCCGCATCAACCTTGGCCTTGAACGAGAGACTGCCGCCGGTCAATCGATGCCCCGACATGACTGCCGGCTGTGCCAGAAGCTGCGTCAGATCGGCCGTTAACGTCGCCTCTAGCGACGTTAACGGCACCTGCCGCCCGGGTTCGATCTCCGCTTTGATATCGCCGGCCAGCGCCGCGCGTCCGGCCAGGCCCGTGAATGTCAGTGCGGTCGTTTCGAACGTGCCCCGCACGCGCTGCTGTTCAATCCGCAGACTCGCCGTGGTCTGCAGGTTGAAGGGATTGAACAGTACGTGCGTGCCGTCTGTAATGCGTACATCGTCCACCGCTAACGGTGCGAGACTGGTCGCGCGCAGCACCTCGCCGTTTGAACGCAGGCGCAGGCTCGAGTTGATTTCGGCAAAGCTGATATTGCCGAGCGCTACGAACTGTCCGACGATACTCGATGGGAGATCCTTGATGTCAAGGGCCAGGGCCCCTACCACGTGTTGCGCAAGATTTGCGCCGGCGGCCAGCACAGTTTTCACGGCGAGGCCGGGCTCCGCCTGCATGGTGAGGGCGGCACGCTCGCCCAATTTGAAGTCCGCCTGCGCCTTACTGATCGTGAACGCCTGCGGTGTGCCCTCCAGCGCAAACGCCAGCGTGCCGTTGATCGGCACCGCCGGCAAGGCCTGCGGCAATGCAGCCGCAATCACCGGTTGCTTGGCGAGCGCATTGATATCCACCCTCAGCGCGCCACTCAAGGTAAACCCCGGGCTTGGCGTGCCGAGTTCACGCAGCGCGATCTTGGCATCGCCCCTCACGAGCGCCTGCCCGCGCGCGCGGAGCGTCGTCTCGCTCAGCGCGAGGGCAAGGCTATCGGCGCCGTATCCGAGGTTTGGCGTCGTCACAATCTCCAATCCTCGTAACAGGGGCTTGCCCGCCCGCTTGAGCGACAAGCCCTGCACGACCATGGGTGCCGAGGCTTTCACGCCGAGCGTTTTCGCCGTGGGTGCGCTGAGCGTCATCGCCGCCTCCGCCACGCGCCCTTCGACGTTGAGTTCCGACAGAAAGGGATTCAACCACTCGAGATCGAACCCCTTGAGCGAAGCATGCGCAAGGTCCCCACGAGGATTCTGGAACTTGATGCCGTCCGCGCCCAACTGCACGCGAAAAGTCTGCAGTCCGTTCACCGTCAGCAGATCTGCGTGGGCCGGCGCGCCAAGCGTCACATCGAGCTTTTCGATCGACACTGTCTCGGCGCGTTGCCCGACCAGCGATTTGAAATTAACCCTGAGCTGGTGTGGCAGCGTGTAGGGCTCGAGCTGGGCGGCGACCACTGGAATACTGCGCAAAGTATCGACGTCGAGCTGGCCCGCTACCCGATAGCGCCATTCACGTAGCGGCTCGTGCTTGCTCGCAATTTTGATATTCAACTTGGCGAGCAACTTAGACGCCGCCGTCACTTCCAGATCATTGAATGCGCAGCGAAGGTAGTCGGTGGACCAGCTCGCCGTCGGTTGCACCGACAAATCGAGATGTTCGGCGAGCACCTCGGTATTGCGCTGGATGCGGATCTCCTGCAACGTCGTTGGCGTCACCGAGTTCAGCTTGACGCGCCCCTGTGCGTCAACGACCAGGGCATAGCTGCCCATCAATTCACCCGTGAATTGATAGTCGGGAACAAAGCCATCCAGCCAGGACAGAGGCAAGGGCCCCACGTGCAGTTCAGCCAATGTGCGGGGCGCCGCGAGAAGCTTGAGTGGGGCCGCGAAAGGCACCTCCAGCGGCGCAGTCAAGCGGGCGGCAAAGCGCGCGCCTGGTGCGTCATCGGCCAGGGTCAACTGAAATGCCGCCAGCTCCACGCGCGCCTGATTAAAGGTCCCATTGCCAGTCCCGCGCAGCACCACGCGCGGCGGCAAGGTGTGCTGCGCGCCCACTACCCGCTCCAGCGCGCTCAGCACGGTTTCGGTTTCCATCGTCATCTGACCCGCGCCGTGCAAGGTTTCGACCTGGAACGCGCCGCGGGTTTCGCTCGTGATTTCGGGTAGCGGTAGGTCACCCACGTAAGGCGCGAGCACACTCGTCGCCGCCAGTAAGCGGTAACCCGCGCTAAACACACCATCCTCACCGCGATACAGACCATCGATCGTGAAGCGCGCGCGATCGGCTACCTCGCGATCGCCTAGCACTGCTTCAAACGTGATCGCTTCGGGGTTCGGAACGGCTCGCTGCGTGCCATCCGCGTGCGTGCTGAATCGCTTAACGTAAGGATTGCCCGCGAGTCCCGGTGGGGGCGCAATCTTAAAGCTAAATTGAACCTGTTCTGGCGCAGGCAGCGCGGCCAACGTGAAATCGGTCGTCAGGATAGTGGACAGCGCGCGAATTCGTCCGTGCGACAGCTGGCTCAGGGTTAGAGTGCCCACAGCGTCGATACGATCTGGGCCGCTCGGCGCCACGTAAGCGAGCGATATATTGAGGCTGCCTGCCACATGCGGTTTCAAACGACCGCCTGCGAGCCGCACGGTAACGCCGTGCTGTCCCTTCAGCATCACGCTGGCTGCGGCATCCACATCTTCCAGCGCGAGAGCAAACCCGTGATCGAGCGTCGGTAGCAATCCGGAAAAAGGCTCATCGGTGGGCGGCGGCGACACGAATTCGCGCAAATCGATATCGGTGTGCTGCAGGTAGAAGCGCTTGATCGAGACGGTATCGTCAAGCAAGGCAATGGGATTGAAACCCACTTCAAGCGTACCGATGTGATAGCGGGCACCCTGGTAGACGATATCCGCGCCCCGCACGACCAGCGACCACGGGGTGAGTCGCAGATATTCGACAGCCAATGAGTCAACCCAGGGTGCGGCCTTGCGCAGCACAAATTCGCGTTGCACCGAGGGGTTAAAAACATAACGCGCGGCCAGCAGCGCGACACCCAGGAGCAGCAACAGAAGCAGCGGCACCCACCCCCGCCAGCGCAAAAATCGCGCCAGTGCGCGGGGGCGCTTCCGGAGCGGGTCAAATGGTGTTTCCGGCATCAGCCACCTCCTTGGCCCGGATCGTTAGTTGCGCGAGCTCACGCGCGATTCGCACGGCAAGTCGCGTTCAGAGATTGAGCATCTTCATGCGCTCTTCTGGATAACGTTCGCCGGCCGCGAAGCCTTTGGGCGCCACTGTTTCGAGCGCGACGAAATCTTCCGGCGCAAGCACGACATCCGTCGCGCCAAGGTTCTCTTCCAGCCGCGCCAGTTTGGTGGTGCCCGGAATCGGAATAAGGTGATCGCCCTGCGCGAGGGCCCACGCCAGCGCCACCTGCGCTGCCGTGCACCCGCGACGCTCGGCGATACTGCTCACCGCATCGACTACGTCCAGGTTGCGCTGGAAGTTCTCGCCCATAAAGCGCGGCGAGTTGCGCCGAAAATCATCCGCCGCGAGATCTTCGAAGTGCCGGATGGTGCCGGTCAGAAAGCCGCGTCCAAGCGGGCTATAGGCGACAAAGGCAATCCCGAGTTCGCGGCACACCGCGAAATGTTCGGTCTCCGGGTCGCGTGACCACAGCGAGTATTCGGTCTGCAAGGCGGTGATCGGGTGTTCGCGATAGGCGCGACGGATCGTCGCCGGCGCGGCCTCGGACAGGCCAATAAAGCGCACCTTGCCCACGCGCACCAGATCGGCCATGGCACCCACCGAATCTTCTATCGGCACCGCCGGATCGACGCGGTGCTGGTAGTAAAGATCGATATGCTCGATCTTCAGACGCCGCAGGCTGGCGTCGCAAGCGGCCTTGATATATTCCGGTCGGCCACTCACGCCATGCCAGCCTCCTTGTTCATCGCGCACAAAACCGAATTTGGTCGCAATTACCGCCTGTTGGCGACGACCACTCAAGGCCTTGCCGAGCAACGCTTCGTTGGTGAACGGTCCGTACATATCGGCGGAGTCGAAAAAATTCAGGCCGCGTGCGAGCCCTTCGTGAATCAGCTTGACGGACTCCGCATCATCCGTAGCGCCATAAAACTCCGACATCCCCATACAACCGAGCCCGACGCTCGAAACCAGCGGGCCCAGTTTGCCCAGTTTGCGCATTTGCATCTTTATTTTCTTCCTCTCGCCTTCATCAGTGGATGCCGCAAATGCTACACGAGGCGACCCCCGCCGTGTTGCCGAAGATATCGGTACGCGCGCCCTGTGGGATAGGCACTGGAGAATAGGCGGGCAGCGGGGGCAACTGCCGGTGTGGCGTGTGGTGCCTGTGCCTCGGGCGCCGCTGTTATCGGTAGTGCCGTGTCTTTAGCGGATAACAACACAGCAGGCCGATGCTCTGCTGCGCGATTCTGGTGGTATAACATCGACGCCTGTCCTCAATCCACTCACGCTTCTAGGAGAAATCCGATGCACGTTGGCAGGTGTGCCAGTATCAATGGCCGGATGGCGTGGGCGGCTTAAAGCAAACCTGCATAATTTGTTCTAAAAGCGCGTTGCCGGACAACGCGAACGTTCAATAAATAACCGAATCTTTTGGGAGACCAACGACATGAAATTCAGCTGTCACGTACAAACCCGTATTGCGGATTACCGGATCGCCAAAGATCTGGAGGATTGGGGCTACGACGCCGTATGGTTTCCGGACACCCAGATGATGTGGTCGGATTGCTACGCTACGATGGCAGCCGCCGCGCTGTGCACCTCCAAGATCAAAATCGGTACCGGGGTCGCGATCACGGCAACCCGCATCGCACCGACCACGGCTGCGGCTATTGCCTCAATCAACGTGCTCGCCCCCGGGCGAACCTTCCTCGGGATCGGTTCCGGTCACACTGCGATGCGTGTGATGGGCCAGGACCCAACCCCCGTCAAGGAATTCCGCGAATATCTGCGCGTGGTGCGCGCCATGCTCAACGGCGAACACGTCGAGTACACCTATCGCGACAAAACGACCGAAATTGCCTGGCAGGATCACGGCGGCGGGTTCCGCAACACCTGGGATCACATTCCGATGTATGTGGCGGCCAACGGGCCACTTGCGCTGCGCGCCGCTGGCGCCTATGGCGATGGGCTGATCTCGATCTTCAACGAGCAGCCTGAGATGATGAAAGCGAATCTCGACCTCGTGAAAGCTGGCGCCGAAAAAGCGGGCCGCAAGATCGATGATGACTACCACACCGTGTCACTTTGCCACGCGGTCGTATTGCGCCCGGGCGAGAAGCTCACCGATTCGCGTGTCGTAGAGACAGCCGGCTCGTGGGTCGTCACTGCCCTGCATTTCATCTACGAAGTGTGGCGTTATACCAAGGACGACAGCGTAATCCCGGACTACATGCGCAACGTCTGGCCACAGTATCTCGAACGTCTGGAAAAAATGTCGTGCGACGATGACAAAAAGCATCAGACGTTGCACGAAGGACATTGCAGCTACTATCCAGCGCTCGAGCGCGCGCTGATTACCCCGGAGATGATCCAAGGCACCTGCATCGTGGGCGAACCTGCCGAAGTCGCCGAGAAGATTCGCGCCGCTGCGCGCGCCGGACTCAAGGAAGTCAGTCTGCTACCGCCGCTGATGCATCTGCGCCATGTCGCCAAAGACTTTGCCGAAAAGGTGATGCCGCTCCTGTAACGACGGCGCAGAATTAGTGTCGCTCCGTCAACGCTGGATCGCGGACAGCCTGTTCGCGATCCAGATCGGTTGTGCCCTGCTGTTCGGCATCACGCAGATCGCGCGTATGCTGGACACCACCGACGGCGTAAGTCTCACGTGGTTCCTGTTTTGGGCCATCTTCCTCGCGTTGAATCTGCTGCTCTCAATCAAGGCCCATCAAGTGCAGCCGAGCCGCGTCACCGCGCAGACGGTGGCGACCTATGCCACCTGGTCAACCGTGCTCGCTGGCGCGCTTAGCGTGTTGTGGTGGCGATCTCTTGGGCACTGGCAACCCGTCGATACCCTGAACGTGATCCTCAGCGCCCTTGGCATTGTGGGGACCTTGGCGGTCGGCCGGCGTCATGATCTTGGCTGGACTGATCCGATGGTTCGCGGCTGGTTGGCGGTATTTTTCAAGGCGACACCACAACTCACCCTTGCCTGGCACCTTACGCAGGTGGGTGGCGCGGGCCTAGCGCCGTTCGCCGTCCTGGCGGGGCATATCACCATCAATATCCGGCTCGGACAGCTCTATTTCTCGATCCGCGAAGCCGGCTGGGATCGCAATCGAATCGGGTCTGCCGTGAGCGAGTGCGCCAATGAGCTCAGCTGGATCCTCGTCACTGTGGCCTGGTTGCTCGTATGACCACCCTGCGTGCGTTGCGTCCTCGCCCGCTGGTGATTGCTCATCGCGGCGCCAGCGGCTACCGCCCAGAACATACGCTCGCCGCCTACCAGCTCGCGCTCGACCAAGGTGCCGATTTTATCGAGCCGGATCTGGTCGCGACGCGCGATGGCGTGTTGATTTGTCGCCACGAGAACGCGCTCGCCGTGCTCCAAACTGACGGCAGCCTGAACCTCACGGAGACGAGTACGGATGTCTATCGTCGCGCCGACTTCGCCGCGCGGTTGGTGACTAAACGGATCGATGGCCGCGCGGTGCGCGGATGGTTCAGCGAAGACTTCACGCTGAGCGAGATTAAAACGTTGCGCGCGATCGAACGGCTACCCGCGTTGCGCCCGACCAATACGCAGTACAACGGCCACTTCGAGATTCCGACTTTTGCCGAAGTCATCGAACTCATTCAAGCGCACGCGGTTCGCACCGGGCATCGCGCCGGCGTGTACCCGGAAACCAAGCACCCGAGTTATTTTCTGGCGGACGGGTTGTTCCAAACTGGCGCGCGTATTGGAATCCATCTGGGTCGCGCGTTGGTCGAGACACTCGTCGAGCATCACTTCACGGATCCAACGCGCGTGTTCATACAATCGTTCGAAATCGGCAACCTGCAGGAATTGCGGCGGCAGGTACTGCCCGCTGCGGGGTTGACATTCCCCCTCATCCAGTTGATTGACGCGCATGACGCGCCCTACGACACCGTGCTCGCGGGCCAGCCGCAGCCCTACGCGGCCCTTCTGACACCGCTTGGCTTGCAGGAAATAGCGCGTTATGCCGCCGGGATCGGGCCGTTCAAACAGTTGCTCATCCCGCGCAGTGCCGATGGCGCTTTGAGCAGTCCGACTCCCGTGATCGAGCACGCCCATGCCGCCGGTCTCGAAGTCCATGCCTGGACGTTCCGCGCCGAGAATTATTTTCTGCCCGCACCGCAGCGACGCGGCACGCAAGTCGCCGCACGCGGCGCGCTTGAAGATGAAATTCGCGCGCATTTTGCCGCAGGGCTCGATGGCGTGTTCTCAGATCATCCGGACTACGCGCTGCGCACACGCGACGCTTGAACCTAGAAACGCAGGGCGTAAGCGGCTTACATTCGACAGCCCGCCCGATCGTTGGAGATAATCACGTATGTCAAAAAGTTTAGGGATCCTGGCCTGCGGCCAGGTGCGTGAAGATCTGGTCACCCGCCACGGGGAATACCCGGAGATGTTCACGCGTCTGCTCTCCACAGTGGCCCCAACCCTTGAAATTGCAACCTATCGCTGTTATGCGAATGAGTACCCGGCCACCGTGGACGCCCACGACGCCTTCCTCATTTCTGGCTCGCGCGATTCGGTCTATGACGAAACGCCGTGGATTCGGCGTCTGGAAGATTTCGTGCGGGCCTTGTTTGCCGCACGCAAACCGACCGTCGGCATCTGCTTCGGCCATCAAATGATGGCGCAAGCGCTTGGCGGGGTGACTGAAAAAGCGAACCAGGGCTGGGGCATCGGGAAGCATGTGGCGCAAATCCTGAAGGCGCCGGCCTGGATGCAGCCGCCGGTACCCGAGTACGGTGTGTTCGTGAGCCATCAAGATCAGGTGATTCAGTTACCCCCGCAGGCCGAGCGCCTCGCCACCAATGCGCACTGCCCTAATTCGATGTTCGTGGTGGACGATATCTTCCTCGGCATTCAGGGCCATCCCGAATTCACGGGCGATTTCGCGCGTGACCTGGCGGCTGGTCGGGGCACCGTATATGGGGAAGACGTCTTGGCGCAGGCCATGCGGACCTATGACGAAACGGTCGACGCGCGACTGATCGCGCGTTGGATTGTGCAGTTCCTGGACGTTTCCCGCTAAGAGACTAAGGTCTGCAAGACCTCGAGCGCTTGTGCCACCGACCAATGGTCGACGCGTTGCGCTGGTTCTTCTATCCTGGCGACACAACAACTGCAAAGGGGGGAGTATGAGCAATACTAGTGGTGCGCTAATCGGGCTCGCGTCGTGGGCGATTATTCAGTCCTTCATTCTGGTGAGCGTGCGCTCCGCGGCGATCAAGAGTGGTCACGCGTTGAATACCTTCGATCCTGCGGGTAAAGACCTGCAGGGATTCGGCCACCGCGTGACGCGGGCGCACGGGAATACGCTGGAAAATCTAGCGATCCTGGCGTCATTCCTGCTGTATGCCATCGCGACCGGACAGACTGCGATCACGGAAGCGCTGGCCTGCTGGCTGCTATATGCGCGAATCGGGCAATCTGTCGTGCATATGATTTCGACCAGTGTGCCGTTTGTGCTGGTTCGCGCGACGCTGTTCAGCGCCCAGTTGATCATCTGCCTCTTTTGGGCCTGGAAGTTCTGGGGCGCCTGATTCTGGCTTGATCCATCTGTGCGAGCGAACCGGAGAATTCACATCGACCAATCGGCCGCCGCGCCACTTCGTTGAGGCTCGGCGCGTGGCGCCTAGGGGATGCGCCACGCGCTTCACTTCAATAATTCTTTCAACGCGGCCAGCAACCGCGCGCACTGCTCATCCGTACCGACCGTGATGCGCAGGAATTGCGCAATACGCGGTTGTTCGAAATGGCGCACGATCACATGGCGTGCTCGCAATCCCGCCTGCAAATCTGCCGCATCGTGCGCGGCATGACGGACCAGCACGAAGTTCGCGGTTGATGGTAGAACTTCGCAACCGAGCGCGGCAAGTTCCGTCACCAGCATGTCACGCGTGGTCATGACGGCTTGTCGGGTTTGTTCGAAATACGCCTGATCGGCAATGGCTTCGACGGCGCCGGCAATCGCGAGGCTATCGAGCGGGTAGGAATTAAAGCTGTTTTTCACGCGATCGAGCGCTTCAATCAGATCCGCATCCCCCAGCGCGTAGCCGACCCGCAAGCCGGCCAGTGAGCGTGACTTCGACAGGGTCTGCACCACCAGCAGATTCGGATACTCGTTGATCAGGCCCACCGCGGATTCGGTCCCGAAATCCACATACGCCTCGTCGACCACCACGACCGACTCCGTGTTATGTTCGAGGAGCCGTTGAATATCGCCTAGATTGACCGGACAGCCGGTCGGTGCGTTCGGATTCGGAAAGATGATTCCGCCATTCAAGCGGCGGTAGTCTTCGAGCCGAATCTGGAAATCTTCGGTCAGCGAGATCTCTTCAAAATCGATCCCATACAGGCCGCAGTAGACCGGATAAAAACTGTAGGTAATATCTGGAAACAGAATCGGCTCATCCTGCGCGAGCAGCGCGAGAAATATATGTGCGAGCACTTCATCCGAACCGTTGCCGACGAATACTTGCTCATGGGTGAGTTTGAAGTGAGTGGCGAGTGAATCTCGCAAGCGATCCGCATTCGGATCGGGATAGAGCCTGAGATTGGCGAGTTCCTGCTCGATTGCCGCCCGCACCCGCGGCGATGGCGGATAAGGATTCTCGTTGGTATTGAGCTTGACCAGGTTGGACAGCTTTGGCTGTTCGCCCGGTACGTAAGGCGACAACTCGCGGACCACATCGCTCCAATAGCGTGAAGTCATATTTTATTTTCATCCATTAGGCTGGTGAGGCGTCGCGGAAGAATAACCGATTCTGCACACTAATGGCGTGACACCCCCGCAGACTGCTTGAGACGTCCACCCACAGCCGTTATCGTGACGCAATGCAACGCCACGAGTTAGCACCGCTCCGCCACAGCGCACGCCGCGCAGCCTAGTGACTGGCGCATTCGAGCAGCAATCGGAGGTTGAATACGGCGATGGGCGAGCACCAGGAATTAACTGCGCGGCTAACCGACGCCCAGCGCATTGTGGTGTTTACCGGGGCTGGCATCAGTACTGAGTCTGGTATTCCGGACTTCCGCAGTCCGCAGGGGATCTGGTCGCAATTCCAACCTATTCAGTTCCAGGAATTCATCACTTCGGAAGTCAAACGTCGCGAGGCTTGGCGCCGGAAATTTCTGATCGATCGCGACATGCGCGCGGCCCGTCCCAACCGCGGGCATCGCGCAGTCCAGGCGCTGGTTGCGCGTGGACAGTGTGCGTGTGTGATCACGCAGAATATCGACGGGCTGCACCAAATGAGCGGCATTAACGAGGCGCGTATCGTGGAACTGCATGGCAATGGTACCTACGCCAAGTGCCTGGAATGCGCACGCCGCCACGACCTTGCGCCAATCGAAGAGGCCTTCGCATCGGAGGGTCGCCTGCCACACTGTGAAGGCTGCGGTGGGCTCGTGAAAGCGGCCACGATATCGTTCGGCCAGGCGATGCCGGAGGCCGCGATGCGGCGCGCCGAGCAGGCGGTTTTGGCCTGCGATCTTTTGCTGGTGCTGGGTTCCTCCCTGGTCGTTTATCCAGCCGCTGCGTTCCCGCTGCGGGCTAAGCGCAATGGCGCAAGCCTCGTGATCATCAATCGCGAGGCGACCGCGCAGGACACGGTGGCCGATCTCGTGATCCATGCAGAGATCGGTTCAACCTTGGGCGCGGCGATAGAGGTCGATTGAACGGTATAGAATCCAGAGCAGCGCAGCTTAGGCCTTCGGAGTGACGGCGCTTTCGCGGTCACTCCGTCGCCAATGTTGGTATTGGTAAGCTTTTCCAATGACGCAAAGGAACCCCTATGCAACTCATCGATGCCATCGTAGCCCGACAGCCCGAATACGCGGCGTGGCGTCGGGATATTCACGCACATCCCGAACTCGCCTATCAGGAACACCGCACCAGTGACTTTGTCGCGGCCAAGCTCACTGAATTCGGGATACCGCTGGTCCGCGGGCTGGGCAAAACCGGCGTCGTGGGCTCTTTGCAGTCCGGTACTGGCCCACGCCGCATCGGACTGCGCGCGGACATGGATGCCTTAGCGCTCCAGGAATTGAACGATTTCGCACATCGTTCCCAGCACCAGGGTGCCATGCACGCCTGTGGTCATGATGGGCATACCGTCATGCTGCTAGCGGCTGCCGAATATCTGGCGCGGAGTCGCGATTTTGATGGCACCATCCATTTCATCTTTCAGCCTGCAGAGGAAGGCGAAGCGGGGGCCAAGGCCATGATGGACGATGGGTTGTTCACTCGCTTTCCGGTCGATGGCGTCTTCGGTCTGCACAATTGGCCGTGGCTACCGCCCGGCGATCTCGTGGTGAAACCCGGGCCCATGATGGCAGCGATGGATATTTTTGAGGCGACTCTGCGCGGTCGTGGCGGACATGCCGCGCAGCCCAATCTCGCGATCGATCCGATTGTGGTGGCGAGTTTGCTGGTCCAGAGCTGGCAAACTGTGGTGTCGCGTAACGTCGATCCGCTGGAATCCGCCGTGGTGTCGGTGACCCAGATCCATGCCGGGAATGCCTGGGCCGTGATCCCCGAAGAAGTCGTGCTGCGCGGCACCGTCAGGACCTTCAACCCAGCCGTGCAAAGCGCCATCGAGCAACGCCTACAGGAAATCGGCCAGGGGATCGCCGCCGCACACCAATGCGCCTTCGAGTGGCGTTACGAGAAGCGCTTTCCGCCTACGATCAATTCCGTGCGCGAGACCGAATTTGCCGCTCGTGCCGCGACCACGGTGTTCGGCGCCGCGAAGGTCCGGCGCGATCTCCCACCCAGCATGGGTTCCGAGGATTTCGGTTGGATGTTGCTCGAGCAGCCCGGTAACTACGCGTGGATCGGCAGCGGCGGGCGCAGCGAATGTTTGCTGCATAATCCCCATTACGATTTCAATGACGAGATCATTGCGCTCGGCGCGAGCTACTGGGTCACCCTGGCGCAGCAGTTCTTGGGCGACACATCGTCTTAACTTATACCGATCCGTCTCGCGCAAATCCTAAAGAGTTCGCCGCATTGTCCGAGATCCAGTAGCGCCGCGATGCGGACCTACTGCCCGACATTGCAATATGCCTGACGATACGTCAGGCGCCAGGCTTGGTGGCATCACGTAACGATAGAGGAATTCGCATGGGTAAAAACACGGCAGTCACGCTCGATTATTTCATGGACGGACTCAAGAAACGGAACCCCGGACAAACAGAGTTTCAGCAGGCGGTCTACGAAGTGTCGAAGCCCATCTTCGAGTTCATCGCGGATAAGCCGGCTTATCACGAGTACCAGATCATGCGGCGCATCGCCGAACCCGACCGCATCATGTCGTTCCGGGTCTGCTGGGAGGACGATGAAAACAATATCCGCGTCAACCGCGGGTGGCGCGTGCAGAACAACAACGCGATCGGCCCCTACAAAGGCGGTATCCGGTTTCATCCCAGCGTGAATGAGTCGATTCTGAAATTCCTGGCCTTCGAGCAGACCTTCAAGAACAGCCTTACGGGTCTGCCGATGGGCGGCGGCAAGGGCGGCGCTAACTTCAACCCCAAGGGGAAGTCGGACCACGAAGTGATGCGCTTTTGCCAATCGTTCATGACTGAACTTTATCGTCATATCGGCGATGACATCGATGTGCCAGCGGGCGACATCGGGGTCGGCGGGCGCGAAATCGGCTACATGTTCGGCCAGTGGAAGCGCATTACGCGTCAACACACAGGCGTGCTAACGGGTAAAGGCCTGGAGTATGGCGGCAGTCTCATCCGCACCGAGGCGACCGGCTATGGCTGTACTTACTTCATGCAGAACATGCTTGCCTACCGCAAAGATGCGATCGACGGCAAGCTGTGCCTGGTATCCGGTTCGGGTAATGTCGCGCAGTACGCAGTGGAACGCATCACCCAGCTCGGTGGCAAAGTGGTCACGATGTCTGATTCGGACGGCTTTATTCACGATCCGGACGGCATCAACGACGAGCGGCTCGCGTGGGTTCAGGAACTCAAAAACGTGCAACGCGGGCGGATCGAGGAATACACAAGGAAGTTCAAAAAGGCCAAGTACTACGCCAGCCAGCGCCCCTGGAGCGTGCCCTGCGAGCTCGCGTTTCCGTGCGCCACACAGAACGAGATTCTTGCCGAAGACGCCAGAACACTGCTCAAGAATGGCTGTATTGGTGTTGCAGAAGGCGCCAACATGCCGACGGTGATTGAAGGCATTGATCTCTTTCTCGCCGCCAAGATCATGTTCGGGCCGGCCAAAGCCGCGAATGCCGGTGGCGTGGCGGTGTCGGGTTTGGAGATGAGTCAGAACAGCGCCAAGATCGCCTGGAAAGAAGCCGAGTTGCAGAAACTCCTGCTCGACATCATGCATGGCATCCACACCAGTTGCGTGCAGTACGGACAGACCAAAGACAAGAAATTTATCGACTATGTGAAAGGCGCGAACATCGCCGGTTTCGTCAAGGTTGCCGATGCGATGCTTGCCTACGGCGTTGTGTGATTCTCGCGGTGGGTTGCAGCAAGCCTGCCCAGCACGGCAGGCCCGCCCTGCCGTTGCTTGCCGACGCCGACGACTGAGCTTGACTTACACCACAGGGAATTTGCTATGCCCGAACCCCGTTTGAGTTGTTGTATCACCTTCGACTTCGATGCCATGTCTTCCTGGATCGGGACAGTCAAGTCGAATAATCCGAGCATGATTTCGCGTGGTCAGTTCGGCGCGGTCGCGATCCCGCGCCTACTCGATCTACTCGCTCAATTCGCGATCAAAGCCACCTTCGCCGTGCCGGGGCACACCGCGTATGCGTATCCCAAGCTGGTGGAGAAAATTCATGCGCATGGCCACGAACTCGCGCACCACGGCTGGGTGCACGAGAATCCAGCCGCGTTCGATGAAGCCGGCGAACGCCGCATACTTGAGAAGGGACTTGAGGCGCTAGATAGAGTCGTCGGCGTGCGGCCACAGGGATATCGCTCACCGGCCTGGGACTTGAGTCCACGGAGCATTGATCTACTTCGCGAATACGGCTTCAGCTACGAATCGAGCTGCATGGGACACGATTTCTATCCCTACTACCTGCGCTCGGGCGATCGCTGGTCGCTAGACAGCGCCTATCACTTCGGGACGACGGTCGATTTAGTTGAGATGCCCGTGACCTGGATGCTGGACGACTTCCCGCCGGCGGAATTCGTGCTTGGCATGAATACCGGGTTGCAGGCGCCTTCGCAGATCGAAGAAAACTGGCGCGCAGATTTTGATTTTGCGTATCAACGCTGTCCAGGCGGCGTGTTTATCCTGACCCTGCATCCACAGACCATCGCGCGCGGCCGATATCTGCTGATGCTAGAACGCCTGCTGACCTACTTCTCGACTTTTGACGGCGTGGTGTTCGAAACCATGGCCGATTACGTCACGCGCTGGCGGGGTGCAAACGCGCTGGCGGATTGGATCGCCGCTAATCCGGATTTGACCGGCAAATATGCGATCGAGCCTTGAGCCTTTTCGAAGCTTCGAACGCAAGCCGGGGCAAGACCGAAGGCGCCACCTAAAAGCGGGCGTTGAGTCAACCCAACGCCCGCTGCGGTCAGACCCGTGTCATTACTGGGTCACTGGCAGGGCAGCGCTAATCGCAGAAACGCCATCGACGCCGGCAATCTTGCAGATCGGATGCGAGAAATCGTTCTGTAGACTTGGCACGGCAACAATGCTTTGGTAGTTAATGTTATCCGCGAGACCTGCAGGCCCGACGCCACCCGGCACGAAGTCCAGGTTTAGATTCTTCCGCGTCCGCCAGGCAATATTGTGATCAGCGCACGACGTATCGCCGCTAACACCAATGGCACCAATCAGTTCTTTCTTTGCGTTGTAAAGCGCCAGGCCACCGCCGAACACGTTAACGCCACCAATCTTGCCGCCGACCATCGGATCGTTGACTTGACCATAGTTGCTTGAAGGGCCTTTGTAGGCCACCGCAGTATTCACAGGGTTGCTGTGTTGCAATCCATACAGTGAGCCACCCGGCTGCACGGCAGCCCACAGATTGGCGGTGGACAAAGACAGACCTGGTAGGCTGAACGAATTCGCGGTATTGGCCTTCTGGGCCGAGATGACCCGGCTGCCTGGCCATTCCGAACCGCGGTTCGCACCCGTGAACGCCACCGCGCAGACCACGCCATCACGATTCACCATCGAGCCCCACATGTGCAGGCCGAATCCGCCGTTACCGTTACCTTGCGCCCCAGTGAGCGCGGCTTTGAGTTGGGCTTGAGTCGGCAGGCCTTTGCACGCCGCACGCGAGCCGCCATCGACGTCGTCGGGATCGGCAACCGCCATCCCGGACGCGGTCAACAGGCCACCGATGCACAGTGATAAGAGTGTTTTTTTAATCATACTAAGTACCCCTGAAAGGTTGTTGCTGGTATTTTTTTTGCCGGCTAACGTCGGCCCATGGCAAGTTTGCGGCACACAGGTTATTTTCACGTTTCTGGTGCGCTAACTTGGGAGCGGTGCACAGCGTGACTGGAACCTCTTCTCCTAGTCAAGGAATTTTCCCAAACCGAAAGGCCGTTCATCTAATGTTGCTATCTGAAGAACAAGTTATCGTGCGCGACATGGCGCGCCGGTTCGCCACTGAGGCGCTGGCCCCCCACGCTGCGGAATGGGATCGCAACCGTACCTTCCCTGCTGCTGCACTGCGCCAGATGGGCGAACTCGGCTTACTTGGTATGCTCGTGCCGCCCGATTTCGATGGCGCCGGTCTCGATCACGTATCCCTGGCGGTCGCGATCGAGGAGATTGCCGCCGGCGATGGCGCCACCTCAACCATCATGAGTGTGCAGAACTCGGTGGTCTGCATGCCGCTGCTGAAGTTCGGCACCGCAGAGCAAAAAGAAAAGTTTCTGAAACCGCTCGCACGCGGTGAACAAATCGGCGCTTTCTGCCTGACGGAGCCACATGCCGGCTCAGACGCGGCCGCAATCAAGACGCGCGCCGAACGCACGGCGAATGGCTGGCGCCTGAATGGCGTCAAGCAGTTCGTCACGAGCGGCAAGCATGCGCAGCTTGCGATCGTGTTTGCCGTTACCGATCCAGCGGCCGGCAAGCGGGGGATGAGCGCTTTTCTGGTGCCGACCAACACGCCCGGCTACCGCGTGGCACGCATCGAAAGCAAACTCGGTCAGCGCGCATCGGACACGGCGCAGATTGCGCTTGAAGACTGCGAGATCCCAGGTGACCATCTGCTAGGAGCGGAAGGCGCGGGTTACAAGACCGCCCTGTCTAATCTCGAAGGCGGGCGGATCGGCATCGCCGCCCAGGCCGTGGGCATGGCACGCGCCGCACTGTCGGCCGCGCTCAAGTATGCCACCGAACGCCAGACCTTCGGGGTCGCATTGACAGGCCATCAAGCCATCTCATTTCGCCTGGCCGACATGGCGACACGCATCGAAGTGGCGCGCCAGATGGTGCTGCATGCCGCGGTTTTACGGGATGCGGGGAGACCCTGCTTACGCGAAGCTTCAATGGCCAAACTATTCGCCTCCGAAATGGCGGAACAGGTCTGCTCGGATGCCATCCAGATCCATGGCGGCTACGGCTATGTGGAGGATTTTCCAGTGGAGCGGATTTACCGCGATGTGCGGGTCTGCCAGATTTATGAAGGCACCAGCGATGTCCAGCGCCTGGTAATCGCGCGCCAACTCGAAGCGCTGTAGGAAGGGCTTGCGCTGCGCACGTGTATCGGGAGCCGCTAAGCGCTCCGGGATGAGGTGTGTGTGGCGATTGCGCAACGCATGAACAATCGTAGGATCGGCAGACAAGACCAGTACTAGGAGAAACGACTGATGTCCCTATTCAACCAGACCCAGTTCATCGACGCTGTCAATGCGGACGGTGAATTTCTGATCTCGGCGCGCTTCCTCAATGGTGCGTTGAAACTGTATTTCGAGAAGGATTCGCTGCTGCTCAGTTTCCGCGATGGCAAACTGACTGCCATCACGCCGGGTGCGAAATTTGATTCAGCTGATGTGACCATCAAAGGTTCGCTCGCCAACTGGGGGGAGTTCTTGAAGCCCATCCCACGCCCGTTCTTTCACGATATGTTCGCGGCAATCGTGCGAGACGAATTTGAATGGACCGGCAATTCGGAGACCTTCTTCGCTTATTACGGGGCGTTCCGGCGGATGTTTCAATTGATGCGCCAGTGCGCGGCGCCTGTGCTCAACGCAAAGGGAGATTAAACATGGCACGACACGACAACACCACTGGCCGTTATGTCTATCTGACGGTCGACGGTATCGAATATCGCGTGTATTACGAAAGCTCGGGCGGAAGCGCCGACACCGGTATTCCGCTGGTCTGCCAACACACCGCTGGCGCGCATGCTTTTCAATGGCGTCATTTGCTGGAGGATCCAGAAATTACCCAACGCTATCGCGTGATTGCCTGGGATCTCCCGTTCCACGGCAAATCGCTGCCACCCGTTGAGGATCCGCATTGGACTAAACCCTATAACCTGACGCGCGATTTCTTTCTGAAATTCATCACGAGCTTCTGTGCGGCGCTCGAACTCGAGCGACCTGTTTTTATGGGCTGTTCCATGGGGGGACAGGTGGCGGTTGATCTCGCGGCCGAACATCCGGATAAGTTCCGCGCGGTGATTGGGGTGGAATCCTCGCTCGCGAGCCCGGGCTTCTATCTCGACCAGTGGTATCACCCGCGCATCAGCAACGAAGCGAAGCCGGCCGCGATGTACGCCTTGTGTGCACCGACCAGTCCCGAGAAGTACATCCGCGAAACCGTATTCGGTTACAGCCAGGGTGCACCGATGGTGTTCAAGGGCGATCTCTACTACTACTCCGTGGAATACGACGCCCACAAAGTTGTGCACAAGATTGATACGTCAAAGATACCGGTCTACTTCCTGACCGGCGAATACGATTTTGCGACCAGTCCCGACATGACCCGCGAACTGGCGGCGCAAATTAAAGGCGCGAAGTTCACCGAGATGAAAGACAACGGCCATTTCCCGATGAGCGAGAATCCGGCCAAGTTCCTGGAATATCTGAAACCGATATTGTCGGAGATTGCGGGGCGCTGAGCCCGCAGCCTGGATACCCGACGACGAAAAACCGGGGCGTGATGCCCCGGTTGATTTTCCTGCAAACAGCCAGGTCCAGTCTTATCTGAGTTCTATCAATCGTTGGGCAGGAATACGCGGAGCTGGAAGCCACCGGCCCCCAACATCTGGGTCGTCATTTCGCCCTTGACATTCTTAAAGCGGCCCGTGCCACCGGTCAGCACCTGCGGATAAGTCCCGCCCTGCACGAACTGCTTGATCGGGCCACTGGTCTCGAATGCGCCGGTGCCATCGACACGGAAGTGCCACTGCACATAGCCAAGATCATCCGCCGCCGCCTGAGGCAGTGTGCCTACACCACCGAAGCCGCTGACAAAGGTGCCATTCACGAAGAACGTGCCGATCTTGCTGGATGCAAAAACAGCGCAGGTGTCATCGCCTGGATTATCGACGCTCGGAATCGTGCCTGCCGGCAGCATCATGCCGACTGCTGTCACGCGATCACCCGCCGCTGGCGGAAAATGGGTAAGTCGCGCGCCGGTAGCGGCGTCTACACAGACATCAAACGCACGCGGAACCTTGCCACCGTTGTTATCCGCAAAGCTCACGGGTGAAGCCAACGCACCGGCGACTGCCAGCGCAAGTCCTAATTTTTCTACTGCCTTCATATCGAAATCCCTCTAATGGTGTGGGTGAATCAAGCGCGCACTTTTCTCGACCGCAGG
>JAYTEX010000014.1:0-2933 GCA_043734785.1 Pseudomonadota bacterium | reverse complement strand
GGGTATCATGCACGAATGGATGCCAACCGCGATCTGCCACTGACTGAACTCCGTCTTGAGGCATCGCGCCTTGGCCGCGAGGCAGCTGGCTTGCACCTGATCGTTGTGTTCGGCTCAATGGCCACAGGGCGAGCGTTTCCGATGAGCGACATGGACATCGGGATATTGGGCACAGGGTTTTGGGAAAGCTTGCGGATCGGCGCGGACCTCGCCCGACTGTGCGGACGTGAGCCGCATGTGGTCCAGCTCGAGGCTGCGTCCGAACTCTTGCGCTACGAGATCGCACGTGATGGTGTGCCATTATTCGAATGTGAACCGGACGCTTGGCCGCGGTTCCGTGCCGACGCGATAGTGCGCTACCTCGACTTCAAACCCACCCTTGATTTGTGCGTGGCCGGCGCCCGCCGGCGACTCGTAGCGGAGGCGCGCCGTGGGTGAGGTGTTGATCAAGAAATTTCTAGCGAGCCGAGCTCGCATCGCAAAGTTGCGCACGGCACTGCCCGCCGAGGCCACCGATATTTTGCAAGATGAGCGCCTTGAAGCCTACATTTCGTTCGGATTATTTCTTTTGATCCAAGACGCAATCGATCTCGCGGCACATTTGATCGCGGCGCGTGGGCTTGGTGTCCCTTCCTCGCAGCGAGAATCGTTCGAAATCCTTGCGAGTGCGGATCTGCTAAACAAAGAAACTGCCGCCGCCATGGGCCAAATCGCGGCGCTCCGTAATCGCATCGCTCATTCGTACGGTGAGGTTGATCCCGTGAGAGTCGTGCGTGAGGCCCCGACCGGGCTGCTGATCATCGAGCGATACCTCGACGAAGTGGCGTCAGCGGTGGCCGCCTCCTGAACCGCCAGCGTCTTCTCTAGTATCGTTCACGCGCGCCCCGCCGAAGGATGACCACCACGCTCGGCGCGCCGCTTCCACCGCCCATTTCATCATCTGCACACACCGGGACACTGCTACACTTCAGGTCACTTTCCGAGCGGGCCTAGAAGATGCCAGCGACCGAGACCCCGACCCGCATCCGCTGGCGCATTATTGCGCTGGTTTTCTTCGTCTATGTGTTGATGTACATCGATCGCATCAACATCTCGATTGCGGCGAAGTACATCATGCCCGAGTACGGGCTAAGCGATGTCCAGTTCGGCGCGATTTTCAGTGCTTTTGTCCTTGCTTACGCCCTCGCGCAGATCCCGGGTGGCTGGCTTGGCGACCGTTTCGGCCCCCGCCGGGTCATGACTTGGGCCATCCTGTGGTGGTCGACGTTTACCGCGCTTACCGCGCTGGCTGGCGAGTGGGTCCTGGCCTCGACGCTGGGCGTGGTCGGCTCGTTCGCCTTGGTGCGCGCACTCATTGGCGTGGGTGAGGCCGCTGCGCCGCCGAATGGAAATCGCATGGTGGCCAACTGGGCGGCGCCGGCCGAACGCGGACTCGCCACCGGGGTAGTCCTCAGCGGCAGCGCACTGGGTGGCGCGCTGACCCCACCGCTGATCGTCTGGATCATGATCCACTGGGGCTGGCGGGAGGCGTTCTATATCGCCGGCGCCGCCGGCATCGTGGTGGCATTCGTCTGGTATCAGTTGACCACCGATACGCCTGCCGCACATGCCGGGGTCAATGCTGCCGAGCGCGAGTTTATCGAAGCAACACGTAGCGAGCCGTCAGTGCGCCACGCACCTGCGGGCAAAGTGCCGTGGCGACGCCTGTTCGGCAGTCGTGACCTGTGGTTTCTCACCGGCGCCTATTTCGTAATCGGCTACATCGTCTATTTCTACTTCGCGTGGTTCTACCTTTATCTAGTCAATGAGCGCGGATTTTCGCTGGAAAGCGGTGGTCTGTATACCATGGCGCCGTTCCTGACGATGGCCGTCGCCAGCCCGCTCGGCGGCTGGCTGAGTGATGTTCTCGTTAAACGTTACGGTAAACGCTGGGGCCGCAGTGGGGTGGGCTGCGTGGCCATGTTGCTGACTAGCGTGTGCATTTTTTTCGGTGCTACAACAGACGACCCGATCCTGGCGGTCGTGTTCCTGTCGGCGAGTACCGGTACGCTGATGCTGAGCGTCGCCGGCTTCTGGGCGACGACCATCGATTTGGCCCAGCGTTATGCCGGCACCACGGCCGGCATCATGAATATGGGCGGCAATCTGGGCGGGACCATCTCGCCCTCGCTCACGCCGTATCTCGCGCAACACTACGGTTGGAACAGTGCGCTCTACGTGATGGGCGCGCTCAGTCTACTCGGTGCCTTGTTATGGCTCGGCGTGAATCCCGAGCGGGAGATTGATTGCGACGCCGCACCGCGCTGAGTGTGGCTTTCACGCACGCACCTTTTATTTCCCGCGAGCTATTTCGATCGCTTGTTCGACGGTTGCGCCACCGTGGACGATGTGGAGCAGTGCGCGCGTCATGCGAGTAGGGTGCTCGGCCCACATCACATTGCGGCCATAGGCGATCCCGCTTGCGCCGGCGCGCATCAACGCCGCGGTGCGCGCGAGTACTTCCGCGTCCGGCGCTTTGATGCCGCCGCTCGCGAGCACTGGCACACCTGCCGCGGCATCGATGAGCTTCGCGAACTCGCTGACCGGTTCGGTGGGATCGGCTTTGATCACATCCGCGCCGAGTTCCGTCGCCAGACGCACCAACGGCGCGATGACCGCGGCGGATGTTTCGACCAACGGCACCCCCGCGTTATCGGTCATTGCGAGGATCTCGATCATGAGCGGCATGCCGACGGCGTCGCATTGGCTGCGCAATGAATCCAGGTTCACCCAGCAATCGCGGGTCAGTTGTTCCTGACCGGGAAACGTCAACAGCGACGACACCACGCACGCGGCGTCGAGCAAAACGGCGCGTTGCACTGCCTGCGCGACCGGCAAGTCCATCATGCGTTCTGGCCGTGTGGCGAGGTAGGCGTTAGTGGTATCGGCACGCA
>JAYTEX010000013.1:0-6933 GCA_043734785.1 Pseudomonadota bacterium | reverse complement strand
TTGGGGATTAATCGTCACATCGGTCATGTGGCGATGCAACATCGGACCGTCCGGTGGTAGGGCGAACACACAATCCAGCACTCTGCGAGCCGGCAACAGGCCGAGTTGCGGATGAAGCAAGGTCTGTTTGGGCTTGGTGTCAGTCATGCACGTGCTCGGGAAACCTGGCGGCTTTGTATTGTCGGCGCTAGCGAGGTGTTTGCTCAACTCCTCGCCACGCACCATCATTCCTGCTTGACAGGCCTCGCGCAAGCGGCTTAATTGACTATAACGGTCTGGAGACAAACATCAAATGCCCAATCTGCCGCAGAAGGAACTGGTGACCGGCGAACTGTGGTTCGAACACGGCACTGAGATACCCAATGTCGATCAGAAGCTCTATGCACTGCAGAACCAGTGCACGGACTGCAACATCTGCGAGATCGCCTGTTCGCTGGTGCATTCGCCGGTTGGCGAATTGAACCCTTTACTGTCGCGGGTCCGCATCAACCACGCGCCGAGCGTTAATTCGCGCAAAGCCGTCCACGATTTCGGTTTTGTCTCGGCGATCTGTCATCACTGTGGCAATCCACCGCCGTGCGCCGAAGTCTGCCCGACCGATGCGTTCTATTACGATCCGAAAACCTTCGCGGCGATTATCGATCAGGATAAGTGCACCCAGTGCATGGAGTGCGTACCGGCATGTCCTTTCGATGTGGTGTTCGTTGCGCCCGATGGCGAATTATTGAAATGCGATTTGTGCGGCGGCGAGCCCGCCTGCGTAACGGCCTGCGCGACGCGGCCCGAAATGAGCAATGCCGGCAAGCAATACAGCCGCGCGGCGGTCCTGTTCTACGAAGATACCAAAACGTTCCGCGGTATCCTGCAGCAGAAGCCTGAGATGGGCGACGAAGTCGGCATGATGCAGGCGATGCTCGAACGCGGTGAGATCAGCAGCGCGGCTTAAAACCCGCGGGAGTACACAAATGGAAAGTAATTTACTCAGAGTCAATCTCACCACGGGCGAAATGCGCGAGGAGATCCTGCCGCACGCGCTCTACGAACGCTGGATCGGGGGTTCCGGGATTAACAACTGGATCATGTGGGAACATTTTCTCAAGCACGATATCGATTGCGATCCGCGCGGCCCGGATAACATTTTCGTGTTCGGTGTCGGCCCCTTGGCGGGCAGCGGTGCGGGCAGCGGCGTAAAAGGGCGCATCACTTTCAAGAGCCCCTGCTACGGTATTTTCGGGGATTCGGCAGCGGGCGGGAAATTTCCGTACATGGTGCGCTTCGCGGGCTTCGACCACATTGCCATCACGGGCAAGGCGCCGCGGCCCGTCTATCTATATATCTGTGATGGCAACGCGGTGCTCTGCGATGCCGCGCACTTATGGGGCAAGAATACCGGTGAAACGCATGAAGCCCTGCGGCGTGAGCTGGGCGACTACCCATCGCTGGCGCATACGTTGACGATCGGCGTGGCTGGCGAGCACCAAGTCGGCATCGCGTCCGTGGTTTCCGATGCCTCTCGGATCCACGCGCGCAGCGGCGGCGGTTGCGTGCTCGGGTCTAAGAATCTGAAGGCGATTGTCGTGCAGGGCAGTGGGGGCATCAAAATTCATAATCCCATGGGCCTGCTCAAGTGGTCGAACGAGTTCCGGCAGAAGATCGATGCGAACGAGGCGATCTACGGATTCAAGCGGCGCGGTACCCTGGGCGCGGTAGAAATGTATCAGCACATTGGTGGCCACTTCTGGCGCAACAACCAGGGCTGTCTTTTCCGCGGCGACGAGGTGCGTTCCGACAACTGGGTCAAGAAGTATCACAAGTATTCGGAAGTCTGCTCGGCGGATTGTTTCATTGCCTGCGACGGACGCTACAAAATTGACGGTTCGGAATCAGATAAGGCGAAGAAGTACATCGGCGAGACTTTTCGCCGCCCGGAATACCTTACCACCGCCAGTGCGGCCGGCGCGCTCGATGTGCGCGATTGGTCCGAAGTCGCGCACTGGGGCAAGGTGACCAACGAGTATGGCATCGACAACCAGGATCTCAGTTGTGCGATCAGTTTTTTGATGGAACTGAAAGAAAAGAATCTGATCTCGGAGCGCGACGTTGAAGAGTTGTTCGGCCGGCCGCAGCGCCTCGAGTGGGGCAACATGGAAGACATTGAAACGCTGCTCCACCACATTGCGACGCGCGACAACCTCTTCGGCGAACTGTTCAACGACGGCCCGTATTGGGGTGCGCTGCGCTATTCAGAGCTGAAGGGCACCAACTTCATGAAGTATTCGATCTACGGCAAGGGTGGCGCCGCATTCACCGAGGAAATGCGACCCTTCCCGACCTGGATGAACAACATGGCAGTCGCCTCGCGCGGCGCCGATCATTTGAAAGGGATCGGGCTCATTGAGAAATTCCAGCGGCGCGATCTCTCTAAGCGGTACTTCAACGGGCGCACCGAAGCGGCAGATTTGAATATCCCCGATCTCAAAGGCGCCTCGACTGCGCTGCTCGAGAATCAGGTTGCGCTGCTCAACTCCTACGGCGTGTGCCTATTCCACTGGATGCTCGATCCTGCGGGTTTTGCGCCCGAGGAACACTATGGCCCTGCGTACGCTGATATCACGGGCATTTCGCGCACGCCTGAGGAATTGATGCGCGATGGTGAGCGGATCTGCAACTTGGAGAAAGCCTTTAATTCCCGACTCGGTTTGCGTCGCGAACACGATACGATCTGCGAACGCTGGATGTACGAGCCCACCACCGAGGGAATGTACCCGGGGCGGGTTGCTGCCGATATGTTCGAGACCGTGCTCGACGAATACTATGAATGGCGCGGTTGGGATCAGGTGAGTGGCTTGCAGAAGCAATCGAAGCTCGCCGCGCTCGGCATGCAAGATGTCGCAGAAGTGTTGGCCGCTGATGGTGCGCTGGCGCGCGGGTAGTGGGCATGATAACGATTCACGCCCAGTACCAATCGCGCTTCCGTGAAATAACGAAAATCCCGGGCGAAAGCTTCCAGCTCGCACAGCCACTGGTGAGCGAGCTGGCATCCACCATTACCAAAAAATACGGACCGATGATGGAATCCCTGCTGATCGATCAGGACACGCACGAGTTGAACACGCGCGGCACCCTGTATCTGGATTCCAAAGGCCGCCGAATCTACATGGAAGATACGCTGGCCGATGGCGAGACCATTGCTTTTCTGGTTGGCATCGCCGGCGGTTGACCGCAGCGCTGCGGGAATGGCGCACAGTTTGCCGGCGCGCAAGTGACGACTAACGCATGACCGCCAAACTGGCCCCTTCGCTGACCCGGTTTACCGGTCTGCATATTGATGTCGCGCGCTTCGCGACCGACGACTTTAACCCCTTCCACGATCGCAATAAGTGGCAGCGAATTATCGGCAACCCATTCGGCGGGCCGATCGTGCTTGGCTTTCAGTTATCGAGTTTTGCGCTGCACGCAGTCACGGCGCTATATGCAGCATCGCCACCCGCGCAGCGCTATCTTCACCTGCGGATGACTTTCGTCGACGCGGTGCGCGTTGACGACGATGTCGAGCTGACGATCAAACCTGCCCAGCGCAGTGCCGATGGCGCGACCATCAGCCACCGGATAGCGCTGCGCACGATGCGCTGCCTCGCGCTGACAGGACATGTCCGCTTCGTGACGCGCGCGCCGGCGCAGCCCCCCGCCCCCGTGCAACCTCTGAGCCTGAATCGCATCCGCGACCGTACAGATGTCCCAGGGACGGAGTACTTTCTGAAACGCAAATTCATGACGACCGCGAATGCCAAGAATTTTTTGCTGGGCGCCAATGTTGATCCAGCGATTTATTTTGATGAACTCGAAGACCGCGTGCGTTTTACAGAGCTCTTTCCGGTGAGCTTGGTGTCCTGTGCGTTGCTCGAACGCGGCATCAAACGCGGCGCCGACTTTGTGCGTGCTCCCATGGTCTACTCCTACCACGATATCGTGGTCGATCGCGATGCCGCGCAGCGACTGCGGAGCAACGACACGATCAACATGTTGGTGTCCGCTGCACAGACCAGACCCGCTCCCTCTGGCGGCGCATTGCGGCGCGATCAGCGTGTCCATTTCTGCCTCGGTTATACCGGTAGCGGTGAACGATTGTTCAGTGCCGAGATAGGGCTCGTGCCGCTGGCGTCGCTCGTTCATGCGCGCTAACTCGCGAGCGACAATAAGCTATTGGATTCGCCGTGCACCTTACAGCTGAAACAGCCTCGCACTTCATTCTCGCCAACGTAGACCTCGCGTTTGCGCGAGACCCCTATCCTGATTACGCGTTGCTGCGCGATCATGCGCCGGTTTGTCGTCAGCCAGATGGCTCTTATGTCCTGACGCGCTACGAGGATATCCGGCAGGTAATGTCGGACCCGGCGCGTTACAGCTCAGACAAGCGAATAGATTTCAAACCACGCTTCGGGGATTCCCCACTCTACGAACACCACACCACGTCACTGGTGTTCAATGATCCGCCGTATCACACGCGGATGCGCCGCCTGCTCGGGCCGTTTTTTGCCGCGCGCATTCTGCGCCAGATGGAAGGCAGTATCGGCCTCATGGTCGACAAGTTGCTGGAGCGTGCCGCAGCACAGGGACGAATCGACATCGTCAAGGAATTCGCGCTGGTCATTCCGCTCAATCTGATCGGCGACCTGCTGGGCGTGCCGTTCGCTGAACGTGAACCGCTGCAAGGTTGGGCGAACGTTATTCTGGGGGCGCTCGAACCGGTGCGCACACCAGAACAGTTGGCGAGTGGCAATCGTGCGGTAGAGGAGTTCAAGGAGTACCTGCGCGATCTCATCGCGCGCAAACGTGCCAATCCCCCGGGGCCAGAGGACATCGATGTCCTGTGGGCATTACTTGAAGCGAGTGAAGCGGGCGAAGCGGGCGATGGCTTGACTGAACTCGAAATTCTGCACAACTCGATTTTCATGTTGAACGCTGGACACGATACGACCGGCAGCCTGATTGCCAACGGAGTTGATCTGCTGTTTCGCTATCCGGAACAAAAATCGCGTCTGCTGGCCGATCCGTTGTTGATCAAACCGGCGATCGAAGAGATGCTGCGCTTTGAGAGTCCCTTGCAGATCGGTAACCGGCGCGCGATCCGTGATTCGGAAATCGGCGGGGTGACCATCCTCGCCGGAACCTATCTGCATCTCGTGATCGCGTCCGCCAATCGCGATAAGCGACAGTTTCCGGATCCCGAATTATTGGATGTCGGCCGCGAGCCGAATCGGCATCTGGCCTTTGCCCACGGGATTCATACGTGCGCGGGGAATTCAGTTGCGCGTATTGAAGCGCAGATCGCGTTTTCAAAACTGCTAACGCGTTTCCCCAAAATGCGCCAGGCGGCACCCACGGTACGGCCGCAGCGCACGCGGTTTCGCGTGGTTGAACAGTTGCTCGTCGACTTGATGCCTTAAATGGATAGACAGGTATTCGATCGCTGAGATTTCGGGGCGCTCAAATAGGGCAACGGAGAACACAGAGAACACGGCGCCAGATCCGCTACCCCGTAGTCGAGTGGATGCCACTCGCGGCCGCCGACCTTACTGGCGTTTCGGCACGCCCAACACCACCAGACGCTGCGCGACATCCGCGCCAGCCGAGCGCGAGCGCACGTCTTTGTCGATGTACGCAATCTTGCCCAGGCGATCGATGTAGAAGGTCCATCGTGCCGCGAACATACCGAACTTCAGTACGCCATAGCGCTTAGCCGTGACACCTTCTGGATCGGCTAGGACAGGAAACTGGGCGCTATTGGCTGCCGCAAACTTGCGGTTGGTGGCCGCGTCATCCGTACTGGCCATGAACCAAGCCACCTCGAACGCTTTCAGAATCTCACCGCTCTCACGGAGCGATTTACATTCCGCGGTTCAGCCGCCGGTGAATGCCTTGGGAAACCAGGCGAGCACGACAGTGGTGCCGCGATAGTCGCGCAGTTGGTGGATTTTGCCATCCGAGCCCTGGAGCGCGAACTCCGGCGCAGAATCGCCGATTGCGAGATCACCGGCGAGGCTGTGAGCACTGAATGCACTACAAAAAATCGCCCACAGCAGGCGTAAGCGTTTGACGTGGAGGGTGTGCATGCGAGAATCTCGCGATTGAGGATTGGCCGTAGTGTAAAGCGTTTCGCACTCAAAGGAGCTGTGTCATGAATGCCTGGGAGATCCATTCGAGCGGTGGTATCGACGCCCTAACCGCAGTCGAACGTCCGACCCCGCAGCTCGGGTCGCGCGAGCTTATCGTGCGGGTACGCGCGGTCTCACTCAACTATCGCGACCTGCTCCATGTGCTGGGCTATGCCGACAGCGATCGTTGGCCGCTGGTGCCATGTTCGGACGGCGCAGGTGAAGTGGTGGCGATTGGTCACGAGGTCACGCGCTTCCGGGTGGGCGATCGGGTGGCAGGGACTTTTTTCCAGCGCTGGAATGCCGGCACCATCATGCCCGATGTGATGGAATCGGCGTTGGGCGGGCGGCTCCCGGGCATGCTTGCGCAGCAGGTGTGTTTAAGCGAGGAAGGAGCGGTGGCGATTCCGCCGGGCTGGGGCTTCGAGCAGGCCGCGACCTTACCCTGCGCCGCCCTTACGGCCTGGCACGCGCTCATCTCAAAAGGTCACCTTGCGGCGGGTGAAACGGTGCTGGTGCTTGGCACGGGTGGCGTCTCGCTATTCGCACTGCAGATCGCGAAGCTGCATGGCGCACGCGTCATCCTGACTTCGAGCAGCGATGAGAAGCTTGCGCGGGCGCGCACGCTCGGTGCCGATGACACCATCAACTATCGCCAGCATCCGGCATGGGAACAGCGTGTGCTTGAGTTGACCGATGGTCGCGGGGTCGATCACGTGGTCGAAGTGGGCGGCGCGGGTACCCTCGAAAAATCCTGTCATGCGACCCGTACGGGCGG
>JAYTEX010000012.1:0-17915 GCA_043734785.1 Pseudomonadota bacterium | reverse complement strand
GGAATTGCAGGCGCACTACGCACCTTACGAAGCTGCGGCGCAAGAGATCGGCTGGACGATTCCAGAACGCCCGATCATCCGCCAGGTCTTCGTCGCGTCGACCCTGCAGAAAGCCGAAGCGCTCGCCGCGCCCGCCATCGAGCATTTGTATCGCGAAGTGTATGGCAAGGCGTCTGCGGCCGGCGATCGTGTGTTACGCAACGATGATGGCAGCCCGATCACCGATCATCATCAAGTCAATTTCGACACCTTCAAAGCACGCTACATCGTTGGCACGCCAGAATTCGCCATCAACGAAATTATCAAATATCGAGATGGCCTTGGGTGCACCGAGATGGTGTGCTGGATGCACATGCCGGGAATACGCGGCGCTGATGTCATGACTTCGGTGGAATTATTCGCCCGAGAAGTCATGCCAGTCTTCCAAACAGAACCCGCGAACGATGCCTGCCATTCACTGTCCTAGCGCGCTTCACCAGGGTGAAGCTTATTTGAAGCACCAACGTCAATTCAGTCAGGCATTTTCTGAGGTTGTGCAGCGCTCAACGGCCGTTTTCAAGATCATGCCAGGACGACAAGTGTTCACGCTGCTCACAGCACTTTTGATCACCTCGCACGCGGCGGCTGAGAACGCGTTGTTTGTGATCCCGTTCGGCAGCGAGCCCGGCGCGCCACTCGCGCATGCGTATGACTATGGCGCATCGCCAGGCAATGGTGTGGGCAGTGATGGGACCTACACGATGCGCGTCCCGAGCGTCGATCCCGAGATGGTGTCGATCGTGCCTGACGTCGAATTGACGATAGATGCTGCCACCAAGGTTGTGCAGCGCTCCTACGCCGCGCGCGCCTACCGAGCGCTCGGCGATTGCACGCTGGCGCAGGAAACCCTTCGCCATAAATTGCAGAAAGTGCTGCCGCAGGGTTATTCAGGCGTGAGTGAAGCTTGGCAATTTGAAACGACTGATGGCAAGGTCGTCGGCGGCGCCTACTGTCAGCAGGCGCGCCATCTGCCGTTTCCCATCCTGATCATGGAATTGGTCATGAAGCCAGCGCCATGAGCGGCGGTCTTTGCTGCCGCCGAGCGCACCTTGGCTGCTGATTAATCCACCAAGCCAAGGACCGCCTTGGCAACAATATTACGCTGAATTTCGTTGCTGCCACCGTAAATCGTCGCCGGCCGGGCGGTATAGAAAAGACTCAACACATCGACATCGTGATCACCGACGTTCACCTTGCCGAGCTGCGCACCGGCACTGCCGACGCTCTCGATCAGAAGCTCGGTAAGCCGGGCATAGGTCTCGGTGGCCAGAATCTTGAGCAATGACACCTCCGCGCCTAGCGGTTCACCTCGCTTAACCTGGGCTGCGAAACGTCCGTAGTAGGTTTCAAGGTCCATAACATCGCATTTCAGGCGCGTGTAACGATCACGGAACGCAGGGTCGGTGAACAGCCCGCAGTGTCGCGCGACCGCCGTGAGTCGCTGTAGCGCGTACTGCGATTGCTTCGGACTCCCGAGAAAGATGCGCTCGAAACTGAGCAGCGCTTTCGCGATCGTCCAGCCTTGATTGAGCGCGCCGACCACGTTCTCGCGAGGAACCTTGACGTTATCGAGAAACACCTCGCAGAACTCTTCGTGGCCCGCTAGATTGCGAATCGGTCGCACGGTAATGCCGGGTGTTTGCATGTCGACCAACAGAAAACTGATGCCCGCCTGCTTTTTCGTGTCCTTGGCAGTGCGCGCCAACAGAAACATATGCGTCGCATCCTGCGCCAGCGTGGTCCAGGTTTTCTGTCCGTTGACCACGAAGTGATCGCCCTCGAGGATAGCCTCCGTGCGCAGGCTCGCGAGATCTGAACCTGCATTCGGCTCTGAATATCCCTGACACCAGATGTGCTCCCCGGCCAGTATCTTCGGCAGGTAGTGGGCTCGCTGATCAGGACTGCCATGTTTGATCAGAAGCGGGCCCACCATCACCAGCCCCATGTCGGGCGCCCGCGCGACGCCCCAGCGTTCCTGCTCTTCAATAAAAATAAGTAGCTTGCTTGGCGCCAACCCCATGCCACCGAACTCGCGCGGCCAGGCGGGTGCGAGCCAACCTCGCGCGCCGAGCTGAAGGTACCAGGGTTTCACTGCATGCCAGCGCAGGCGGCTCGGCGGATAGCGCATCGCTGCAGGATAATTCGTCTCAAGCCACTGTCTGACCAGGCTGCGAAAAGCATCATCACTCAACGAATTCCAGTCTGCGTCCAACGGCTCCGCGGCGTCGCCTGCGGAATCTTCCGAACGCTGGATGGTGCGGCCTGCCGCCAGCTCGGCGATGCGTCGGCAGTGCCAGGTAGCGTTGCCGAGATTGGCGGCGCACACGAGCGCGCGATTCACGAACAACCCGACATCACATTCATCGGTAAATCCGATTGCGCCGTGCAACTGGATCGCTTCGCGGGTAATCATCAGCGCGGCTTCGGTCGCGCGGTATTTTGCGCGACTCGCGAGTAAGGCCTGCTCGCGCGGATCGTCGTATCCTGCGGCATACAATTGAACTGCCTCCTCGACGGTCGCCTGTGCCAATTCGCGCTGCAGGCACATATTCACCATGCGATGTTGCAGCGCCTGGAAGGTCCCGATCGCCCGTCCGAACTGCTGCCGCGTATTGAGATACTTCAATGTCACATCGAAGCAAGCCGTCATCAGCCCACAGAGATACGCGGCGCTCAGCAACGCGCCTTCGTCCAGTGCGGTGGCAAGCGCCGCCGCCACCGCCGCACCGCGCCCGAGCAGTGCCGTTTCGTTCAGTGCCACCGCATTCAGGTTGACCGTCGCGTGGCGGGTACCGTCCGCAAGACGATGCGTCTTAATTTCAACTCCGGGCGTCGCGCGGGGTACCCAGAAAATCGCATGGCTGCCGCCAAGCAGGGCATTGATCAGCAACCCGTCCGCAGTTTCCGCGAATGGTA
This sequence comes from Pseudomonadota bacterium, assembly GCA_043734785.1. Taxonomy (GTDB): domain Bacteria; phylum Pseudomonadota; class Gammaproteobacteria; genus CAIKBL01. The sequence continues at coordinate 14,960 of JAYTEX010000012.1, read as the reverse complement.
CGCAGTACTTGCAACCCTGCAGACGATAACCGCCAGAAATTTCTTCGGCCCGTGTCAGCAGTTCGCCAGCCGCCGGTTCCATGGGATGTTCCTGCCAGGCGACGACCGGCATGCACGACCCATCTCCAATCTCCGCAAGCAATCCTGCAACCACAGCGTGCAAGGGAAGTTGCGCGAGCAGACTCGCGCTAATCCCCGCCACTTCGATCAGAGGTTCGGGCGCGGCGACCCGGCCAAGTTCGCGGCTGACGGCAGCCAACGCGGACACCCCGAGGCCAAGCCCCCCAGCGCTCTCCGGAATTTGAATCGCGGTCCAGCCGAGGTCCACCATCTGAGACCATAGTCGCCGATCGAAACCGTCTGCCATGCCGCGGACAGTGCGCAGGCGGGACATGGCGGCGTCCTTCTCGCACCAGGCACGCGCGCTCGCCGTCAGTATCGAATGATCCTCGGCCTGAGAGTCAGTGTGAACAGTGGATGCAGCGTCATTCATGGGCGTCGCTTCACTCTCAGTTATCGGCTCGCAAACGGGCCGCCAGGGTTGCAATCTTGTCGAGCATCGGCAGCACCTCATCGCGCGCTGCGGATGGCAAGCCGAAAATAAAATCCGTATAGCCCTCGTCTAAGCGCTCACGCGCGACGGACTCCTCAAGCGGCGCATAAAACAATGCCAAGGTGACGTCCTCAGCACGACGACCGATACGCGCGCAGGCATCCTTGACCAATCGGGCATTGCCTGAGCCTGAGCGCCCGACGATCGGCATCCAGCCGTCGGCGTATTCCGCGACGCGATTCGGAATCCACTTCGAATTGGAACCCAACCAGATCGGCGGCCCATTGTGCTGAGTCGGCTTTGGATAGGACCACATCGGACCGAACGTCACATAGTTCCCATGAAACTGCGGTTCGTCCAGGCGCCAGATCCGTTTCATGGCGAGCACTCTTTCACGCAGGATTGGCCAGCGTTGCTTGTAAGGCGTGCCATGGTTTTCCATCTCTTCCGGATTCCACCCCGCGCCGATGCCGAGGATCACTCGACCATTCGACAGACGATCGAGGGACGCGACCGTCTTGGCCAGCACGATCGGATCGTGCTCGGTGATGAGACACACGCCGGTGCCGAGGCGAATGCGTTCAGTGACCGCAGCAGCGATGGCGAGCGCAATGAACGGATCGTAAGTGCGTCGGTAATGTTCCGGGATCTCGCCGCCGGGTAGAAACGGCGAACGGGAGGACACTGGCATGTGGGTGTGTTCAGGAAAAAAAAGACCGTCGAGGTCGCGTTCCTCAACCGCGCGCGCCAACTCGGCCGGCGAGATGGATCGATCAGTCGGAAAGATGCAGACGTGTGCGCGAAACATCCCTAACCTCGTGGTGTGCGACTGGTCCGTATGTTACCTCAATTGATTCGTTTACGGCCCGCCTGGCATGCCGATGACTTGGCGATATCCGTCTTTGCGAGCGCCCGACCCGGTCCCGTTGGCGGAGGATTCTGCCCTGATAAGAATCCGACCATAGAGCCTTCAGTGTCGCGCTTATTCGATTGTCATCACGCCGAAGCCCGCGACCCATACGGGAATTGGGCGGTACATGCGTACTCGTGCGTGGGTGGCGGGAAACAGACTCATCGCCGCCACGGTCGCGATCCAGGTGCGGATCTCGTGGCCACCACAGCCTCCTTTAATCGTGATGTCCTCGTCGTTCAATGCCCCTAGGCCGGCAAAATCACGGGCCGTGAGTAACTCCAGGATGTGTTGATCCCAAGCCGGATTGAGGGCTGTCGCGTTGCTCGCGCCCTGCGTCTGCTCAAGCCCTGCGTTGATGACGTTGGCCTCACGCGCGGCCCGCGCCTCAGGTGCCAGCGAGCCACCCACGATGATCCGCTCCCGCACTGCGGGTGAAGCGCTCAGCAAGGCGGGCATCGGCGGGTCGTGCGAAAGTCCACCGCTACCGACCAGCAACACGCGTTTGCCTAGGGTCTGTACGAAACTGCCCACCGCACGGCCCAGCGCCATCACGCGCGCCAGCGGTGGGCGTGGCGGTGCGGCGCAGTTAATAAAGATCGGCAGAATTGGGGGTAAGGCGCTCCACTCAAAAATCATCTGCAAGGTCTGGGTCATGCCATGATCGACTTCCATGCGGTAGGAAACCGCAGCATCGACGCCTGCCTGATGCACATGACGGACGCAGGCTTGCGCGTGCGCATTCGCGACCGGCAGTTCGCCCGGCGGCGTGTTCCAATCGCCCACGGATTGCGCCGCGATGCCGATGCAGAAGCTCGGCATCAAGCGATAGAAAAAGCCATTGAAGTGGTCGGGTCCGAACACCACCACAAGTTCAGGCGCGAACTCGCGAACCCATGCTGCGGTTTCGGCAAAGCAGAGCGCCACCTCGGCTTGCGCCTCTGCGCCGGGATCATGGAAATCCTTGAGCGGCGTATGCGACGCGCACAGCGCGATGACGGTCACTGCCTTAACCTTTCAGAAAGCGCAGATGCAAGGTGTTGAACGTCTCGGGATCTTCGAATTGCGGCCAGTGCCCGCAGCCGATCATCAGCGCGAACGCCGAATTCGGAATCAGACTCGTGATCCGCTCGCCCACTTCGACTGCCGCAGTCGGATCTTTGTCGGTCCATAGCACCAAGGTCGGCGCTTTAATCGCGCGCCATTCGTCATCGGTGAGATTATTGCGCGCACGGATATCCGGTTCCTGCAGACATAGGATGTGAGGCATCGCCTCCAGCATGCCGGGTGCCTGGTAGATCGCCTGGCGGCAGGCGATCAGATCATCGGTCACCGTCGCCGGATCGGCCATCAGCCATTCCAGACGCGCCTTGACCGTGTCCCAAGTTGGCGTGACGACGGCCGCCATCGTCAAGGTTTTGATTCGCTGCATCACCTCCAAATTCATGGTCGCGCCGCCGGTCGTGTTCAGTACGATCTGCGTGACTCGTTCCGGATACTTGAGCGCAAACCGCGCCGCGACCCAGCCGCCCAGTGATTCTCCCGAGAGTCTGATTTGGTTGAAGCCGAGGGTGTCGATAACCGCGCGCACATGCTCGACATAGACGTCGATCTCATACGGAAACGAGGGCTTGTCGCTATAACCGTGCCCGATCAGATCGATCGCATAGGTATCAAAGTGCTCGCCATGCGCCAGCAGATTACGGGAGTAACACTCAGCATGACCACCCGTGCCGTGCAGGAAAATCAACGGCGGCTGACCGTGCTGCCCGGCATGTAGATAGCGCGTGCGATAGCCTCCGGCGGTGAGGTACCCCTGGGCAAATGCGCCGGCACGTAGATCGATCCAAAAGCTGCTATTCATAAGCCCTCAAGAAATTTGTTCAGATGATTCGTGTAGTACGCTTTGCGGCTATATTCCCGCTGAATTCCGGCTAATAAGGCACTACGCTCGCCGGCGTAATTCATCTCATAGAGCGCATGCCGAGCGCCGAATTCGCTCCCGCAAACATCCCACGCAAGTTTAAAAATCTTGGTCTTCTCGCGCCCAGAGATGCCGGCACCGCGCAACGACTGTTCGAGCGCATCGCCAATCGGAGAATTGAATTCGGAGACACTGACGGGAAGTTGAATGAGACCGCCGCCGCCGGCACGTCTGAGCATGTCGATAAGCTTTGGGTAGTACACGGGACCGAGCGCGCGCCCCGCTTGAAGGGCGAATAGATCTGGGTACATCACATTATTTTCGGGATCGACGGTCGCTTGCTCTTCGGCCGAGCGCGTGGTGCTGCGGATGACCTCGACGCAAGCGACCGCTTCTCCCAACATCTCCATCATATCGCTCTTTTGGGCAGAACCGGAAACTTCTACCACTCGAAGGATCAACGCATACAGAAACCCGAGCTTCGCCTCGAGTCGCGCGTTGGTTTGATGCGCAGTCATCTCACGCATTCGAGAGTCTTTGTACATGCGATTGAGGAAGTGGATATCCTCATGTAAAAACACGCGCTCCCAGGGCACCAGCACGTGATCGAAGACCACTGTGGCATCGATCTCATCGAACTGCGAAGACAGCGGATGGTCGGCACGCGGACCCTCCAGCGCTGCGAACGAAGGACGACACAAGGTCTTCAGTCCTTTGGTGTTCATCGGGATCGCGAACACGTTCGCATAGGCTTCCTCACCGGGCTGGAAAGTCGGCGGGAACGGCCACACCAAGATCTCATCGGCATACGGCGCGGCAGTCGCGATCCGCTTGATGCCATGCACGATCAGTCCTTCTTTCGTGCGCTCGATCACCCGCAGCGGGATATTCGGATCTTCCTGTTGATGCCGTGGTTTGCTTTTATCGAGTTGCGGATCGAGCAAGGCATGGGTCAGAAACAAATCTTTTTCGGCAATGTACCGATAGTAATTCACGATGGCTTCCGCACGGGCCGGCGAGCACTCCGCAAAGAAACTCTGCTTGGCCGCCAGTGCCATGATCATCGCATTCAGGAAATCGGGACTGCGCCCCATCATGCCGCAGGTGGCTTGCGCCCAGATAAGGTAGGCTTCGCGCTTCAGACGCAATTGATCGCGGGTGCGCGGGATCTCAAATGGCCGCGCGATCCGCCCGCCAAACTCCGGGCATTCAACCGTGAGCACATCCCGGAAGCGCGCATCATGCTGCAGGTCGTAGAGCATGGCAGTCGAGCGTACTGCCGCTGCCATCGGCGGGAAGCTCACGACATTGTCGACTCTTTTGCCGTCATACCATACTTCGCGCCCATCATTGAGGCCGGCGAGGAATTCTTGTCCCGTTCTGACTGCCATCAGGTGTACTCCAAAGGTCAAAGCTTCAACTGCGGTGGTGATCGGTACCGCGCGCTACGCGCCCGGTGGACGAGCGTGCCCACCGAACCCGCGATCGGGTAGCCCTGTTCGCGAGATGCTGCGGGGCACAGCCCGGATTACTCGATCGCGCGCCGATGATAGTTCAGAAAATCAACGGCGGTGTCCCGCGGACGCTCGATCATCGGGCAATGGCCCATGTAAGGCATGATGCGCACCTGGGCATTGGGGAGAAGCAGTTTCAATGCCTGCGCGCCCGACACGTGCAACATCCGGTCATCATCTCCCCACACGATATAGGCGGGTGTGGCGAGCCCCGAAATTCTTTCTTCCAGCGTAATGGGCTGGCTGAACAGTTCTGTGAAAATCTTGGCATTGAATTCTCGATTGCGCATCGCACGCTGGCGCCAAACACGGTTGAACGCCTCGGGCACGAATGGCGTCTTTCCAAACAGCATGCCCGCCAAACGCTTGCCAGTGACTTCCGAGTCGACCAGCAATAGATTGTCGCCACGCGCGATCATCTGCAGGAGTTCACTTTGCTCAGCGCCGGCGACCCCCGCGGGCGCCAGCAGCCAGAGGGTTTGAACCTGATCTGGCGCGCGCGCGGCATACATCGCCGCCAGATACCCTCCCATTGAATTGCCGCCCAGGTGGAACTTCGAGATCCCGATTGCCGTGGCGAACTTCCCGATTCGATCAAGTTTGTGTTCGAGATCGTAGCGTGCATCCGGAATCCGGGAGCTTTCACCAAAGCCGGGTAGATCGGGCGCGATCACGCGGAAGTGCGGTGTCAGGAATTTCGCGACCTGCGACCAATGATCCTTCTCGGCGCCGAATCCGTGCAGCAGCAGCAGAGGCTCACCGCGACCGCCTTCTAGATAGGGGACGCGATGGTCGTCGACCATCGTTTCCTTCAGCACGAGTCCGGCCGCGCGGCGCTGCATGCGAACCGCGAAATTAAAAAGTGGCTCAGGAAACAGACGATATGCAGCGTACGCCACTGCAGCGACGATCATCAGATTAACCAACATACAAGACTCCCCAAGTTAGAACTTGCGACCAGTATAATCGTGGTGGCCGGGTCGCAATAGCGCGTCACCACTAGACTCGCCTCGAGTTCACGAGTGCGCTCGGGATCGAGGTCCGCAACCACGAATTGGCCGAACGCGGCGCGCACTACCACCGCCGGTGATTTCTATGCGCTCACCCCACCGCGTGAATCTCTGGCAATACCAAGTGCGAAGCGTGTTGTGCGGAACTCAAGATTTGCTGCATGACCGGGACCAGAACGGTAGCCTCGTGTGCTAGCTCAAACGTATTGGGATTGCGATCGTAGCGCGGAAAATCGCCGGACGTGACGAGCACGCGCAGGCGATGACCGGCCTTGAACACCATGGCGGTTGACCACAGATCGACTTCGATTCGGAGCATTTCCCCCGGCGTGACCGCCTGGCGCGTTTGACCATCACGGAATGAAAGCCGCAACACCCCATCGCAGACGTTAAAACATCGCCCATCGGGATGGACATCGCAGAGCTTCACCACGAAATCAGTATCACGCCCGCTGGTCGTGACATAGAGCACTGCGCGCACCTGACCCGTGACTTCAAGTGCCGTATCCAACGGTGGCGAGGTGTAGTGCAAGACGTCACGCCTCGTCAGCAACGCGGTCTGTTCGACCGGCCCAGGCGTGTATTGCGGAGGCAGCAAGAGCGTCCCGCCTGCGGTCGGGCAGGGATCGTTTGGATCGTAGACATAGGCGCGCGCCGGTGCGGCGGTCTCTGCGCGCTGTCGCGCAAAGCTGCCATCACCGTTCAAAAACCATGGCGTCGCTTGGGCACGCGCGAGCGGCCAGTCCGCCTCATCCCGCCAGCGATTGACCCCCTGTATAAAAAGTTTCACGGGCGGCTCTTCATCGATCCCGTTGCGCTCATCGCGCAACCAACGCGCGAACCAGCGCAACTGCAGTTTGGTCAGGTCTTCTTTTAGATCAAGAAACATCCCATTGGCTCTAAAGCCGAAGTCCAGGTGTCCCACCACATTCTGGAACATGCCGTGCGCCCACGGGCCGACCACGAGCTTGCTGTGCGCTCGGGCGACATCTGAGCCAGCATGATCGCGCATCGCCCGAAAATGTTGGAGATCGGCCGCCAGCAGCAGATCGTGCCACCCCGCAATCGTGAGGCTGGGCGCGCGCACCTGCGCGTGGCGTCCGGTCATCAACAACTGGCTGGTCCAGTCGTCCGGGACCGGATGGCGGAGAAATTCGTAGAAGAACGGGAGAAACGCATCGTCTTGCGGGCGGGTGGGCGCAAAATCCTTTAACGGCAATGCGCGCAGCACGTGTTCAAAGTTATCAATGTCGTCGATTAGCTGGGTGAGCAACGGAAAAAAATCGGCCGGGTTGGGTCGCCCACGGATCAGCGCGGCCGGGCCGATCGCCCGCATCGCCCACATGGCGAGCGTGCCAATATTGAGCACGCCATCGCGCCAGAAATGATCGCGCCAGAAATCGTTTGGCGCGGTGGTGGGCGATAAGGCTTTCAAGGCGGGATGCCCGGAGGCCGCCGCAAGCCAAGACGTGCCGCCCATATAAGAGAGCCCGTAACACCCCACTGCTCCGCTGGAATAGGCTTGGGTGGCGGCCCATTCGACGCTGTCGTAACCGTCCGCGAATTCGTCGCGATACGGAAAATAGGTGCCGCCCTCAGAGGCCCACCGCCCACGGACATCCTGGATAACCACCACGAAACCGGCGGCGGCGGCCTTCACGGGGTCCAAAGTCAACGCGGTGATCGGCCATAGCTCCTTGTTATACGGGGTTCTTTGCAGCAATACCGGATACTGACCGGCCGTTGATGGCCGGTATACGTCGGCCCTCAGCCGAGTGCCGTCACGTAATGGCATTGCCACGTTTTTGTCGATCGTCACGGTCATACCATTCTCCTCTGGAAAAAGGCCAATTCATTGGGGATCAAAATATTTGTTGCAACGCGGTTGACATCCAACGAGAGGCCGCCTATAAAGGTCACTTGAATATTGCGGTGCACCATTTAACCGCATCTCACACAACACTCAAGATCAGATTAATAGGACTTCCATCATGTCGACCGCTTCCACCACCAAAGAAAATTCAACTAGCCCTGAATCCCTTGCGCCCTATTTCGACAAACTTGTCGAACGTCAGAATGAGATCAGCGCCGCGCTCAAAGAGAGTCAAGCTCGCACGCAACGTATTGGCACCGAACTGATGAATGCCTATCTGACCGGTCAGCGCGAGTTGCTTGAATTGACCAAACAGATCGCCCTGAAACCGCAGGACTACGCGGCCAACATCAAGGCGGTGGTCGATGCCTCCGCCGTGACGCAGGAACGTGCCATCTCGTTCGCCAAGCTCTGCTATAGCGAACAAGCCGATGCAATGGGCGGAATGCGGAAGTGGCTCCAGCCCGCGTGCATGTCGACCGACAGCATGACCGAAATGGGCCGGAATATGATGAATTTCTGGACCAAGCAGCGCTAGTCGATTGAACCGGGCGGTGCCGCCCGTTCCGCGGGCGGCACTCTGCACCTCTAAAAATAACTCGAAGAAGGCAGTCTGCCGATGATGAACGAACTATCTTCAGACTTGGTCGAGGGCGACAACCCGTTTGCCCACGACCCTGCGGTAGAAGAAACGTTAACCCCCTTGTGGCGTGAGGCGCGCTGGCCCATCGAGTGGCTGCGCTTGCGCATCAGCCCCGTATATTTTGGCTGCGGCGTGCCGCGCGGACACGGTGAGCCTGTGCTGTTGATCCCCGGCTTCATGGCTGGTGATGGCATCCTGTTCGAGCTTCACCGCTGGTTGAAACGCATCGGCTATCGATCTTATCTGTCGAACATCGCCTGGAACAATGATTGTCCAGACCACACAGCGCGGATCCTGGCGATCAGGCTGCAGCGCATCCAGCGCGAGCATGGCTTAAAAGTCCGCGTCATTGGGCACAGCCTCGGCGGCATGCTCGCCAAGAGCTTGCTGCAGGATCATCCGGACTTGATCGATCGCATCATCACGCTGGGCACGCCCTTTCGCTCGCTGGTCAAAGCCCATCCGGCGGTGGTGGGCATTTGGGATCAATTGAAAGCAACGCGCAGTCGGCTGGTCGGACGAAATCTCCGTGCCTCCTGTGGCACCGGTCATTGTCTGTGCGGTTTCGTTCGAAATCTTGCACTACCGCAACCGCGTTCAGCGCCACAGTTCTCGATTTATTCGCGGCACGATGGCGTCGCGGACTGGAGCAGTTGTGTGGAAGAAGACCCGGCAGCAAACACAGAAGTGGACTGCACTCACATCGGGATGGTGCTCCATCAGGACGTCTACCGCGCGATCGCGGCGCGCCTCGCACAGCGCATAACCGCTGAATCTTCAGCGTCATTCTCGGCATCGTAAAAAAATTGGAGCACAGTATGGACGACGATAAACTCAACCCTATGTCGCTTTGGCGCGATTGGTTCGTCAAATCGGAAAAGGCATGGAGCCAAGCGCTCACCGACGTGATGGGCGATGAGCGCTTTTCGAAAGGCATGGGCCGCTACATGCAGGAGGCCTTGCATACGCACCGCATGTTCAGCGAGGGCATGAGCCAGTATCTGGCCAATCTGAATCTCCCGTCGCGTTCTGACGTACTCGATATTGGTGACCGCCTAGGTCAGATCGAGGATACGCTGGCGTTGATTCAGGTCGAACTGCGCGAGCAACGCATCCAGATTGCACGCGCAAGCACCTCAACCCCGAGCTTGGAAACGCCCGACAGTCCCGCCCCTGTGCGTCCTTCGCGCACCAAGCAGCCGGCCAACCAGACTTAATCATCCGGCTTAATACTTTGAAACACGCTATCCCTATCGCATCTCATCATCAGGCTTAATAATTAGGGTTACCGCTAATGACTGCACCACCTATGACTGACCCCTTCACTGCCACCCCTAACCCAGCAAACGGGACGGTTGACGAGCGCATCAAGAAAATAGTCGATCGCACGCTCGCTCGTAATATTCCGGGTCTCGCGTTACAACAGGCCAATCTCGATATCGAAGTGGGGCAAACGCCCAAGGAATTGGTGTACACGCGCGATTCCATGCGCCTGTATCACTATCATGCGATGACGCCGGAAATCTATCGCGTGCCGCTACTGATTGTGATGTCGCCGGTCGCGCGTGGTTATATCCTCGACCTCGCCAAAGGACAGAGCTTCATCGAGTACCTGTTGCTGCAGGGTTACGACGTCTACCTGATGGACTGGGTGGCGCCGCGTCGCGAACACGCGCATCTGGGCATGAGCGATTTCGCGTTGACGTTGCTGGATGAATGCATCACCAAGGTTCAGGACGATGCTGGCGAGCAAGATATTTCTGTCATTGGTTATTGCATGGGTGGCCTGCTGGCAGTGATGAATGCGGCCATCCACCACGATGGTCCCATCAAAAATCTGGTGTGTTTCACCACCCCGGTGAATTCCGAAGGCATGGGGCTGTACAAAACCTGGGCTGAATCTGGCGCGTTTGATATCGATCGAATGGTCAACGAACTCGGCATCATTCCGGGCGACATGATCGGTGCCTCCATTCAGGCCTTGCGTCCGCTGCAGAAGCGCGCGAACCAGTTCCAGCTCTTAAACAATGTCGAGAATGACGCCTTCGTCAAGGCGAGCCTGCGGTTCGATCGCTGGGCGGCCGACCAGTTACCCATTCCCGGCGAACTCGCGCGCGACATGTTCCGTGACTTCCTGCGCGACAACAAACTGGTGAAAAACCAGTATCGGTTGCATGACAAACTCGTCGAACTCGGTAGAATCCGTGTACCTTTTCTACATGTGGCGGCGGAATACGATCACATCGTCCCCACCGCTGCTTCGAGCGATCTCGTTAAAATGGTGGGCAGCCAAGACAAGAAAGAAATCGTGGTGCGCGGCGGCCATGTCAGCTTGGTGGCCGGTGGCAACGCGGTTTTTCGCCTGTGGCCACAGTTGGATTCCTGGCTCAGCGATCGCTCGACTTAACTGATTAATCTGGAGACCCCCGTGATGGCTATCAGCACCATGACCGTACCGCCCGAGGCGGCGGCTCAATATCCGCGCAAGGTCAAAATTGGCGACAAGCTCTACACGCTACGGCGCATGACCGAAATGGACGGCGCCCTTATCCAGCAGTTTGCGTTGAAGCTGCCAAAGCACGATCTGCTTTTCATGCGCCGCGACATCACCAAGCAAAAGGGTATCGATCGCTGGATCGAGGCGATTCATCGTGGCGCCATGCACACGGTGCTGTGCGAGGATGAGATCGGCGTTGCCGGCTATTCTTCTATCCATCTGACCGAACTCGATTGGTCGGCGCACGTCGGCGACCTGCGTGTGCAGATTGCCGAGCGCGCACGGCGCGGCGGTCTTGGACGCTTTCTAACGCGTGAAGCGTTCAACCTCGCCTTGTCGCTCGGGGTCGAAAAGGTCGCGGCCCGCATGACACCCGATCAGACCGGCGCGCGCGCCCTCTTCCAGGAATTAGGCTTTCAACCGGAAGCGCTGCTGAAAGACGAAGTGCGCGATCCGGATGGGGAGTACCACGATCTGCTCATCATGGCGTGCAATGTCGAGACCTTTCTCGCCCAGCGCCACGCGTTCGGCATCACGCGGTAATGCGTTAACCCGCTTTCTGGTCCTCCCTTGAAGCCCGCACTGGGGTGCGGGCATCCGCCAGATCGCGTTGATCCGGTCCCCGTATCCCCTCGTGTGAAGTCTCTAGTGATGCGCGGTGGCGCGGCTGATGCCCCTCAAGGACATGACGTTTGAGACTCAATTTTAGCCGGCATATTTGCGGGATAGGCTTGATGCTCGGTACGGCCGCTGCGGTGGCAGCACCCGCAGCGCCCTTCGAACTTCTGGGTGACACGATCGCGCCCGCCAGTATGCGGCGGCTCAAACTGCGCGCCGGCGAATCCTTCGCGGGTGAAGCGCTCGCCACTCCTGTGCTGATCGCGCATGGCGCGCAAACGGGGCCTACCTTGTGCCTTACCGCCGCCATTCATGGGGATGAACTCAATGGCATCGAAGTCGTGCGCCGGATGCTGCGCGACATCAACCCGGCGGCGCTCAGCGGCACGGTCATCGGCGTGCCGGTGGTGAATCTGCTGGGCTTCACTCGCGGTACGCGAGAAACGCCCGATCGACGCGACTTGAACCGCTATTTCCCGGGCCGACCGAATGGCAATTTCGCGGATCGGATTGCCTACCAGTTGTTCTCACAGATAGTCGAACCCCACTGCACATATCTAGTCGATCTGCATACCGGTTCTTTCAAACGGGCCAATTATCCGCAACTACGGGCTGATCTTACGAACCCTGCCGTGCGACGCTTGGCCGCGAGTTTCGGTGCAACCCCAATATTACGCAAACGTGGTAACGCGCGAATGTTACGCCGGGTGGCCTCAGAGCGCGGCATTCCAAGTGTAAGTCTGGAATTCGGCGAATCGACGACGGTCCAGACGCAACATGTCAACGATGCGGTCGCGGCCTTGCGCATCGCGCTTGGTCAACTCGGAATGCTCGCCAAGACTGAAACCCGACCGTCCCGCCAAGCAGTGTACGTAAGATCGTTCTGGATTCGCGCAGACCAGGGCGGCGTTTTCATAAGCCGCAAGGCGCTCGGGAATGTGATCGTAGAGGGCGAAATTATCGGCGTGATCGCCAACCCATTAACGGATGAGCAAGTCGAAATCATCGCGCCGGCGGATGGTCGCATACTCGGCCTGGCGAGCGATCAGTTCGTGCTGCCTGGCTATGGCGTGTTCCATGTCGGGCGGGAAGTCGGTCTGGAAAAAGCGTCCAAGGTGCCTGGGCCAGGCACCTTGGAGTAGGTCTCACTAGGATATCGTCGTTGTAGTAGAAATTGGGTCTGACCTGCGCGTGCGCTTAGGTCGCGCGTTCAACTCTTGAAACGTGGCACCACTTCCTTGGCAAACAATCCCATGCTGGCGCGAATGTGCTGCGGGGCGAGGCCCGGCAGGGCTTGCGCAGTGACGAGGTGGGTCATACGGCCGCGCTTGACGTAATCCGCGATCATTTCGCAAGCGTCTTTCGGGGTGCCCACGATGGCGTCCTCGCCGAAGAAGCTAAAACGCTGCTGCTTGATCATATCCTCGACCGACGGGATCCCCGCGATTGCCTGATCATCGCCGGGTTTGTCGTTCGCTTCTGCGAACCACTTCGCGTAGCAGCTCGCCATGTAATGCAGCGGTTTGGCAGCGAGTTCCCAGGCCTGATCGCGACTCGGCGCGACATAGACCGCGCGCATCTGCGCGATGTTGTAAGCCTGGGGATTGCGGCCGGCCGCACGCAAGGCGTCGTCGTAGATTTTGTCGAGGGAGGCCGAGCCGACCGCCTGGAAATGGAAGCCCATTTTGGCGGCGCGCTCGATCGCCTTCGGCGCGAGGGCCCCAAGCCACAGCGGCGGATGCGGCCGTTGCAGCGCGGGGGGCATGATCTGAATGTCTTTCAACTGGCTGAACTTGCCGTTGAAAGTCACAGACTCGCCGCTCAGCAGGCGTTGGACCAGCGCGATGCCTTCCTGTAGGCGCGCCCCACGTTCAGTGGACGAAATGCCTTGATTTGAAAATTCTTCGCGGCGATAACCCAAGCCGACGCCCAGATCGAAACGGCCGTTTGAAATCAAATCGACCGTCGCGGTATCTTCAGCGATGCGCACCGGATTGTGCAAGGGAAGCAACACGAGAAACGTCCCGATCCGGATGCGAGTCGTGCGGGTAGCGATGGCGGCCGCGATCGGCAGCAGCGATGGCGAGTAACCGTCATCCACGAAATGATGTTCCGTCAACCAGGCATCGTCGTAGCCCATGGCTTCTGAATCAGCGATCAGATCCAGGTGCGAGCGATACAGCGATTCCCAGGGAACTCTGGCGAATTCGGGATTGCGAAACGGCCACAGTACGCCAAAGCGTAAACTCATCGGAGTTCTCCTAGGGTTGTCGGGTACACGGCGCGATGGTCACCTCGCCAGCCCGGAAGTTACACTCGCCGTTATCTTTCGGCAAGCCGAGAACCCGGCTTAGTGCAGCGTAATACCCGATTTTCTACACCCTGGAGGTGCTGCCCATGCTGAGCTATCGTCACGCGTTTCATGCAGGAAGCCCTGCGGATGTGTTCAAGCATCTGGTGCTCGCGCAGATTTTCCAGGGCTTGCAACGCAAGCCCGCTGCCATGTGTTACATCGACACGCATGCCGGTGCGGGTGCCTATGATCTCAAATCGCAAGAGGCGGAGAAGGTCGGGGAATTCCGACAAGGGATCGCGCGAGTGTGGCAGCGGCACGATGCCCCGGATTCGCTGCACGCCTACCTTGACGCCATTCGCGCAATGAATGCAGCGCTTCCCGGAGAGCTTCGCTACTACCCAGGCTCGCCCGCCCTCGCACGACACTGGTTACGCCCCCAGGACCGCATGGTACTGATCGAACGACACCCGAGCGATCACGCGCGATTGAGTGAAAATTTCGCGCTTGAGCCGCACTGCCGGGTGGAGTTGGGTGACGGCTTCGAGTTACTGAGGGCCTTCGTTCCGCCGCTCGAAAAGCGCGGCGTCGTGCTGATCGATCCCTCCTACGAACTGAAGACCGACTATCGAGACGTGATCGACTCGCTAGCCGCCGCCCACCAGCGCTGGGCGACTGGGGTCTATGTGTTGTGGTATCCCCTGATTGCGCGCGATCAGGCCGATAGACTGCAGAAGCGCGTCATCGCGACCGGCATTCGTCGCGTGCTCGGGATCGAGTTTGCGTTATCGGCGCCAGTCGCGGGGCGCGGTCTGTGGGGATCGGGTCTCATCGTCGTCAATCCACCGTATCAATTAGATGCGCAGATAACTTACTTGCTACCGTGGCTGCACCGCGCCTTACAAGCAACGCCGGCGGCTTCCTGTGGGGCCCGCTGGCTAGTGCCGGAATGAGGTCGCGGCGCACAATTAGTCGTCCCTGAAAAAAGCATTCTGCGCAGTGGAAATAGGGAACTGCTCGCATAAGTCGCACACAGATACGAAACCCGATCACGTAGGTTGGGGTGAGCCTGCGAAGCCCAACAGTGAGTAGACCAGCTCGCGCGGATACTCGGATTCGCGACAA
>JAYTEX010000011.1:0-1795 GCA_043734785.1 Pseudomonadota bacterium | reverse complement strand
GAGCGTCGAAACCGCTGGAGAGCTATGACATCGAGCAAGCTCGACCTTGAAGTGTGCGTGCCGGTGACCGCCCGCGGGCTGACTCGAGGCGCGATCCCTGGTGTCGGGGTTCGAGTCGGACGCCGCGCTGCCACGGCGGATCTCTGGATAGACCGCTCAGGCGAGCCCGTTGTGCGCTTTCGCACGGCGCGCATCGCCCACTGGTTTCGCGTCACGAGGTCGGCAAAGGGCGCGTGGTCTGCCGTATCGTCCACGGAGTGGGATGATTTTCTGGCCGAGCATTTGCTTGAGTGGCTCGGCGATTCGATGGACGGCGAGTTCGACTGAGCGCGGGCGGATGGTCAACAATCAGCAGGCAAGGAGAACATGTCCGAGCAGGCACGCAGGACCAACATGGCGTCGGAGTTCTACGTGCTCTCGACCCTTTACCGCATGGGTCTAGAGCCGCTCCTCACACTCGGCAATAAGAAGGGCGTCGATATCTATCTGCCGCAGGATGGAAGCGAGATGCTGTCCATCGAGGTGAAGGCTGTCGCGAAGAGGATGGATTGGATGTTTGGGGACAGAGAGTTCATTTCGAGTGCGCGCAAATGGGTCGTGCTACTTTGCTACAATGGCGCATTCGAAAACCTGGAACAACCTCCAGAGGCGTGGGTCTTGCCGTCGAGCGACATCGCGCATCTGATCAAAGTGGCGGGCAATGAGGCTACTCGCTATTTGCCTGCGAAGCTTGTGCGGGAGTCCTGTGAAGCATTTAAGGACGCGGCGGGCTGGAGCCAGCTTCGTGCCAATTCGGGCTAATCTTCTTTAGATCGCGGAGCTGACTACTATGACACGAATAGTCACGCCAACGCTGGGCACATCTGAATGGCGCGCCGGCCTAGCGGACCCTTACCTTCATTGGAAGCGCGGTCACTCCGCGTGGGAGCTCGCAGTCGCTTAGGAGTCTAGCCGAACGTCGGCGACTGGCATTCCGGAAGGCGTCTCCCGTCTCTTTGCCGCTCATTCCGCTTTCGGAAACGCCGCGCTACTACTTGGAATCGTCGAACATCACGTTCGCCTCGATACCGAGAAGACGCCATCCCAGAATGACCTCTGGGCTGTGATCCGTACAGATCGTGGGCAGGTGTCCGTCGCGATCGAGGCGAAAGCTGGCGAGGAGTTCGATCGGCCGCTGCGAGACTGGCTCGCAGATGACAAAGGAACCAAAGCGAACCGTCTTCGCTTTCTTTGCCAAGAGCTTCATGTAACTGCAGAGCCGCCCCTCGACTTGCGATATCAGCTATTTCATCGCGCTGCATCAGCGACGTTGGAAGCAAGGCGCTGGCAGATTCCCCGGGCACTGATGCTGGTCCAGTCCTTCAAGGAGTCCGCTTCCGCGTGGACCGATTACGTCGCATTCGCAACATGGATGGGGCTCACCGCGACTCGCGATGCGCTTGTTGGGCCGCACAATGCAGACGGAGTTGAACTGTTTCTCGGGTGGGTTGACTGCCCGAAGGCATCCGATAAAATCGCGGCGTCTGCGCTCTAACCACGAGTTGCTGCCGACGCGGTGCGGGCTGGCCGAAACGTGTCACGCGCGCGGCGTCCGGCCGTCGAAGCATCAAGGTGAGCGGCCTGACGGCCGCGCAGCAGAACTCTCCTCGTTAGGCAGCATCCATGCACCGTAGCCCTGTAATGTCTTGCCGTTCCCTGACTGTAGCTCTCGTCAGTCTGACTCTCATTGTTATGGCTTCGTGCGCTTGGCCCATGCACAGAGCTCGTCATGCGACGAGTTGCGCGCAGCCATCTG
>JAYTEX010000010.1:0-10747 GCA_043734785.1 Pseudomonadota bacterium | reverse complement strand
CGCAGGGATTGCATGAAGACTTCGCCGCCCACGGGATCATACACCGCATCGACGCCACGCCCGCCGGTCAATTGAAGGACAATCTCACGAAAGTCTTGCGTACGATAGTTGATCAGGTGATCGGCGCCATGCGTGCGCGCCACTTCGAGCTTTTCCGTCGAACCGGCAGTGGCAATGACATTCGCGCCAAGTATCTTGCCGATCTCGATCGCCGCAATGCCCACGCCACCACTCGCGCCGTGCACCAGCAGCGACTCGCCCGCTTTAACATTGAGCAGATGCGGCCAGGTCAGTGCTGCCGCCGAAGTCGCATACGAATTCGTGAACGCGATGGCCGGTGGAAAATCGAGGCTTGCCGGCAACGTAAAAACATTGACTTCATAGGCGCAGGTTTCTTCCGCGAGTCCGCCCCAATCAAGGACCGCGCAAACGCGATCGCCCAGAGTGAAACGCGTGGTCTCGGCGCCGACTTCGGTGATCACGCCAGCGACTTCAGTGCCGGGCACAAAGGGTAGAGGGGGCCTGCGTTGATACTTACCCTGCACGACCAGGCTGGTGGCGAAACTGACGCCGGCCGCCTTGATGTCGATGCGCACCTGGCGCGGTCCAAGGGTGGGTCGCGGGACCTCGCACAGTGGCAGTTGATCGAAGGGCATCCAAGCGGTCACGAGTACGCCTTTCATCAGTGATTCTCCGCTGCGGTTAGATCAAAACGTGGTGCGCGTTTTTCGAGGAAGGCATCCATCGCTGCTAGTCGGTTCAAGATAATCGTCGCGATCTGGTCGGCGACGTCATAGAGAATCATATTGGATACCTTGTAAGCGTAAATGGGCTAAACCTGGAATCCCTAGCCACGCCCGATAAACGGCATGGTCGTTGCCATCACCGTCAGAAATTGCACGTTCGCGGATAACGGCAGACTCGCCATGTAGAGCACGGCACTTGCCGCATGCTCAACGTCCATCAACGGCTCGGCGCGGATACTGCCATCGGCCTGACGGATGCCTTTGCGCATCGGCTCCGCGATGTCGGTCGCGGCATTGCCGATGTCGATCTGGCCGCACGCAATGTCATATGGCCGGCCATCCAGCGCAAGCGTGCGCGTGAGACCCGTGATCGCATGCTTGGTCGCGGTATACACCGCAGTGCCGGGTCTTGGCACCTGCGCGGAGATCGATCCGTTGTTGATGATCCGGCCGCCCCGCGGATCCTGCGCGCGCATCCAACGGAAGGCTTCGCGTGCGCAGTAGAATGCGCCATTCAAATTGGTCTCTACCACGGCACGCCATTGCTCGATGGACATCTCATCGATGGTCATCTGCGGTGCACCGATGCCGGCGTTGTTAAATAGGACGTCGAGGTGGCCGAAGGTCTGTTGTGCGCGCTCGAACAAACTGGCGACTGCCACCGGATCTGCAACGTCGGTCGGCACGCAAAGTGTCCGCGCGGCGTCCACTTGCGCGAGTGTCACGGTCCCCGCGAGCGCGTCAGCGCGACGTCCCGCCAGCACCACGGCATACCCTTCACGCAGGAAGCCGAGGGTGACGGCCCGCCCAATTCCGCTGCCGGCACCCGTGACGATCGCGATTCTGTTTAGGTTCTCTTTATTCACGAGTGTCTCAGCGTGCTGCTACTTCGCGCAGGAAACGCAGCATAAGCGCCGTGGTCTGCGCCGGCTTTTCCAGCTGCAACCAATGCCCGGCACCGTCAATTAATTCGCTGAAACGCAAATCCTCGAACGCCTGGGCGAACCACGACTGCCAGGTCGGATCATAGAGCAGCACATTGTCTTCACGCCCGGCGCCGAAGGCCGCCGGTTGCGAGAATTTCTTGTTCTCAAGCTCGGGCGTAAGCGCATTCATGCTCGGCAGGTTGCGGTAGAGATTGCACGGTCCACGGAAACCGCTTTTCTGGTATTGGGCTACGGCGTAGGCGAGTTCATCCTCGGATAACCAGGCCGGTACCGCGGCAGGCATCGGCATGACATCGAGGAACCGGCTGTGCCGCGGATGCTCGAGCTGCTTCATCCAGGTCAGCGGGGGCGCGTCGGCAGAAAGTCCGTAGTACACCTTCCGCAGACTCAATCGGATATCGACTTCGAGCTCTGCTTCGATCACCCCGGGCGTTTGAAAATGCCGGATGTACCAGAAGCGATCATCCATACCGGGTGGATCGATGGTGGCATGACCCGCGCGCCAGAAGGGCACGGACAGCCCCATCACTGATTGGCAGGCGTGTTCGTGCAACAGCGCGGTGTTCCATGCGATGAGGCAGCCCCAGTCATGGCCGATTAAATTGAACTTGTCATACCCGAGTGCCTTGGCGAGGCCAACCACGTCGCCGGCCATCTCGCGGATGTTGTAATCCTCGATTGCGGGCGGCGCGCTGCTGCCGCCGAAGCCCCGTTGATCGGGTACTGCTACGCGATAACCTGCCGCGACGAGAGGTTCGATCTGATGCCGCCACAGATACCAGCCTTGCGGCCAGCCGTGCAGCAAGATAACCAGCGGCCCCTCGCCTTTAACGACGGTACGCAAGGTGACCCCGTTGGTGTCGATCATTTGAAAGGTTGGCTCGATCATAATTCTTCTCGAATAGGTGTTAGCCATGGAGAACGCAGCGCTGACCCCGCGATCTCCATCGCAATAAAATCCTCACGCATCATTGCTCAGCACTTCCTCAACGCAGGCGAGAAAATCCGCTTCAGTGTGCACCGGCGCGAGCACATCAGCGCGTATCGTATAGCCGTACTGACGCGCAATGGCTTCGTAGCGCGGCGTGCGCGCCTGGAACAGGCGCGGAAACATCCACAGCACGAAGTCATCGGGATTGATCTGCGCGCTGTGAGAAATCCCCCGCAAGACCATGAAACGTGCGAGTTCGGTGTTAAGGAACTCCGTGCGGTAATAGAGTGGCTTCGGATCCGCTTCCGCGCGCCGTAGGAGTTCGCGCCCGTTCTCCTCCGTCGCTTCGATGTATAAGATCAGCGTGTGTTTGGCGAGTACTTCCAGCACCTGCGGCTCATCGAGCTCGCACAGACTGCCCGCCGAGTCGTTGATGAAATCCCGATAGCCATAAATATTGCGCGCCTTGGTGATGAACTCGGGCACGTCCAGCATCGCCGCGACTTCCGCGTCCCGATAGAGTTGTTGGCGATGGGTGAATTCTTCGCGCGCGAGACCGCCGCGCCCAGGATCGCCGAGTTTGCCGAGAAAGGTCAGCACGGCTGTGAGATTATCCACCGTGATGTTGTTCGAGATGTAGATGGAGTCCGATCGCAGCAGATCGCGAAGGAAGGTGATCTGCATGGCCTGGCGCTTGATGTTGTCCAGGATCGGCTCACTCAGATAACGCGTGCCGATGCGATAGTCGGCCGAATAGTGGAACCAGTGCGCCTGCCGCAGGCGCGTCGACAGATAGGTCTTGCCGACGCCCGACATGCCGAGCAGGGTGATCGATTTGGCATCCCAGCGCCGGAATTCAGAAGCGATCATTCTCATGGCGTCATGCTAATCGGCTGTGTGCCGATACGCTACATGACCTTCGCGCGATTCGCGGCGGCGATATCCCGCGTGGGCGAGAGGCTCATGCCTTCACCGGTGCTTTTTGTATTTGTGCCCGCAGTGCCTGCGCGTGCCCGGCACGGCGCGGGATCGCCTCGAATCCCGCGGGTCGCGGTCGCAGCTTAGGGAAGGCGGGATGACGGAAGGGATTTCCCGCGCGCAAGGTGTCGTGCAGGCCCGCGACCAGCGGCGCCGGTGCCGGATCTGGACGCGTGGCGTAGCGCGCATCTTCGCCGAAGAAGCGCAGCGACAGGGTACGGCGGCGAACACCCCCGGCAGTTGGCGCACCCCCGTGCAGCATACTCGGATGGAACACCACCACGTCGCCCGGCGTAATCGCCCAGGACACGATATCCCACGCAGCGCGATCGGCTTCAATATCGGGCAGACGCGGCAGGCCGTGGGCATAGATCGGCTTTGTATCGTCCTGCGCATCGAAGGCTGAGCCATCGTAGAGCGTGCCCCGATGCGAGCCGCGCACGAATTCCAACGAATTCTCTTTGCTCACCGCATCGAAGTTGATCCACAGCACCGCGATCTGCTCGCCCTCGAGCGCGAGATACGGTGAATCCTGATGCCACGGGGTGCGTCGCATCGCCGGGCCCTCCTTCAGAAAAATCTGTTCATAGAGGAACCAAACCTCTGGACTCTTCCACAACGCGGCCACGAGATCAGCGATCGATGAATACGACAGGAGCTCGCGATACGTGCGTGCGGCTTCTGGGTGGCACAGATCCTGATAGAAGTTACCGGTCTCGGATTCGTAGAAGCGGCAGGCAGACGGCGTCGGATGCGCGATGCTCCAGTCGAACAGCGCCGAAGCTTTCTCCAAGGTGGCAGCATCCAGTATCTGCGGCAGGTACACAACTCCCTCTTCGCGCAGTCTTCCTGCACAAATCGCCAGTGGTTCACGCATCAAGTGCCTCCTTTATTCGTCATTCAAGGGCTTATCGGCGGCACTGTAGTCACCCTGCGCGCCACCATGTCCGCAATCTCCTCAGCCGTATAGCCCGCCTCGGCCAGAATCTCCGCGCTGTGTTCGCCCAGGCGCGGTGCATGCCGCCGAATGGCGGCCGGAGACTCCGACCAGCGTGAAGCCGGTCGCATTTCGCGGATCGCGCCTTCGCTCGGATGCAGGGTGGTCTGAAAATAGTTGACCGCCGCGAGATGTGGATCGGTCGGTAGAGAATCCAACGTATGTAAGGGACTTGCCGGAATGTCCGCTGTTTCAAACAGGGTCAGCCATTCCGAGGTCGTGCGCGTAAGCAAGATCTCGGCGACCATGCTGTAGAGCGCATCGATATGGTGTGTTCGGCTTGCCAAGGTGGCCAAGCGCGGGTCGCTCGCGCAGCGCTCGGGCTGCCCGAGCATCTTGAAGAAACTGCGCCACTGGCCGTCGCTATAGATCAACGCGCAGACATAACCGTCCTGGGTCACGAAGGGTGTGCGTTCGCGCGCGAGCAACCGCGCATAGCCTGCGGCGCCCATCGGAGGCTCGAAGGTCTGTCCGGCCAGATGTTCGGCCAGCATGAACGGCACCATGGTTTCAAACATCGGGATGTCGATCGCCTGCCCGACGCCAGACTTCTCGCGTCGATACAGCGCCGCAGACACGGCCATGGCGGCGCTCATGCCGACGGTGCGATCGACGAGCGCGATCGGTACATAGCGCGGCGTGCCATCACCGACTCTCGCGACCAGCGAGGGTAGGCCGATCGCACCCTGGATCAAATCGTCGTAAGCCGGCTTGGCGGCATACGGCCCGTCCTGCCCATAACCGAAAACGCCGGCATAGATCAGGCGCGGATTGACGGCGGATAGCCGCGGCCAGGCGAGATCGAGGCGCGCCATCGCCAATGGCCGCACGTTGTAGACCAGCACGTCCGAAAGCTTGACGAGACGTAGCAACGCGGCATGGCCTGTGGGTTGCTTGAGATCGAGCACGATGCTGCGTTTGTTGCGATTGACATGCAAGAAAGCGGCGCCCATTCCTGCATGGCGTGCAGGCTCCAGACCACGCGTAGTATCCCCGGTCGGTGGTTCTACCTTGATCACTTCAGCGCCCATGTCGCCGAGGAGCTGAGTCGCGAACGGTCCCATCAGGACCGAGGTCAGATCGAGGACTCGAACCCCATCGAGGGCGCCGCTCATGGCTTAATGCTCGCTCGACAGGCGCAGGGGAAAGTGGACGCACTCAGCAACATGACGATACGTCCAACAACGGGGCCCTACATTGTCGGCGAGGTGCGCGCGATTTGCCAGAACGCACCGCGCTTGGATCATTGGCGGTCTGGCCATTCGGAAGAATCCGGCAGGGGCTTGATGCCGATTGAAATGGCCCTGGTCCAGGGAATACGACCGGTGGATGGCCGCAGGTCCCGTGGCGCCTCGTTACAAATCCTGCGCATCCGCGCCCTGTGCCTGGTCCCAGGACCAGCGAACCTCCTCTTCCTTGAAAAACAAGCTGTCCTGCGTCCGACGGGTCAGTCGCGCGCGCACCCCGGCGTAGTGCGTCGCCGCAGTCCGCATGACTTCCGCCAGCACTGCACGTGATTCGCGCGGCAGATCCAGATAGTCGCTGGAGACGATGTACTGGTGCTCGAGCAACGCCGTCGCCAGCGCCAGCGAGGGAGCTGGCCGTGCTGCCTCTTCAAGGCCGTTCACGATCGCGCTCGCCTGCACCAGATGGGAAGCGTAGGCCACGATCGCCGGGCCGGCCGCCTCAGCATCGTGGGCGCGTATGAGCGCTTCAATTTCGGCCAGGCGCTCACGCGCAAAACCGAGCACGAGCGGGAGCCTTCTCGGCGTGTCTGCGACGGCGAGTTCAGTGTCTTCCAGCCAGCGCTCTACGCGATAAGTCGGATCCGCCGGGGTGGTGCCAGCCGGCGGCAGCCAGTCAATACCCGCGAAGGAATTCATCAGGCCGTGTCCGGCTTGTGCATTGGCGAAACACCAACAGAGCGCAACAGTCCAACCGTAGACCTTCACGGCACGGGTACGATGGTATCGAGCGCGGTGTCCATCCCGTCGCGATGCGCGACCACTTCCAGCATGAACGGGAATACCTTGGGCACGCCGCCCGGCGCGCATTGTAGAAACAACTGATACACCCCGGGTTCTGGAAACGTGTAGCGAATGGGGATCCGAGGACCGGGATACACGAGACTCGCCGGCGCCGACATCATCTTCAGCATCATCGCCGCAGAGTGCTGGCCAGCGTGCTCAGCCATCGCGCGCATCATGGCCGCCATCTGCGGCGTATAACTGTGGGTGTGTCCAAAATGTTCGCCGTCGCTTCGCCACAGAGCGACATGCACTTCGGCGCCCAATAGGAGTTGGAGATCGGTTACCGGTTGATTCTCGCGCGCGAGGTCCAAGACCAGTTCGGCCTCGTAACCCGCGACCACAATAGCGGGAGAGACCGATAGCGTCGCGCGATAGCCCGCGACGAATCGCCGCCGACGGAGATCAATCTTGACCGAGGGCACAGTGGACGCCGCGCCGACGGTGAAATCGAACTGTTTCATCCAGGTGCGATCGCGGTGTGTGAATTCGTTCACGATGCGGTAATGACCTGCCTGCGGAAACGCATACGGAAACGTGAAGCGACCGTGCGCGAGGTCGCGCGCGGTGAGCGGTGCGAAATCATCGTGATGGAGGTGCGCAAAACTGCTAAAGTCGCGCGCGATAATAAACGTATGCAGCGCTCGCTCGTGGATGATCTGCAGGTTTTGCACAGCCGCCTCATTCGTGGCATGGGTGAGGCGGAACGTGAGTTGTGTCTTGGTGCGGGGTAGCGGTTTTGCCGGCGCGAATTCCAGCGTGAGACGGTAAGGGCCCGGTGGTGTTCCCTCGCGCACTGGAGCCACCTTGTCGCCGCACCCGCTGAGACACGCGAGGATGCACACCAGGCAAGGTGCGAGCCAGACCTTCCGCAGCGCGCGCACGAGCGGCTACGGCGCGCTGGTAGCTGCCTCGTCTCCTGTCTCGAAGATCAAGTGTCCGGCGCTCTCCTGCGCCTGTACACGCGCCTCTAGTTCAGGTGTCAGCGCTATTTTCCGTACCTCCGGAAATTTATCGCGATCCAGGTGGGGACGCAGGAAGTAATGGTCGGGATTCTCGACCAGTGCTTGCGACTTCAATGGCTCGACCAGCCATTGTCGGCGCATAAATTCCGGCGTGAAAATCATGGCTTGTTGCTCTGATGTCCATGCATGCGGGATGTGTGCATCATGGAAACTGTAACTCATGATGTCGTGCGGCAGATCCCAGTAGAGGGTGTTGTTCGCGGCATATCCAAATTCCTTCAGCGCGGGGTTCTCCAGTCTCGCGTTCCGTACCTCAACCATGATGAGGTTGTTGTCCTGGCCGTATTTCTCGGTGCGCAAGGGATAGAAATTGTGCTTATCAAGCCAGAAAATCAGGTATTTCTCGTTGTAGTCAGGGACCATGTCGGTCTTGATCGTTGCCTTCACCACCCAGCAATCGACGCCGCCATCTGCGCGATAGTGTGGATATTGATCACCCATCGGCTTGAAGTCGGCGGTCTTGTGCTCGACAAACCCTTGGCCGTTATCGTTGAGCGTGATCGTGGGACGCGTATTGGGATAGCGCACGGTCTCGTAGAGCACATCGGTGCCGAGCAAGCGCCAATCCAGTTCCCACGGATCACGCCCCATCACATCATCGAAGGTCTGTGCATTATCCGGAAAGCGCTGATCGCGCCGTGGCTGCGGCTGCCGTCGCACCCGGCGCAGCTGCGGCGAATATATGAAGAAATCCATTTTCGTGGTGAACTTGGGGTCTGAACGATAGATCACCCACAGCTGTTGTTCCGCCTCGGATTCGGGCGGGAAGGTGTTGAAAAATAACCAGCGCGAATGCACGTCCCCGGCGTTGAGTCCGCGCATGTAGCCATCCAGACCTGGTGCGGTGGTCGGGGAGATGTAGGTCACCCCGGCGCCCTGGTTGATATACCCCGAACTCGTGATCACCCCGAACACGTCGATCATCGAATACGGCCAACGCGAGATATGCGGAAATTCAGAGGAACGGTAGCCCATTTCCTCGGCCGTATAGGGGGGCTTGAACGGATAGGGCTCCGCCGGCAGATAGGGCAAGGTGCTGTCGCGTGGCGTCGCGGTATCCGGGTCAAACAACGCACGCTCCGCTGCGGTCAGTTGCTCGACCGTGCGCCAGGTGGGTTCGTCGGCGCACGCAATGCTCGAGCACAACAGTGCAAGCCACAGATACTGGCGCGTGCGACCAGCGGATTTTGCGATAGCATCAGAATTCATAATTGATCTCCCAACCGACGTTATCCCATTCGTCGTACTGGCCGTAGAGTTCGTTCGGGCGCCCGGTATCGTAGCCGTTGTAGATCAATTGGCTGCTTACGAACTGCGAGAATTTATACTTCACGCGCAATTTGGTCTTGAGACCTTGCCAACCAAATTCCGGACCGCCCACGACCGGGAGCGCCGTGAAATTAACGCTCAGGCGATCACGTGAGAACGCGAATGGACGCGACACAAAGACCACCGGAATCAAGGTCCATTGATCCCCGATGCCACCGCCAAAGCCGAAGCTCAGGGCAGGGTTCCAGCCAAATGTGTAGTAGAAAGACGGCTGGATGATCAGGGTGGTGTTGGCCGGCATACCGAACTCGGCGGCAATCGCCGCGCGTAGGGTATCGTGCGCGGCAGTGCCATCGGTACTGGCGCCGGCGCGCGCGGCAGCCTGTTTGTCGAAATCGGCAAAGCGCACGCCCTTGGTCCACAAGGCTTCGAGGCGAAACACCGCCGGCAGTGCGCCCACCCAGGGCATCTGTGGCAAGGTGGTTCCGTAGTCCGCAGTCACGCCCATATGGTGCAGGCGCTCGTGCCGTGGCTGGAGCCGTAGCAGCGTTCCCGCAGCCCCTACCTCGGTCCCGATCACACGTTGAACGGGATTTTTGTCCCACAGGTAGGCGTAGATGAGCCCGTAGGTTAGCGCACCTGCAGAGCGATCGAAGCGCATCCCGAATTCATGATCTTCGAAGTCGGAAGTCTGCGGGCGTTTGA
This sequence comes from Pseudomonadota bacterium, assembly GCA_043734785.1. Lineage (GTDB taxonomy): Bacteria > Pseudomonadota > Gammaproteobacteria > CAIKBL01. The sequence continues at coordinate 1,122 of JAYTEX010000010.1, read as the reverse complement.
CCGGCAGTGAGATATCGTTCGAGAGTGCCGCTGGCGGAATCAACGGAGAGAACCACGGTGAGCCCGGCAACGGCTGCCGATCCTGTTCGAAGTCCACGATATAGAGAAGTTGCAGTGAGTTGCGCCCGAAGTGCAGCGTCGTATTCGCCATCCAGGTGGGCAGTCGCCGCGTTTCGAAATCCTCGGTCTCGAGCTGCACGGATTCGCGACGATCCATTCCGTTCACGATGTCGATGAACTGCCCGTCCATCTTGCCCCAGATCACCTGCTGCTTGCCGACCAATAGATCAAAGCCGGGTGTGCGATAACTCACGTAGAGTTCGCGCATGATGCGTTCACTGTCGTGGTAGACCTCGGCCGTGCGATCGATGCGATCAGCAAACAACCCTGCGGAGTCCTGCCAGTCGTACACCCCGTCGTATAGCGCGTGAGTGACGGCATTAATATCGAGGCCAGGCGCCAACGCATAAGTGGTTTCGAGTTCGAGCAGGCTCTGCAGTTGCAGGAAGCGGAAATCCAAATTCCGGAATCCGACCTTATCATTGGTGTCGATCAGCATGTCTGACCAGTGCTTGAACGAGCCCTTAAAACTCAGTTTCGGAACGGCTCGTTCCAACGGTTTGCGCACGTACTTGCCGATGGGGTTGAACGTCGCCATGGTGCGATCCATCTTCGACATCGCATTCGAAAGTGCCGCCGCCGCCGCCAGCGGTGTGGTGGTGGCAACGATCACGGTTGCCATCACTGTACTGGCGCAGAGAAACTGTGCCCTGAGATTCATTAATCCATACTCCACTGAGTCCTCATCAAGCTTTATACATTACTTTGACTTGCATTCCCAACTTATTAATTTAATTAATCTTTAAAGTCAGAAGAAATGAATAGAGGCCGTAGGAATTATTTCCGTTCGAGGCGGATTAAACGGAGGGTTCAGCCAGTTAAGCAGAGCGAAAGCTTGCAGCATCGCGCGCAGATACGAATCCCGATCGGGGTTGTTGGGGTGAGCTTGACCCGATTGGGTAGGTTGGGGTGAGCTTGCGAAGCCCAACAGCGGAGTAGACCCGCTCGCGCGGATACTCAGATTCGCGACAACTCGCCTGACACAGGGGGGGGCACTCGGCG
>JAYTEX010000009.1:0-8284 GCA_043734785.1 Pseudomonadota bacterium | reverse complement strand
CTCGCGTGCCGGCAGTGTGTTGAGCCAGGTGCGATCCACCCCGGTCGCGACTGCGACCAGGAGGACCACCGTCTCCATCTGGGGCAGCAACTCCGAGGGCTCAAAGCCAGCCGCACCAGACAACACCGACATCAGCGGTGTCGCCGTGCGCAGGAACTCAGGTAGCTGGGCAACCGTGAGTTCGCGAATTTCAACCGTGACGCCGCCCACCTCAACGGTGACTGACGCCGGAAACAACGTGTCTAGATCACTCATGGTCAGGCCGCGAGCAACGTCTGCCGGAAGTACTGGGAACCCACGGGTTGCAGGGCATCTAAGAGTATCGAGCCCCGCAGGGTGAGCTCAGCGATATTGTCATCCCCGATCAACGAGAGGCTGCCCGGCAATTCGAGCAGCACCCGGAACGCCTCTACGTTCACCGGACTACCGCCGGTCACGGTGTTCAGTCCCTCAATTAACAGATACCGCTCGGCCGCGTTTTGCGTGAGCGCATCAATTTGGTATTGCAGCGCAAACGCATAATCGGCCGTGAGCGCGACGCCATCGAACGCCGACAACGGGACGCCGATGGTGATGGTCTTGCCGACGGTGTTGAGATCGAGCGTGACGATGGCGGACGTCGCCGTCAGGATCTTATGCGACTTGCCGTTAATCAGCGCGGCGTCGGCGCCGGCGAACCCGGTGAGCGCGACAAAATCGCCGACCGCCGCGGTGTTCGCGACGGTGACGCTGGTGGTCGCCCCGATCGTGATGGCGGTTGGCACGGTGCCGCCGGTCGTCAGCGCCGAAATCGCCGCCACCGATCCATCGTTCATCTGGATCGAGCCGCCGTCGAGGTTCACTTTATAGTCGAAGGGCGTCGCGTCGTTCACGTAGGCAATCAACGGCGTTGCGCCGCGCTTGATGATCACCGCCGAGGTTTTCTGGCGCCTGAGCTTGAGAATCCGCCCGTTGTAGAGCTTCACGGCTTCACCGACGACGTTACTGGCAAGGACTCTCGTGAGATCACCGCGCAAGACGAGCTGCAGGACAGCTGCCGAGATATTTCGGAGCGTCATCTCAATGTTCGCCTTGGTCTCGACGGTATAGCGCAAGGCGATCCCCCGCTGGCCGGCCTGCGAATCTTTGACGTCCCGCACATCCTCCTCAATCGCGATGTCACATTTGGAAACATCACCCAGAAGGTCAAAGCCCTTGGGTTGTCCCAGTGCATCGCGGACCGCGACCTGCACTGTGCCCTGCCCGCTGTAAAAGTTCGTCTGTTTTACCCAACCCATCTGAGATCTCCTTAAACAGTGATTAACGGTGCCTCGAAGAGCACCGGAAAGTGAATCACGCCATCCTCGAACAAAGGCCGTGGCGCATTGGCACGCCGCAGCGGCCGCCGGCTCGGCGTCGGTGACCACCCGGCGAGCGCGGTGATCAAGCGCGACAGTAACGGCCCAGCGTCGGTTCGTGCTGCCGCGCCGTCGTTCCCATCGCGCACGTTGCGCACGATCAGCCACACCACCCAACGCTGCAGCACCAACTGGGCTTGACCCTGGCCACCGCGTGCGCCGTCGCCGCTTGGCACCGTGTCACCGTCGTAGACCACGCACGCGCAGGGCGCGAACTGCGCCGCTTTCTCGCGAATGCTGGCGAGCTCTGCCATGCCGAAGACTTTGCGCAGGCCCGGCACTTCGCTCACGATCCGCGCGACGATGAGCGGTTCTAGTTCGAGGTAGTTCTCGATCATCAGTAGTCCGCCAGGGTCTCTGGCGTGAAGACTCGCGCGGGCGCGCTGAAATCCGGTGCGCCGGTGGGGGCGATCAGTCCGCCAATGGCATCGAGCCCCAGACTGATGAGCCCTTTGGCGATCCCTTCGAGGGTGCGAATCGCCTCCTTGTAGCGAGTTTCAACGGCTTCCGGGGCCGCCTTGTTGTAGAGGTGATAGCGCGCGATTTCGCACGCCAGGCGTTTCACGATCGGCGGCGTACTGGCCAGCGGCATGGTGTAGCGGCCGGATAGATACCCATTGATGTCGGCATCGGCGTCGCCGAGCGCGCGCGACAGCTTCAGATCGTCAACCTCGCCCTGCTGGAGCTCGTCGGTGAGCTGCACGATTTCATCCTCGCCGAAGCGCTCGATCAGATCCTCCTTGGTGGCGTAGGTCACGGCGCGCGCTCCAGGTTCTGCACGTAGTACTCGTACTGATCGTTCAGCTCATCGTTCGTCCCGTAGAGCGCTTTGATGGTCACCCGGCGCCGCTCACGGCTACTGGCCGCATTCACGATGGCGTTATCCGTGGCATTGAGCGTGATCTCGATGGTGGAGCCGGGAGACAGTGCCGTATCCGCACGCAGCTGCTGGGCGTTGGTCATACAGTACACGCTGTAGAGCACACTGGCCGGCGCCACCAGACTCCCAGCCTTGTCCTTAAAATCCACGCTGAGATAGCTGGTGGTCCGCTCTTTGACGACATCGACCATGCGCGCATCAAGACAAGGTGATCGCGAGGTCGAGGGTCCAGGTCTGGCCCGATGCCTTGGTGCCCTGGGCACTCACCTTGCGATTCAAGGTCTTCAACGCAGTGGCGCCGTTATCGACGCAGAACTCGGCCCAGGCGTAGTTCGCATCAGCGCTGACAAACACCGCGCGCCAGGTCACGGTCTGGGCGGCACGGGACGGATAGCTCGCCGACATCGCCTTGTAGGTCTTGTTGCTCGCGGCCTGTAAATCTGTCTGGGTCGCCGCTTCGGCGGCGGCGGAATCGCCTACCCCAAGACGGGCGTTCGCATTGCTGAACGCAGTGGGGGTGCCCAACCCGCACGTCAAATCCCACAGATCTGCGATACCTTCATTCAACAGCAGATTGCCGTCGATGATCGAATCCCGGTAGGACTCGCCACGCGCGAAGGCCTCATCGTCGACATAGCGGCGGATGACCCATTGGGTCTTGTACGTCATGGATTCGTGTAGGTTCATTGGCGCCTCACGCAGCGAGTTTGAAAGACATGAAGCGCTTTGCCATCCGGAAAGCAATCCGGCGCATGCGCACAGTGAAGGTCATCTTGAGCAAGCGGACTTGGGCGTCGAAGCGGGCAGCAACATCGATACCGATGCCGCTATCGGCGAGTGCGAGCAATGCGGCAACCGATTGCAGAATGTCGACCCCGGTCGCCGTGTCGCTAAGTGAAACGGCCGCCGTCAGTGAGATCGCATCTGCGCCGATCAGGTTGTCCGCAATCGAAATCAGGATCGCTTGCAGAACGTTGATGGCGTCCGCGCCGACCGCGGTGTCGCTGAGCGCCAGCAACGCGGCGATGGCAGGGGGCGCATCAGCGCCGACCGCGGTGTCGCTGAGCGCAAGCAACGCGGCGATAGTAGGGGTCGCATCAACGCCGGCACCGGTGTCTGCGATGCTCAGTGACGCACTGAGGTTGGTAATCGCCTCCACGCCGGTGCCGACATCGCTGACGCTCAGGCTCGCGAGAATGGACGCGATAACATCCGCCGCCGTGCCGCTGTCGGTCACCGATAAAAGGACATCCGTGATGATGCTGACGGCATCGGCGCCAGAGGCCGTATCCGTGAGCGAAAGGGCCGCGCTAATGGCCGCGATAAGATCGGCCGCGCTGCCAGTATCCGCAACGGGGACGGCGGCGGCCGCGCCTGGTGCAGTGTCCACGCCGGCACCGGTGTCGCTCAGTCCGAGCGATACCGAGACACTGGGCGCTGCATCCGCGCCGGCACCGGCGTCGACAATGAACTTGACGATTGCGCCGCTCGGGAAACTGTAGATTCTCGCTCTTGGCCACAAGACGCGTGGATGAGCGCTTTTGGTCGGAGGCCCTGTAAGTGTAAGTGCATACCTATTGATCAATTCAATTTCCGGACTGGTGTTCCCAATAAACGGCCAGTATCCAACTAGATTGGAGGGGCGTACGAAAAGCGGGGAGATCCCTTTTGATAAAATCAACATTTCAGCGGTTGTCAGTGCGGCATCGTAAACAGCCAGTTCTGCTAGATCTCCGTCCCAAAATAAGGCCCCACCGGCAGATGTTTCTTCATACCCGATATTAGTTACATTGACAGAAGATGGGCTTCTAATCGACAAATTGGCTGTTGCTGCGACGCCATCAAGATAAGCCACGCGGTTTTCATACGTAGAAAATACAGCGCCAGCATGTGCCCACGTCCCGGGAGTAAGAGCGCCGGCAGTGGTGCTACCCTGGGTAGTCGATGTTCCTGTTTTGGCCTCTATCTGCTCCCCAACGCCCATTCCCAATGTCCAGCAGTTATTTTCTACGCCCGATGCAGAATTTCTGATTGATAGAATAGTGCGAATAACACTCCCGACAGCAGCTAGCCGTACCCAAGCAACCATTGATAACGGGGTGCCGGTTACAAGAGCCCCTGAGTATTTCCCAGAATTGCTCGACACCTCTGTAAATTTTCGCGCCATCAGACTTCTCTCAGCTCTACACCGAGCAATTCCGCATCGCCCACCATCGTGTCGGAAGCGTTTGAACCCAGGCGCTCGACCTTGATTCGGAATAAATCGCCCACCGCAATAGAATTAATCTGAGCCCCGTTGGTATGTGCCTGCGAATCGATTACAACGTTGCCGGATAGCGTCGGATCTGTCGCCTGTGCTGTCCACGTAACCGGTGTCGCGAACCCGTCTGTATCGATATCCAGTGGAGCCGATGCTATCGCGCTCATTCTCTCAAAAGCGGATTGCCACATTACATTGCCGGTGATCGCAGTGGTCGCCGACCAGTGCAGTAACACGGTGATCCCACCGCCGGCGTAATGACGCGGCAATACAGCCGAAAAGATGGCTGATTCCGTCGCGGCAGCATCATCGAAATCCAAGCATGGATGCGAATTACGCGTATCCAGCGTCGCGTACCCCGTCGCAGGCGGCTCATTTGAGAGCGGACCAAAAACGATTAAGGTGTCCCCGCTAGCCATCGTTACGTCCCCAGCCGATTACGGATCGCGGTGCGTAACTTAGCTTCCGTTAGCGCGGGGTAATCGGCGATGAGCGATACCGCTGTTTTGAGCCCGGCCAGACTCGTCGCCGCACCAATCGCGGCGAGCAAGGCGTTAATTTTAAGCGCGCCCAAATTTAGCTCGTCCAGCACGATCAGCATAAAGGCTCGCTGGACTCCCTCAACCTGAATCAGTGTGGCCACCGCCGCATCGCGTCGCGCGGTGACTTCCGCCGCATCTACCGCGTCGCGCTCAACCTGAGTCATCGCGAGCACTGCATCTATCAGGATTTTCCAGTACTTGTGCGCCACGCCAGCGACCGCTGATAGATCGGGGTCGATGATCCACTGTGCAACTGGGAAATCGGGCGTGTTGACGCTCTCGCGGTAGTCCAGGGTCGTTCGATGAAGGACGTTTGCCACGGGCGTTGAGTCAGGCGTGTGCTTCGGTTGGCAAATCGGGATCGATGGCTGGCAATGGGCTCTCCAGCACCATCTGCGCGATCAAGGTGGCCGCCTGGACCTCGCGCAATTCGATCGAATCTCCCGGCTGATAATCGATGCCGTCATGCCGCAGCGGCTCACGGACGGTGTAGGTCGCGGCAGATTGCGCTGCCGCGTTCTTGGCTTTGGCCATCGTTGAATTCCTCGCTGTCGATTAAATGAGCGCTTACGCAATCGCCGCCGAGATCAGATATCCGGCGTCAGCTCCCACCATCACGGGCGAGACTTCATCCGTGACCGGATAAATCCACGACTTCGCACCGCGATCTTCGTAAGCCTGCTCAGCGATCGGGTAATCGCGCAGCCGATAGGTGTAGCCGTAGCTCGGCACGCCCATATCATTGATGCCGCTCAAATCGGTGTAAGCGATGACCACGAACTTGCCCCACACATCCTGCAGGGTGTCGCTGGCATCCAGGAAGATCGCATCGCCCGAGAGCACGCGCTGCACGCCAAAGAGCCCGGCGAGGAGCTCCAAGGTCGCGACATCCCGGCCGGTATATTTGATGCGATCCACTATCTGCGGGTTGGTGCGGAGCTTCGCGAACACGGCGGCACCCAGGATGACCGTGTTCGGTCGGCGCCCGGCTTGCTTGCGGATGGCTTCTTTCGCCGTTTCGATGTCATTCACCGGCGTCGCGGCAGGGTCGGACCACTGCGAGACACCCGCGAGCGTCACCTTGTTGGTCGCGGCATAGCTCGCGGCAGTGGTCGCAATCGTCGCCTGCTGGATTTCCAAGCGATTCGCGATGATGTTCTGCGTTTTCATCACGGCGAGGCGTGCCATGTCGATACCCGGTACTGCGGCCGCCTCCTGCATATGCTCGAACGGCACTTGGCCTTCGAGCGCATGCTGATCGAGGGCGAACGGGCTGCCATCGTAGCCAAACTGCACGCGTTTGGTGTCCGTGCCTGGCGCGCGGGCGGTGTTATAGGTCCGGAAATCTTCCTTACGGAAAGTCACCACGCGGCCGCCGCGTTGGGCGACTGGCACCAACGGGAAGAGCGACATGCCGACCATTTCGCCGTTGCTATAGCCGCGTGCGACCTCGGTCAATACCGGATCGATCACGCGTGCTTGAGTGGTTGTTAACTGTGGCATAAAGGCTCCTTAAACCGCGTTCTGAATCAATCGAACTTCGATGAACTGGCCCGTAGCCGAGGCGGCTTCGAGTGCGATGCCGACCCTGGCGCCGGCGGTCACCCACGGGATGGCGCGTCCGGACGCATCGACTTTCAGGGTCTGCCCGACGGTAATCGCCGCGCCCGTTTCCACGACCGCCGTGCCATCCACATCGACGGTTAACTTGTCTCCGCTGACACCGGCCACACGCGAGACGCCTAGCGTGTTCGCGTCTGCCACGGCTTGGGCGCCGAGCGGGGTGATAAAGCGATCAGCGACAATCGTGCCGGTGGCCACAATCGTCAGCGTGAGGATGGGGGTATGGTTGCGTGACATAACGAGAGCTCCTTATAGACGCGCGCGATCAGCGAGCGGCTTTGATAGCGTCGGCGTAACTGACGGCCGGGTGTGCGTGCTGGTAGGCCAGTGCCGCCTGGTGCACCGCTAAGCGCGCTTGATCCACCGACCAGCCAGGCGGGGCTGAGAATTCGACGGCAGTCGGGTCCCCGGATGCGGCGGAGAGCTCGCTGAACTCCACCTGCTTCGGCAAGCGTGCGAGCCAGCCGTGAAACCATTCGTCGCGCGATTGCTTCACCAATGCGCTGCCTTCCGTGAATTCGATCTCGGGCGCATCGATCAGAAATTCCACGAAGGCGGCTTTGTCGCGTGGCAGAACTTTGCCGTCGGTGACGAGGCGCTCAACAAATTCGGCTTCCTTCGCACGGAGAGTCGTCTCTTCACCTGCTTGGATACGCGCTTCGCGCTCAGCGAATTCGGTTTCTTTGGCCGCAATCGCGGCTTCGCGCGCGGCAAGCGCGGCTTTCTCTTCTGCGGTCATTGCAGAGTCCTCATATCGTAGGGTTGTCGTTGCGGTAAGGGGCTCGCTGTACATCGGTGCCGAGCTGGCGGGCGCGGGCGGCGTCAGGACATCGCGCGCGGCAGCATCCAATTCTTGAATCACGTAATCGGGGACGACGCGATCGGCGTCTTCGACGGTGAACTTGGTGAGCATCCATTCGCGCAGCGCGCGAAACACGCGTGCGACACTCCAGGCGTCTGCACTGAATTCGATTTCAATCACGCCGGCTTCATCATCCGCAAAGCTCGCATCACGCAAGCCTTTCACGGCGGGTGCCTGCGCACCGAGAAACCCAACGTGGCGTAAGTAGTACACGCCCGGTACCGGATTGCGGGGGTGTTGCGGCGGATAGAACGCGGCAGAGACTTTCTTGAAGCGCCCAGTGCGCACGAGCTCGGCGAATTGGGGCTCGATCTGGTCGGGCTCGGCTTGCAGCGTTTCGGCGAAGGTCAGGTCTTTGACCCAACCATAAGCCGGCGCATCGAGCTTGGGGTGGCCGACCACAATCGGGGCTTGCGAGAGTGCCGGATCATAGGCGGCGGCCGTCGCGGCGAGATCAGAGGCCGCAAACGTGAGTGAGTCACCGCTGGCGGTGACATGGGTGCCTGGCCTGAAAATCTGGATGCGTGCGTCTGACATGGGGCGCACTGTAGGGAGAGCAGATCAGCGGCGGAAGCTGAAGGGCTTCATCGGCTGCAAAAGCGGAAAGCGGACGCACGATAGCGCCTCAAGGCAGTCACGGCAACGGGCAGCCTTGTCCAACGGGGTATGAGTCTGAACGAGGCCCGTGAATCCAACGGGGTATGAGTCTGAGCAGTTAGC
>JAYTEX010000008.1:0-4218 GCA_043734785.1 Pseudomonadota bacterium | reverse complement strand
GCCGCCATTGCCCATGTCGAGTTCCCGAACCCAGACACCCGTTGGCGCGAAGGCCTGTTCGTGGAGGCTGACATCGTGCTGGCAATGGCTGAGGTGCCGGTGGCGGTGAAATCCGATGCCATCCAGACCTTTCGCGACTGGCAGGTGGTGTTCGCGCGGTACGGCGAACAATTTGAGGTACGACCGCTGACATTGGGCCGTCGCGATGGAGGATGGGTGGAGGTCACGAGCGGCATCGGTGCTGGTCAGCGCTACGCCACGGATAACGCCTTCGTGCTCAAAGCGGAGCTGGGTAAAGCCGGCGCCAGCCACGACCATTAAGGGGAATCAACGCCATGTTCGATCAAATTTTATTGTTTTCCATCCACCATCGATGGTTGGTACTCCTGAGCACCTTTGCAATGGCGGCGCTCGGCATTTATAGCTATCAGCGCCTGCCGATCGATGCGGTCCCCGATATCACTAATGTCCAGGTGCAGGTCAATACCGAAGCGCCGGGTTACTCGCCGCTTGAGGCCGAGCAACGCATTACGCTGCCCGTCGAAGTCACGCTGGCCGGACTCCCCCGGCTGCAGAGCACGCGCTCGCTGTCGCGCTACGGCTTGTCGCAAGTCACGGTGATCTTCGAAGACGGCACGGACATCTATTTCGCACGCCAGCTTGTCAATGAGCGTCTGCAGGAGGCACGCGAGAAGCTGCCGCCCGGCATCTCGCCGACCATGGGGCCGATCGCCACTGGTTTGGGCGAGATTTTCATGTTCATAGTGGAGAACGATCCCGATCATCCCCGCGCCGAAGGGCCGTACACGCCGACCGAGTTGCGCACTGTCCAGGATTGGATCATCAAGCCGCAATTGCGCACGGTCCCTGGCGTGACCGAAGTCAATTCGATCGGTGGCTATCAGAAGCAGTTTCTGGTCGCGCCGAATCCTACTCGTCTTATCGAATATGGGCTTAGTCTCCAGGACCTGCTTGCAGCTCTCACCCGCAATAACGCGAATGTCGGCGCTGGCTACATCGAGAAGAGTGGTGAGCAATACCTGATCCGCGCGCCTGGCCAGGTTGCTGATATGGCGCAGATCGGCAGTATTGTCCTCGGCAGTAATGACGGTGTGCCGATTTATATTCGTGATGTCGCTGAAGTCACTTTGGGCAAGGAATTGCGCACCGGGGCGGCCACCGCTAACAGTGAAGAGGTCGTATTGGGCACCGTGTTCATGCTGATTGGTGAGAACAGCCGCACAGTCGCGCGACGGATCGCAGCCAAGTTGGCGGAGATCGACAAATCTTTGCCCGCCGGCGTCATCACGAAGACAGTCTACGATCGCACTGTACTAGTGGACGCCACCATCGCTACCGTGCGCAAGAATCTGCTCGAAGGCGCGGTGTTGGTGATCGCCGTGCTGTTCGCGTTCCTCGGCAACTTCCGGGCAGCCTTCCTGACCGCGATGATCATTCCATTGTCGATGCTCTTCACTTTCACCGGGATGGTGAATCAGAAAGTGAGCGCTAATCTGATGAGTTTGGGTGCGCTCGATTTCGGGATCATCGTCGATGGCGCGGTGGTCATTGTCGAGAACTCGCTACGCCGGTTGGGCGAGGAGCAGCACAAATTGCGCCGCACGCTGTCTCGTGCTGAGCGCTTCGCGGTGGTTTTCGAGGCCGCGCGCGAGACGCGTCGTGTGCTGTTATTTGGGCAGCTCATCATCATGGTCGTGTACCTGCCGATCTTTGCACTGCAGGGCGTAGAGGGAAAGATGTTCCATCCGATGGCATTCACGGTCGTCACGGCTTTACTGGGCGCAATGCTCCTTTCGGTCACCTTTATTCCGGCCGCTGTGGCGTTGTTCGTCACCGGCGAAGTGCAGGAAAAGGAGAACCGTCTGGTCACGCTCGCGCAGCGCGGGTACGCACCCGCCCTCGCCTGGGCACTGACTCATCGCGCGACCGTCATCATTGGTTCGCTCGCCCTGATTGGTTACTGCGGATTCATCGGTACGCGCATGGGCAGTGAGTTCATTCCGAGCTTGTACGAGGGCGATATCGCCCTGCACGCGTTGCGCATCCCCGGTACCAGTCTGACCCAGGCCGTGTCGATGCAGCACGCGTTGGAAAAGAAGATTAAAGAGTTACCAGAGGTGGATGTCATCTTTGCCAAGCTCGGCACTGCGGAAGTCGCCACCGATCCGATGCCACCCAGCGTCGCCGACAATTTTGTGATGATGAAACCGCGCGCGCAATGGCCGGATCCGTCCAAGCCGCGCGCCGTGTTGTTACAGGAACTGCAAGCGAAGACGGCGCTGGTTCCTGGCAATAACTACGAGTTCACGCAACCGATCCAGATGCGGTTTAACGAATTGCTGTCCGGCGTGCGCTCGGACGTCGCGGTCAAACTTTTCGGTGACGATCTCGATCAACTGGTGGCGACAGGCACCGAGATTGCCGAAGTACTGGAGCGGATCCCGGGCGCAGCCGATGTCAAGGTGGAGCAGATTACCGGCTTACCGGTGCTGACGGTGCGGATGAAACGCGACGCAATCGCGCGTTACGGTCTCAATGTGGGCGACGTGCAGGACGTCATCGAGGTAGCGCTTGCCGGCCGCGTGGCAGGAGAAATATTTGAAGGCGACCGGCGTTTCGATATCGTCGTGCGCCTCCCCGAACGTTTGCGTCAAGACATGGAGGCCTTGAAGCGCCTACCGGTGCCACTGCCCGGACGTGCACCCGGCACGGGCTATTTACCGCTGTCGGCATTAGTGGACTTCGAATTGGCACCGGGGCCGAATCAGATCAGTCGCGAGAACGGCAAACGCCGCGCGGTCATCACCGCCAATGTCCGCGATCGCGACATCGGCTCCTTCGTGGGCGAAGCACGGGCCGCGCTTGAAGCTCAGGTGGAGATTCCGGCGGGTTATTGGGTGGGCTGGGGCGGCACTTTCGAGCAACTTCAAAGCGCGGCACGCAGGCTAACGGTGGTCGTGCCAGTCGCCTTATTGCTGGTTTTCGTGTTGCTCTACGCGAGCCTGGGTAATCTGAAGGACGGCCTGTTGGTGTTCACCGGAGTGCCGTTTGCGCTGACCGGCGGCATCCTCGCACTCGCCATACGCGGTATTCCGTGGTCGATCTCGGCGGGTGTCGGCTTTATCGCGTTATCGGGGGTGGCGGTATTGAATGGTTTGGTGATGCTGTCTTTCATCCGCCAATTGCGCGAGCAGGGCATCGCGCTGGATGAGGCGATACATCAAGGCGCCCGCGTACGCCTGCGCCCGGTTTTGATGACTGCGTTGGTCGCGTCGCTCGGCTTTTTGCCAATGGCGATGGCGATCGGGGCGGGTGCAGAGGTACAGCGCCCGCTGGCGACTGTCGTCATTGGCGGGATCATCTCCTCGACCATCCTGACCTTGCTGGTGTTGCCGGTGCTGTATCGCCTTGTACACCGGGCAGCCACCGCGACGACAGAATGCCAAACCGCGCCGCAACCTGCACGCGCCTGAGCGTAGCGTAACTGCACGACTCACCACGGTGTTGGAAGAAGACATGGAATGACCGAGTCCGAACCATCATGGCGAACCTCCGGTATCGCGGCCGCCATCACGGCCGCGGTGCTCTTCGGCGCCGGTACGCCGTTCGCCAAACTCCTGCTCGATAACGTCAATCCGTGGTTGTTGGCGGGCCTGCTTTATCTGGGCTCGGGCATGGGGCTCAGCGTGGTGCGGTTATTCAAGCGCGCAGCTCCCGTCTATCCGTCTCGCGCCGATTGGCCCTGGCTTGCGGGCGCGATCATGGCCGGCGGGGTGGTGGCACCGGTGTTGCTGATGTTCGGTCTCACCACGATGCCGGCATCCGGTGTCTCGCTGCTGCTCAATGCCGAAGGCGTCCTCACGGCGTTGCTCGCTTGGTGCGTGTTCCATGAAAACTTCGATCGACGCATCGCGTCTGGCATGGCTGCCATCGTATTCGGCGCAGTGGTGGTGTCGTGGCCGGGTGAGGTGCGCTTCGGCGCAATGTTGCCGGCACTTGCAGTGCTCGGTGCGTGTGCCGCGTGGGCACTCGATAACAACCTGACTCGCAAAGTCTCCCTCGCCGACGCAACCTGGATCGCCGCGTGTAAAGGTTGGGTAGCCGGCACTGTCAATCTCGCGCTCGCCGCAACCGCAGTCGACGTCTGGCCACCGTGGTGGATTATGTTTGCCGCCGGTGTACTCGGTTGGCTCTCCT
>JAYTEX010000007.1:0-2603 GCA_043734785.1 Pseudomonadota bacterium | reverse complement strand
GGTGCGGTAATGCGGCGCGAATGCCGGCATCTGGTTCAGCCACAGCGCACTGCTCATGCCGAGACCGTGGATTAACAATAGCGGTGCGCCGCTGCCTTCTTCCTCGACGTAAATGTCCGCGCCTGCAGTATCGACAATCATGCAGGTGATCTATGGGGTTGCGGGTCGGTTCTTGTCACGCGCGCATGTCTCTCGGCAGGACTTCGCCATCCTCGACAATCACCTGACCATCGAGGAACAGCGTGCAGTTCCGCATCGGTAGATCGAGGTGGCAGGGGGTGTCGTTGTCGCCACCGAATTCCGTGTCCGGCCCCATCGAGAACAGCACATTGCCGTAATGCGCGCGACCGTCCATGCCGATGCCGGGCAGATCGACATCCCAGGTGCAGGCAGCGTTGAGCCCCCAGCCGATATGCGAAATGGCGTAAGCCCGCGAGTCGTGATAACCGTCGATGAAACGCTGCAATAGCGCGGCATCCTCGCCGCCGTTAATCTCGATCACACGACCCTGTCGAATGACAAACTCTATCGGTGATTGCACGAAACGCTTGAGCGGATAAATGATGTCGCCGGTAGCCATGACCACGCGCCCATTGACGTCGCCGTTACCGGCCAAGGTCGCGAGAAATCCACCGGGCCAGTGATCCCAGCGGCCTGGCGTAGTGGTGTAGCCGTATTCGGTAAGGATCTCGCGGCCGTCCAGTTGATACGTGACGTCAGTACCGAGTGCGTTGGTAAAGCGCAATTCGCGCGCGGCGTGCAGGCGTTTCTCGCCCGCTTCGACCCGTCGCCGCAGCGTTGTATCGGGAAACAGACGTGACAGGATTTCTTCCGGTTCGACGACCAACAGCACCCGCGTTCCGGCCCGCTGCATCGTAATCTGCTCATGCGAAAATAGCAGCAGCATGTGATCGATAACCATGTCCGCTTCGCAACACTGGCGCAGCGAGTCCGGGTAGTCGCTCAACGGGTTCTTGCCGACATTCGCAATCCGCTCACTGGCGTCCATCGCGTGGGCCACCGGCAGGTTCACGTCGACGACGCGTGCGCCGAGCGCGGACGCCGCCGCCAGCGAGATCTCGGCGTAGTCACGCAGCTGCTCCCCTTCAGAGAGTACGGCGATAGTCTGCCCCGGGCCGATTTCGCAGAGCGCGAATTCTTCGAGGAACAAGTCTTTCAGCGCGGCGTTCATCAGCGTTCTCCCGTGCTCAGGCGTGTACCGGACCAAACGATTTCGAGTACCCGCCATCGCAGGCTTCCGGATTCTTGGTGCGCCCCTCGGCCAGCGCGCTGCGGCAGTCCTTGATGCGGACTGCGTGCGCCTTGGGATCCGCCGCAAGCAAGGTGTCAAGGTAGTAGTTGAGCAGGTGATGGATGGCCCGTTCGAGTTTGACCGTCGGCCCCGGCGTAAACCCACGCGAGCTGACGCCGGTCTGCAGGGACTCCAGCATCGCTTCGTCCTCGGTCGCGACGAGGCGAATAAAATCCGCGTAAATCTTGTTCTTCTCGGCGAAACCGGGCAGGTCGAAATAGGTCTCCGGCAACTGCGTATAGACCGTGATGTGCGTACGGTTGACGTCTATCGGCATCGCCACCCACGGCTGTATCAAGTCGTGCCGGCCGAAGATATTCATGCTCGGCCGGATCCAGGTCGTGCAGGCGAACTTGTCGCTGACTTTGCCCTCGAGCCAGGGCATGGCGCCGAACAGCGTGACGCCGTTAGGTGCCATCGTGAGCGCTTCATAGACCGCGTTGTAGCCGCGCCCGGTCAGATTGAAACGGAAATCGTTGACGGGGAAATGCGCGCCGAAAGAGGTCTTGTGGATAACCCCGACGTGGTACATGTCCATGAGGTTCTCAGGCACGAACTTCCAGTTGCACGGCACTTCGAATTCGAACTTGTCCGAGACACGCGTGTTCTCAGGTTGGAGAAAGGCGGCGAACTCACGCACGCCATCCTGATCCAGGCACTCTGCCAGCGGCCGGCAAGCCAGGTCGAAATTGACAAAGATATAACCGCCCCAGGTGTCGAGATTCACGGTCGGCAGACGGCAATCCTTGAAATCGTAACCGTCGACTTCGCTGCTGTGTGGCGCACCGACGAGACGGCCATCCGTGCCGTAAGTCCAGGCGTGATAACGGCAGACGAAGCGCTTGGTGTTGCCCTGGCCGACTGCGACTTCGACGCCGCGATGCTGGCACAGATTGCGAAATGCCCGCAGCGTCTGATCGCTGCCGCGACAGATCAACAGCGGCTCGCCGGCAATGCGCATTGCGCGGTAGTCGCCCTCGTTGGCATATTCCTCGATCCGACCCACGCACAACCATTCGCGCATGAAGATGGTATCGATTTCGCGCTGAAAGATTTCCTGCGAGGTGTAGTAGTAGCCCGGCAGGTGGCGCGCTTCGGCGAGACCGGCGCGCGTTTGTTCGATGGCTTTCCGCGTTTGCGGATCGAGTTCTGCGATCATCGGCAGCGCACTCCTGCGGTTGCGGGTCGCGGCGCCGTGACGGATGGCCCGAGGGCGCGCCGACCAGGGATTTCGACTTTATTAATTACCTGATTAAATAGTATGCGCTCGATAGAAACGATACAAGTCCGG
>JAYTEX010000006.1:0-1976 GCA_043734785.1 Pseudomonadota bacterium | reverse complement strand
CGCCTGCGCGAGTCCGGCGTGCGCGCACCCACCCTGCCCTACTCGGCCTACCGCAATACGATCCCGCTCGATAGCCAAGCGCCGTATCCCGGCGATCTCGCGCTCGAAGAGCGCCTGACTTCTGTCATACGCTGGAACGCGCTCGCGATGGTCATGCGCGCGAATCACGCGCATGGGGAATTGGGTGGTCATATCGCGAGCTACGCCTCGGCGGCGGAAATTTTCGAGGTCGGCTTCAATCATTTTTTTCGGGGTCCGGACGCTCAAGGCGGTGGCGACCTCGTGTTCTTTCAACCGCATTCGGCACCCGGCGTGTATGCCCGCGCGTTCCTGGAGGGTCGTCTCTCGGATACCCAACTGGCGAATTATCGCCAGGAAGTCGGCGGCAACGGCCTGTGCTCCTACCCGCATCCCTGGCTCATGCCGGACTTCTGGCAATTCCCCACGGGGTCCATGGGCATCGGTCCGATCAGCGCCATTTATCAAGCCCGCTTCCTGCGCTATTTGCGCGATCGCGATCTGGCCACCACCGATGCGCGCCACGTATGGGGGGTGTTTGGCGATGGCGAAATGGATGAACCGGAATCGATTGCAGGCCTGACCTTAGCCACACGCGAGAAGCTCGATAACCTCACGTTCATCATCAACTGCAACCTGCAGCGACTCGACGGTCCGGTACGGGGCAACGGCCAGATTATTCAGGAGCTGGAAGCGCTGTTCACGGGCGCCGGCTGGAATGTGATCAAAGTGCTGTGGGGGTCAGATTGGGATGCGCTGTTTCAGCGCGATACGCACCACACCTTGTTGCGCATTTTTGCGGCCACGCCGGATGGTGAATACCAGACGCTGGGCGCGAAGGACGGTGGGTACAACCTCGCGAATTTTTTTCAGCAGGATCCGGAACTCGCCAAGCTGGTGGCGCATATGTCGGAGGCGGAAATCGATGCCTTGCGGCGCGGCGGCCATGATTTCCGCAAACTCTACGCGGCGTTTGCCACCGCACAGGCACATCGCGGACAACCCACCGTGATCCTGGCCAAGACCAAGAAGGGCTTCGGCATGGGCGGCACCAGTGAATCGCGCATGACCTCGCACTCGGCGAAGAAGCTCGATGTGGAAGCGCTGAAATCCTTCCGCGATCGCTTTCATCTGCCGCTGTCGGATGCCGATGTTGCCGCGCTAGCGTTCTACAAGCCAGCCCCCGACAGCCCCGAATTGCGCTACTTGAACGCGCGGCGTGCCGCCTTGGGCGGCTTTCTGCCCCAGCGCCGGGTCATGGCGCCGAGCCTGCCCGTACCCCCACTCGAAGCGTATGCGAACTTCGCGTTGCAGGCACACGGCAAGGAGATGTCTACCACCCTGGCCTTTGTGCGCCTGCTCGGCAATCTGCTGCGCGACAAATCACTCGGCCCACGCCTGGTCCCCATTGTCGCCGACGAGGCGCGCACTTTCGGCATGGCGAACCTGTTTCGGCAGGTGGGGATTTATTCGTCGGTCGGCCAAACTTATGAGCCCGAGGACGCCGGCTCCATGCTGTACTACCGCGAAATCAAGAATGGTCAGTTGCTTGAAGAAGGGATTACTGAGGCGGGTGCGTTATCGTCCTGGGTCGCTGCCGCGACGTCCTACAGCGTGAACGGGCTCGCCATGTTGCCGTTCTATATCTATTACTCGATGTTCGGCTTTCAGCGGGTGGGGGATTTGATCTGGGCAGCGGCCGACCAGCGTGCGCGCGGTTTTCTGCTGGGCGCGACGGCGGGGCGCACCACCCTCAGTGGTGAAGGCCTGCAACACCAGGATGGCTCCAGCCATCTGGTGGCGGCGACGATTCCGAACTGCCGCGCCTACGATCCCACCTACGCCTACGAACTGGCGGTGATCCTCGACCACGGCATGCGCCGCATGCTCGAACAACAGATCGATGAGTTCTATTACATCACCGTCATGAACGAATCCTATGCGCAGCCAAGCATGCC
>JAYTEX010000005.1:0-19751 GCA_043734785.1 Pseudomonadota bacterium | reverse complement strand
TTGGCGAGCGGTAGGAAGTAGTCGAAGAAACCTGAAGCTTGCGTCGATGTGGTGGACGACAAGGTGATGAAGGCATCATCGCCGGCGACCGGCCCAAAGGCGAATGCCGCGCTAAGAAAAGTTAAAGTCAACAATGATCGGCGTTGCATGAGAATGTGCTCCTGAAATATCCCTGTGAGTCGAAATACAGCTTGGCTACCACAGAAGCTTGCCGTGGACGAATGCGTCTGCGGTGTCACTTTGTGGTTGTGAGAAAAAAATCTCGGCCGGGGTTTGCTCCAGAAGGCGACCGCGATGCAGAAACAAAATTTCCATGGCTAACCGTTGTGCCTGCGGTAGATCATGGGTCGACAGTACGATTTTGGTACCGCTTGCAGCGATCTCGGCAATCAGATCTTCCACGGCACGCGTTGCGGTCGGATCCAGATTTGCGGTGGGTTCGTCAAGAAACAATACCTCAGGCTCCATGGCCCAGGCTCGGGCGAGTGCTAATCGCTGTTGCTCGCCGCCGGAAAGCACACGCGCCGAGCGACCAGCCAAAGCACTCAGTCCAGTCAGTTCGAGCACGGCCTTCACGCGTTTCGCTCGTTTCGCCGCTGGGACATGGTGCACCGCCAGGACGTAATCAAGGTTGTCGGCAACACTGCGTCTGAGCAGCACCGGTCGCTGAAACACCATGGCTTGCCGACGTTTTAAGTGATGCGGGTTGCCGCGCCAGCGCAGCGTACCGCTAGTGGGGATGAGCAGGCCATGGGCCAGTTTCAGTAGAAGTGTCTTACCCGCGCCGTTCGGTCCCAGCACCACTGACGGGCCACCCGACTCGAGTGTGAAAGAAAGTTGATTCAACAACACAACACCGCCGACCTGATATTTCACGTCCGTAAACGACAGTGGCAGGATCGGGTCGGAAGCGCTGTCCGCGATGGGCCACCCACTAGCTAGCATGTGAATCTGCAAGCTCGCGCAGGACGAAGGCGGTGCCATTTACGAGCATGGCAATGACGACCAAGATCAACCCGAGCGCCAGCGCCAGAGCTAGGTTGCCACGTGAGGTCTCCAAGGTGATGGTGGTCGTCATCACACGGGTTACGTGCGCAATATTGCCGCCGACGATCAGGACCGCACCCACTTCCCCGATCGCGCGCCCGAATCCCGCGAGAATGGCAGTCAGCAAGCTGTACCGCCCTTCCCACAACAGGGTACGCAACGCCTGCCACGCATCAACCCCTAACGAACGCAATTGTTCCGCGTATTCGGACCATAAATCTTCGAGCGTCTGCCGGCTGAGGGCGCAGATGATTGGCGTGACGAGAATAACTTGTGCGATCACCATCGCAGTCGGTGTGAACAAAAGCCCCCACGCGCCAAGCGGACCGGCGCGTGACAGTAATAGATAGACCAACAGGCCGACCACCACTGGGGGTAAACCCATCAATGCATTGGTGGCCACTATTAGCAGCTTGCGCCCGCGAAAGCGCGTCACGGCGAGAAGGGCACCCAAGGTCAGGCCGATCACCGCAGCAACGGCAACGGCTAACAGGCTGACCTCAAGTGAGCGTTGGACTGTCTCGATCAGTGTTGCGTCGCCGCGCGTGACGAGTTGCCATGCTAACACCCCAGCAGCGGTTAACTCTGCCACGGCATACTGACTAAATAGGATATAAAAAACATGAATAGTTAAGATAAAAAACTAGGATTCCATCTTATAATCTCAGTTTATCGACCGCAAACACATAATATATGTACCATTAAACATGAATTTTAAAAAAAACCCGAAACCATCTACTTCGAACAGTCCATCCCCGCGTCGTGTCCAAGCGCAGTGGCTCATGGTGCTTTTGCTCGGAGCACCGGAATTCGCATCGGCAAACGATGCCGCGTTGCTCGAAGTGTTACGCAATAACAAACTCATCACGGACACCCAGTATGCAGAACTGAAGAATGCCGCGCTGCCAGCGGCCGCGCCGATCGAGCGCGGCATCCCCCAAGCCGACCAGGATGTGTTGGACGTACTCCTCGCCAATGAGTTGATTACGCGAGCCCAGTTCGCCGCGCTTCGGATCAAACTGGGCCAGGAAAAAATGACCAATCCAGAGGCCAAACCAGCACTGAAGGAAGGCTTCAAGCTACAGACACAAGACAAAACCTTCACCGCCCAACTGGGCACTTATTTTCAGTTGGACAGTGCCATCTACGGCAATGATGAAACCGACTTCTCGAGCGGGACCGAGTTGAGACGAGGGCGCTTATCGCTGGGTGGAACGCTCTTCAGCGACTGGGACTACAAATTCGAAGCCGATTTCGCGGGAACAACGCAGGGTGGAACCACCAATACGGTCACGGTCACCGATGCCTTCGTGCGTTGGAATGGACTGCGGCCAGTCGCGATCACGGCCGGCAGCTTCAAAGTTCCATTTGGACTGGAAGCGGTCGGCAGCGCCAAATACACGACCTTCGTTGAACGCGGCCTACCATTTGCGTTCGTGAATTTGCGTCGGCTGGGAGGCATGGCATCCACCAACGGAGACAACTGGACGGGTTCAATCGGCCTCTTTGGTGACCCCGTTTCGAGTCAGAACAACGATGACGAAGGCCAACAGGTCGCTGGTCGGTTCACCTTCGCGCCCTGGTTCGAGGTCGATCGAGCGCTGCATTTCGGAATTTCCGGCGGCTGGATTTCACCTCAACAAACGACGCTTGCCGCAGGCTCAGCTGGTCGTTTTCAGGAAACGATTGCATTTCGGGCTAAGCCAGAAAGCAACATGATGTCTGACAGCTTGACGGCGAGTACCGGGCTGACCGCTGCCGGGCGAACGTTTGGTCGCAGCTCCGGGCGCCTGGTCGATACCGGCAATATTCCAGGAAACGTGAATAGCTATAGTTTGGCTGCCGCAGAAATCGCAGGCGTCTATGGTCCGTGGTCGCTACAGGGCGAATACACCCGCGCGGTAGTCGATCGCGATCGCTCAGGCGATTTGAGCTTTGACGGTTATTACTTCTACGGCAGTTGGTTTGTGACGGGGGAGTCACGTAACTATCGCGGCGACAAAGGGGTGTTCGATGTGGTCACGCCGCGCGAGCTGTTCAATCCGCAATATGGCGGCTGGGGCGCCTGGGAACTCGCGGCGCGCTATAGCACGCTTGATCTCAATGACGGCACAGTCGCTGGTGGTGAAATCAAGGATTTGACCTTGGGGCTCAATTGGTATCCCAACGCGTATGTGCGCGTGATGGCTAACTATGTATCCGTAATGGGTGTCGAGGGCGGCGCACACGATGGGGATAACCCAAACTTGTTTCAGCTGCGACTCCAGTTTGCGTATTGAACAGTGGCGGCGCCTTGTGCAGCGCGCGCTTCACGCCAGCAAACACCCAGCTAAACACTCGCTACCGCACTAGGTACTGAATCGACGCTGGGCGGGAGCGCTGCTGCTGCAGGCATGGTCAGGGCTTGGAATTCATCGATATCGAACAGGGGACACGACAGTTGCTCGCCAATTTTCTGGGCTCTCTGGGAGATTAAGCCCGCGCGTTCGAAGCACTCGCCGATCCTACCCTTGCAACCTAGCCAGTGGTGGAACCCCGGTCAGCGAGGTTTCATGCGCAAACGCTGTTGTGCCGCGAAGTCATTGCGTCGTTGCACCATCTCCGATTTGATTTCGGACAATCGATACAATGATTCCCCGACTTGATCCCGGGCGTTTTGGTGGCGTTTGCTTGTGTCGCTAACTTGCCCCTAACTGTGCCCCGCCAGGACTAGCGGCAGGGCCCAAGGCTGAGCGCCTTACCGGGCTTTTTCTTTAGCGATTAGGAAGTCGACGACCTTTAGAACCGCTTCTTGACCTCCGGCCATTTGCGCGCCGATTCGATATTTGCCATTCACGATGACCGACGGCACACCAGTGATGCCTGCTCCTCGGGTATATAGCGTGGCCTGTTTGACTTTGCCGTCTACGGCAAAACCTGTATAGGCAGATCTGAAGTCCGCTTCGTCAATGTTTTGTTGCGCTGCAAATTGGATGAGTGAGGCTTCATCGAAGATTTTTTGTGCTTCCTCGTGGATCGCCTTGAACAGGGGAGAATGGAATCGATCCAGCACGCCAAGTGCCTCCGCCGCGAAGTAAGCCCGGGCATGTGGCACCCAGTTCTCGGCGAACACCGCCGGGATTCGGCGGAACACCACGTTCTCTGGCTTGGTTTTCAGCCATTTAGCAAGCAAAGGTTCGAAATGAAAGCAATGCGAGCAGCCATACCAGAAAAGTTCTGTCACTTCGACTTTCGAGGGATCTTGTACGGCCAGAGGGGTTGCAATAAGTTCGTAATGCTCGCCTTCGCGATACTGCTCCGCACAGGGAGCGTTCAGGGCGACTAAGGCCAACAGGCTGGCAAGGAGAAAGCGGGGCATGGGCAACTCCGTCGATAAACTGGTTAATGGAGACCTTCGATGTACTTGGCGACGCTCTCGATTTCTTCTGCGCTCAGGCGGGACGCGATGGTGCGCATGATTTCTTTTGGATCGGTACTGCGCGCGCCAGATTCGTAGGCCTGTAGTTGCAATACAGTGTATTTAGCGCGCTGGCCCCGCAGCGCTGGATAGTTCGCGCCCGGATTACCTGCGCCATTCGGTGCATGGCAGGCCATGCAGGCTGGCACGCCGGTTGCCTTATTGCCCCCGCGATAGAGGGCTGCCCCAGGCACCGACTGGGCGGCATCGATCGAGCTGATCTTGATCGACTGGCCGGAAAAATAGGCAGCAATATCAATCATGTCCTGATCACTCAGTGACGCGGCCATGCCGTTCATATTCGGATTTTTACGCGCACCACTTTTGAAGGCCTGTAACTGCGCCACCATGTAATTAGGGTGTTGCCCCGCCAAGCTCGGCCATTCTGGGTTGAGCGTACTGTTACCATCGATACCATGACACGCTGTGCAGGGTAACGCTTTGGTTTTGCCATCGTCAGCACCCGCCATAGCCGCTACAAGCGCTAACCCGACCCACAAAATCTTGTTGATATGATTCATCTACAGCTCATCTTTCGAAAGACCTGCGCCATTATAACCTGCGATCGCCGGCGAATTTGCACACCGCTCAACGCTAATATACCGCGAATGGTTTGCCCGTTCGTATCGTCGAGTCCGAGAGTCCCTTTTAGTAACCTAGGCGTGAATACCTTATGAATCTGGTCGACCCTGAACACGCTTATTTCCGCCGCGCACAGTTTGTGCTGAGTGCGCCTGATATTCGCGACCTGCCACCGGATGACGGCATCGAAATTGCGGTCGTCGGTCGTTCCAATGTCGGCAAATCGACTGTGTTGAACGCACTGTGCGATCAACGCGGCCTGGCGCGAACGAGCCGGACCCCAGGTCGCACGCAGCACATCGTCGTATTCGATCTCGCACAAGGTCGACGGCTGCTGGATCTCCCTGGATTCGGATATGCAGCAGTGCAACGGGATCTACGGGCACACTGGGGCGAGATAGTCTCTCGCGTATTGCAGGAACGGCGCGGATTGGTGGGTTTGTTACTGCTGGCAGATGCTCGTTTGCCGCTCAAACAAGAGGAGATTCGCTTGTTGCAATGGTGTGCCGAGGTTGGTGTGCCGGTCCAATTGGCCTTGAACAAAGCAGACAAGCTCAAGCGCGAGGCAGCGCTGAAATCCTTCCGTCTGGTTCAGGCCTCACTCGCATCTCTGGGGTTGGCGATTGCGCCAATGCTGGTGTCGGCAACGACCAAGTCGGGTGTCGACAAGCTCCGGGCCGTCTTGCATGGGTGGTTCGAAGGGAAGAAAAAAGAGGACCCCGGTCTTAAAACGTAGGGGGATTAAGAGTCCGGGGCCATTGAAGTGGCCGTGCTGGGGAAGCGCGGCCACCACCCTGCCTGGGAGGGGGATGGCAGGGACGTTCTAATGAACGTAGTAGAACAGACCGGGGTTTACAGCGTTAGTTCCCGGCGCAGATTCGAATGACTGGAATTTTTAGGATGGGTCGGGCGGACTCTTCGAGCGTTCAGGCACCATACTTGCGGCGGAATTTATCCACGCGACCTGCGGTATCGACGCTCTTCTGGTGACCGGTATAAAACGGATGACAGGCCGAACAGACATCGACATTGAGCGAGTCGGCTTTCAGGGTCGAGCGTGTGCTGAAGGTGTTGCCGCAGCTGCAGACCACATTGATGTCGTGATAAGCGGGATGGATGTCAGCTTTCATAGGGTCTGCCTGCGGGCCTTTTTGCGTAAATTGAGGGGCCCGAGATCCTAGCGGCCCTACCTACTAAATTCAAGCAGCAAAGTCTGCGAGCATCACGACCCCGGCTCTACGCTAAAACGGCAGGACATCGACTGATTGCTTTGAAATTGCGGGTCGGGAGTCGCCGTCACTCAGTGCCCTCAGGTGCGCAGCGCGCACGTGCTCGACCAAGACATCCGTCTAGAACGTGCTTGATGGCCCTCAAAGCAGCCGGCGCGGTAGGTGCGCAAGAATCGCGCCTGGTGGGCGAAGCGATCAGACGCGGAAGCCGCCGTGGCGGCGCCGATTGATGTGGTCCATGACATAAATGCCGCCCCCGAAGCTCACCGCCACCAGTAATCCTAATCCGAACAATAGGACTGGCGAGGCAAGCGCCACTGCCGCACGGACCTCGCGCAGCGGGCCGGTCGTGGCAATCTGCGCGCGCAGATCGCTTACGGTTTGTTTAATCTGCGCCAGCTCGTGTGCCAGTTGGAGGTTGGCGGACTGCAATTCAGCGGCCACCGAACTACCACCAGTGCCCGTTGCGGCAGCGGTCTTGCGCAACGCGATAAGCTCAGTTTCCAGCTCACCGCTTCTCAGTTTCTGGGCCGAGAGTTGGCTTTTAAGCTCAGTGTTTTCATTGGTGAGAGTATCGACCTTGCCGGACGGTGGGCCTGACTTGCCACCTGCGGCTTCCAGCGCTTTCAGGCGATCGGCAAGCGCTTGTTTGTCTTGTTTGAGTTGTGCGAGTTGGGTTGCGGCAGGCGGCTCCGGCATTAGGTAGGCCGAATCCACCCACCCGACCACCCCTGCAGCGTCCTTGATGCGCGCGGTTTCGCCTTTTCGCGCCAGGACTTCGAGCTTACTTCCGGTCGGCAGAACTTTGACGATAGCGCTATTGAGATCTTCTTCCAGGTGCACGCCCACCAGCAGTTTGTCGACCACAAAGGCCGTTTCTGCGGCGTTAAGCGCGAGGGTGAACAGCAACAGAACTAGTGTGAGTGGGAGGCGAGCAGTCTTCATGGCTGCAAGTTGTAATCTGAATCAGTTCGGGCGTCCAGTGTGACTGAATCGCAAACCGTGTACCGCAGACGATCAATTCAGTCCGTGACCTGGCGCGCGATACCGTACCTAAGCGCCAACAGCCTCCGGCGAACGCCCCCGGACCAAAAATCAACGTACGCCAGATTGCGCGGGAGAAAAGCGTTACAGTTAAATACTATTGAGAATACTTCTCATTTAGTTTAAGGTTCCTGAACATATTGACCTAGAGAAACATCGAGGAATTGTTGATGAACTCCAAAATCCTGCTGGCGCCGCTTTTGCTCACCGCCTCCTTCGTTGTGGGCGCTGAAACGCCCTCTCTGGCCGAGCTTTGGACCATCGTGCAAACGCAGCAGCAACAGATCAAAGCCCTGCAGGGCAAGTTGAACACGGCACAAACGCAATTGTCGGCGGCCGAAACCCGGTTGGATGCAACCAAAACCCAGATCGAGGAAACCGATGCGAAAGCCGAAGCCACTGCGGACGCGCTCGAAGAGGGCGCCTCCTCTGGCGTAAAATCTTCCCGCAGTAGCTGGGCAGAACGTACTCAAGTCGGCGGTTACGCCGAATTGCATTACAACAACCTAGAGGACCACGACTTGGTCGGCAACGGCGTTGCCGACGATCTCGAACAGGTCGATTTCCATCGCTTCATCATTTACCTCTCGCATCAGTTCAACGACCGCATCCGGTTCGCCTCGGAACTCGAGATAGAACATGCCGTGCTAGAGAGCGATGACGACAGTCCCGGCGAGGTCGCGCTGGAGCAGGCATGGGTCGAGTTGGATCTCAATTCCAAGCATCATTTGCGCGCTGGCCTAGATTTGTTGCCGATCGGCATTATCAACGGCACGCATGAACCTACGACCTTCTATGGCGTTGAGCGCAACCGAGTCGAAACCGAAATCATCCCCACGACTTGGCGCGAGGGCGCTGTGGGCGCCCGGGGCGAACTCGACCACGGTTTCTCGTACGACGTGTATTTGCATTCGGGACTCGTGATTCCTACTGGCGGCGGTAGTGCTTTTAGGCCGCGCAGCGGACGGCTGGAGGTAGCTGAAGCAAAAAACCAAGATGCGGGTATCACGGGCCGCCTGCGCTACACCGGCGTGCCAGGTCTTGAGCTCGCAACTTCCCTCCAATACCAGCGCGACTATACCGGGACTGCCGATAACGCCGACCCGGACGCTTACCTCGTCGAAGTCCATGGTGACTGGCGGCATGCGAGTGGTTTCGGCCTGCGTGCCTTGTTTGCCCAATGGCACCTCGGAGAGGACCTCGCGCATGGGATCGACCCTCAGCAGTTTGGCGCGGAGAATCTGCTGGGTTGGTACATAGAGCCCGCATATCGCATCGCACTCTCAACCCTGGTCCCCGGCGAGCTTGGCCTGTTCGCGCGTTACAGCGAATGGGATGAACGCAACGGGTTAGGCGGCCCGGCATTTCATTACGTACAGTTCAATGGCACTAATGTCGGTCTCAACTATTGGCCCCATCCAGATCTTGTATTCAAGTTCGACTACCAATGGGAATCGGCTAACGGAGCCGTCGCCCGCAAGCGGGATGGCTTTAACTTGGCGGTCGGCGTGCGGTTCTAAGCCCTCGTCTGGGCATTCGTTCGCCGTTGCTTGATAGACACTCACGTTCTTTTATATAAGCGATAGTCATGACCTTGCTGCGGTTAATGGTGCTGTTGACCATCGTCTGCGGACCTTTTTGGGCCGCCGCAGACGAGGTGTATCAGACCCCGACAGACTTCGTGGCGAAGGCCTTCAATGGGCAACCGCCGGCGCCGCAACGGCTGTGGTTGAGGAAACCCGAACGCGCAGCCCTGCGCGCAATTCTGGAACGCGACTTCGGCCAACTAAGAGTCCGATATTGGCAACGCGACACGCGCACGGTCTGGATTCTGGAGGAAATCGGCAAGGAACAACCCATCACGACCGGTCTGGTCGTGGAAGGTCAGGCGCTCGCTGATGTCCGTGTGCTGGTGTATCGAGAATCGCGTGGGTGGGAAGTGAAATACCCAGCCTTTACCGATCAATTCCGCAGTTTGCGGCTGACCGACACCCACGAACTGAGCGGCAAGATAGACGGTATCTCGGGCGCCACATTGTCGGTTCGTGCACTGACGAAATTGGCGCGCGTCGCGTTGCTGCTCGATCGTTACGCGCAAAAGCCGACTCCTTGAACGCGTTCCTCCATCGCTGGCATCGTCGCGTCGGAATTTTTGTGGCGTGCTTGGTGGTGCTGCTGGCGATAACAGGCATCGCGTTGGTCTACGATGAAGCGTTGGATCTCGATCGACGCTACATCACCCAGCCAGCGATGCTCGATTGGTATGCCATCCGCCCGCCACCGCCACCGCTCGCTTACGCAGTGACCGGTGGCTGGGTGACGCAAGTGGGTCCGCGTCTTTACCGGGATCGCCGTCTTGTCTCGGACCGCGTCAAAACATTCCTCGGGGCCGTTTTGATCGACGACACCACCGTCGTGGCACTCGACGGCGAGCTCTGGTTTCTGGCCCTAGACGGCGAGGTGCGCGACAAACTCACTGCACTCGACGGCGTTCCGCAACCGTTGCTCGCGGTGGGCACTGGCAATGCCCACACGTTGGTGTTGCGCGCGGGGGCGGGCACCTATGGCTTGGCGCTGGATACGCTTGCGATCAGCGCCCAAAAATTTTCAAAGGTCACCTGGGCTGTACCCGCCGATCCGCCGCTGGCCCTACAGAAGTTCTTCAACGATGCGTATCGCGGGCGCCAGCTGACGTGGGAGCGCGTGGTGCTGGACCTGCATTCGGGGCGCATCGTTGGCGCCGTTGGCGCTGGGGTAGTGAGCTTGAGTGCCGTCCTGATGATTTTTCTCGCAGCGAGCGGCATGCTGAGCTGGTGGCGCCGGCAACATCGACTGCATCGCCATTCACGCAACAAAACCTAGCACCCGCCGCACACCGGGCACGCCGGATCGCGCTTGAAGCGCATCGTGTGCCATTCCATGTTCAGGGCGTCGAGCAGCAGCAACCGCCCCTTCAACACCTGCCCCACCCTCATCAGCACCTTGAGCGTCTCTAGCGCCTGCACACTGCCGATAATACCGAGCAACGGTGCCACTACGCCGGTTTGGGTGCAGGTTTCGTTGGTGCCGCCGCCGTCGTCATACAGACAACGGTAACAGGGGCTGTCCGCCTGCCCGGGGTAGTAGACGCTGACCTGGCCCTCGAAACGGATCGCAGCCCCCGAAACCAGCGGCTTGCGCTGGTGAAAACACGCCGCATTCAAAGCGAAACGCGTGGGAAAATTATCGGTGCCGTCGACCACCACGTCCACCCTGGCAATGAGTGACTCCAACTCCGCGTCATCTAGAACCTTGGCCACCGTTTCGACTTGTACATGCGCATTGATGGCATGCACGCGGTCGCGCGCAGATTCGACTTTGAGGCGCCCTAAGTCGGCCGTGTGGTGAATGATTTGTCGTTGCAGATTAGAGAGTTCAACGTGATCGAAATCTACCAGCACCAGGCGTCCGACCCCTGCTGCGGCCAGGTACAGCGCGACCGGCGAGCCGAGACCGCCCAGTCCAAAGACGGCTGCGCTCGAATCGAGCAGCCGTTGTTGGCCATCAATGTCGATTTCGGGCAACAGGATTTGTCGGCTGTAGCGCAGCAGCGTTTCGTCATCCATCTTCCAGCGCCTTTCTTTGACCGTAAGTCACGCGCTCCAGGCCGGCGAAATCAGACGCGGTGGCCACTGTGCTGAAACCTGCCAGTTCCAGCAGACGGCGCACCGCAGAACCCTGAGTTGCGCCATGTTCCAGCAGCAACCAGCCATCCGGGATCAGTCTGGGCAAAGCCGTGCTTGCAATGATGCGAAGCGCGTCAAGGCCATCGGCCCCGGCCGCGAGCGCGGCACGCGGCTCGAAACGTAAACCGACCCCACCGAGGACTAGATCGTCATCGGCCACATAAGGCGGATTGGCGACGATGAAATCAAACCTCTGATTCCCGAGTGCTTCCAGCCAGTTTCCCTGCACGAGCGCAATATTCTCGATTTCGTGGCGCGCCTGGTTTGCGCGCGCGACCGCGAGCGCCGCAGCCGAGCGCTCGAGCGCCAGCACCAACGCCTGCGGCCGTTCGGTGGCCAGCGCCAAGGCGATCGCGCCGCTGCCAGTGCCCAGATCGGCAATTGACAGTGGCGCGTTCGGCGGGCTGAGTTCAAGCGTGAGCGTGACCAGTAATTCGGTTTCGCCACGAGGCACCAGCACGGCGTCGGTGATCTGCAAGTCCAGTGACCAGAATTCCTGGGTGCCCCGCAATTGCGCGATCGGCCGACCCTGCGCGCGCGCTGCGATGAGTTGGTCGAACTGCGCACTCAGCGTAGCGTTCACCGGCTCATCTCGGTCACAGATCA
This sequence comes from Pseudomonadota bacterium, assembly GCA_043734785.1. Classification (GTDB taxonomy): domain Bacteria; phylum Pseudomonadota; class Gammaproteobacteria; genus CAIKBL01. The sequence continues at coordinate 8,061 of JAYTEX010000005.1, read as the reverse complement.
ATGCGCTGCGTGAGGTGCCGAGGGTATATCCCAAGAGCACTTCGGCATCGAGTCGTGGTGTTAAAAGATGTGCGAGCGCCACGGTTGCATGGCGCAAAAGTGTACTGATCGTGGGGTGTGCGTTGGGCACCGAATTTAAGTTTCGGACATCTGCGCCATCAGATCCGCCTGATGCTCGCTGAGCAACGGTTTGATGACCAGATCGAGTTCGCCTTCCAGCACGCCGTCGAGCTTGTAGACGGTAAGGTTGATCCGGTGATCGGTCACGCGCCCCTGAGGAAAGTTGTAGGTGCGGATGCGTTCGGAACGATCACCAGAGCCGACCAGATTGCGCCGATTCTGTGCCTGCTCAGCGGTCTGCTTATCGCGCTGGCTCTGCAGCAGTCTAGCCTTTAAAAGGCTCATCGCGCGCGCGCGATTTTTGTGCTGTGAGCGTTCGTCCTGGCATTCAACCACCACGCCGGTTGGCAGGTGTGTAATACGGATCGCAGAATCGGTTTTGTTCACATGCTGACCACCCGCTCCGGAAGCGCGAAAAGTGTCAACCTTAAGATCGGCCGGGTTGATTTCGACGTCGGTGATCTCGTCCATTTCGGGCAGGATGGCCACCGTGCACGCGGACGTGTGTATCCGTCCCTGAGACTCGGTGGCGGGCACTCTTTGTACGCGATGCGCGCCCGATTCGAATTTCAGCAGCGAGTACGCGCCGCGTCCGATCACGCGCGCAATCACTTCCTTGTAACCGCCCACTTCGCTGGCATTCGCGCTCAGGAGTTCAACCTGCCAGCCATGGCGTTCGGCATACTTGCTGTACATGCGAAACAGCACACCCGCAAACAGCCCCGCTTCATCGCCGCCGGTCCCTGCGCGAATTTCCAGGAAAATATTAGAATCGTCAGCCGGATCCTTCGGGATCAACAATAGGTTAATGGCGACGGCGAGCGCTTCGATCCGCGCTCTGCACAGACCGATTTCCCCGCTGGCCAGCCCGCGTATTGCGGGATCCTCTTCCTTTAGCATCATTTCCACATGCCCGAGTTCTTCCGTGGCGTGCAGATACTCGGCATAACACCCGACCACTGGATCAATCTCAGCGCGCTCGCGGGAGAGCGTGCGGAAACGTTCCTGGCGGTTGATGATCTCGGGCACTGACAGCAGTGCATCGAGTTCATCGCGCCGCTCGTGCAAGACATCCAGTTTTCGTTTCAGAGATTCTTTCATGGAAGTTCGACGCCATCCTCAATCGCGAGTAACTCGCGCGCAAGCTCAATCAGTTCTGAACGCCCCTCCCTCGCTGCTTCGCGTATTTTGGTGAGTGGATGGTGGAGCAGCTTATTAGTGAGCGATCGACTCAATCCGTGCATCACGGCCGTGATCTCTTCGCCGTTCGCCAGCCGACGCTGCGCTTTTTCCAGCTCAACGGTCGCGATCACCTCGACCTGGCGCCGATAGGCGACGATCACGGCATTGCCATCCAGCGATTGCACCCAATCCATGAATCCTATCGCTCGGGATTCCACAATTTCTTCCGCTTGACGCGCGGCAGCTTGCCGAATATCAAGGTTGTCAGTGATGACGCGATTGAGGTCGTCGATCGTATAGAGATAAACATCCTCGATCGTTGCAGCGCTCGGGTCAACATTGCGTGGCACTGCCAGATCGACCACGAACATCGGCGCGAAGCGCCGCGCCTTAACCGCGTCTTCGAGCATCGCGCGCGTGACCAGCGGCGTGCGGCTGGCAGTCGAGGTGACGACAATATCGGCCTGTGCGAGATGGGTCGGGATCGCGTCGAGCCCCACGAACTGGCCATTCAGCGGTTGGGCCAGAGCAGCGGCTCTGGCCAACGTTCGGTTGGCAATTGTGAGCGTCCCGATCCCTTGCCGCGTCAGGTGCTGTGCCACTAGCTCGATGGTGTCGCCTGCGCCGATCAAGAGTGCGCGGCGCTCGCGCAGGTCGCCGTGCACCTGGCGCGCCAGCCGCACGGCGGCGTAGGCCACCGAGACGGGCGTGGCGCCGATCGCCGTCTCGGTCCGCACCTGCTTGGCGATTGCGAAGGTATATTGCATGAGCTTATTGAGTCGTTTACCAGTCGTGCCCTGGGCGACGGCGGTGTGGTAGGCGGTCTTGATCTGACCCAGAATCTGCGGCTCTCCGAGCACCATGGAATCGAGCCCGCACGCGACACGCAAGGTGTGGCGAACGGCGGCTGAGTCTGTATAGGAATAGCAATGGTCGGCCAGTGAGGCACGTTCGAGCGTGCGGTGGCGAACTAACCAATCTGCCAGCTGTCCTTGACTGTGAAGTTCGCCAACCGCATAAACTTCAGTGCGATTGCAGGTCGACAGGATCACCGCTTCGGCGATTCCCGCCTCCGCTTTCAACGCCTGCAAGGCGGCTGGCAGTTGATCTGGCGTAAACGCAACCTGCTCGCGCACCGCCAGCGGCGCAGTGTGATGGTTCATCCCGAAGACGTAAATCGGCATGTCGCAGTTTTCATTGCCACGGCGCCGTCGGATCAGCGGGTGGACGGATAGTAGTGTTAGCGTCGGCGCGGTGTGGTAATCACGGCTTTAGGCAGCCGGCTGAGTTATAGTTTACTCCAGGATGGTCGCTGTATCCGCCGTCTCGCCGCTCAATGCCCCAAGGGGCTGCGGCACACGCGGGTAACGGGACGGTGTCACATAGAATGCGAGGAGCAGGCTTAGTCCAATGTCGGCGAGTTTGAAACATCACTGGCGCCTAATCTTGTTGGCGGGCGGGAGCCTGCTGTGCGCAGCCTGCGTCCAACAGCCGGTCGCGACATCATCACCTGCCCAGATCAGACCCACCGCGACACCATCCGTCGGCGCGCGTCTCGAAGAGGACCTGCTTCAGTATCCAAGCCAGGCGACCTCGCCCGAGCGCCTGGAAACCGATCCACTCTATCGCATCCTGATCGCTGAGTTCGCCGGTCAGCGCGAACAGCTGCCGATCGCCGTGGCGCAGTATGCCAAGCTTGCGGCTGACACCCGCGACCCTGTGCTCGCCGAGCGGGCCACCAAAATAGCCCTCTATGCACGCGACAGCGCGGCCGCTCTGCTAGCCGCGGAACGTTGGATTACGTTGGTCCCGACGAATCTGGAAGCGCGACAGATCGCCGCCGCTATGTATGTGCGTGAGGGTCAGGCAGAGCCCGCTATTGTGCATTTGAAGTACGTGCTGGCCCACGATCGCCGCGCCGAGGGCAATAAGCTCAAGATGATCGCGAATCTGCTCGGACGCGAAGAAGATAAGGCGACCGCGCTCGCCGTCATGGAGCAGCTGCTCGATAAGAAGATCGATGATCCCGATGCGCTGCTGATGTATGCGGTGCTCGCGTTGCGCGCCGACAAGCTCGACGCCTCGCGCAACGCCATGGATCAGTTGGTCGCTAAGGCGGATATCAATCCGACGATCGCGCTCGCCTATGTGGCGGCTTTGCAGAAGCAGGGCGAAATTAAAGAGGCTTTGCAGTTTCTCGAAAAAGCCCTGCAGCGTACCCCGGAGGAGTTCGGCCTGCGCTTACTCTACGGGCGCCTACTCGCTGAAGCGGATCGCTTCGATGATGCCCGTATACAGTTCATGCGCTTGAATCGACTGGCCCCCGACAGCACCGATGTGCTCTATGCGCTTGGGCTATTGAATCTGCAGACCAATCGTCTGCCTGCGGCAGAGAAAAACTTCAGGGCAATGAAACAATACGCCGATCGCGCGGATGATGCGAACTTCTATCTGGGACAGATCGCGGAAGCACGCAAACAGCCCGCAGCCGCGCTGCAGGCCTATCGCGAAGTGATGGCCGGACCCAGCCTCTTCCAGGCCCAAGTCCGCACTGCTGTATTGCTCGCGAGTCAAAAGAAAGTCGCAGAGGCGCGTGCAATACTGGTGGCGCTCAAACCGGACTCGGACGATCAGCGGCGCCAGGCGGTACTGGTCGAAGCAGAAATCCTCGCCGAACAGAGGGACTACACCAAAGCGATGGCGGTTTTCGACAAGGCCCTGAATGGGACTTACGACACGACCTTGCTCTACAGCCGCGCAATGCTCGCCGAACGCATGAATCGCCTAGATGTTCTGGAGGCAGATCTGCGCGAAATCCTCAAGCGCGAGCCAGACAACACCGATGCCCTGAACGCGCTTGGCTTCACGCTGGCGGATCGCACCGCGCGGTTTGCAGAGGCGCACACCTTGATTAAGCGCGCCCTGGCGATCACGCCCGATAACTTCTACGTGTTGGACAGCATGGGCTGGGTGCTCTACCGCCTGGGGCGCCTTGAAGAAGCCGTGCCGTACCTGCAGAAGGCGCGCGCGAAGCGCAACGACCCGGAGGTTGCGGCGCATCTAGGCGAGGTGTTGTGGGTCCTGGGGCGTCGCGGAGATGCGCGCGCAGTCTGGGATAGCGCGCTCGAATCCCACCCTGAAGATCAGAAAATCCTCGACGCGATCAAACGCCTGAGCCAGTGAGAGCGCTGTTCTGGTGGTCGCTATGCGGCCTGCTGACCGGCTGCGCCCAGATCGCGACGACGCCCTCCTCGTCTTCGGTCCCTCTAAAAACCGCGGCCTGGGAGGCGCGACAGGCTCAGCTTCTGCCGCGCCAGCAATTTGCGCTGAGCGGCCGAATCGCAGTCCAGCATGACGCCGAGGGTGGACAGGCCAAACTGCAGTGGCAGCAGACGGGGACCCGCTTCGACCTGCGCCTGATAGCCCCCTTGAGCCAAGGATCTTTTCGACTGAGCGGGGACGAAAACGCCGTGTCGCTGACCGCGCCGAATGGCGAGACTTTTAACGCTCCCGATCTCGATACGCTGATGACAACACACCTTAAATGGGCATTGCCGGTAGCAGGCGCTCGCTTCTGGATCCTGGGTCTACCCGTCCCAGGTCACCCAGTCACGCAGTTGTCGTTGGATGAGCATGGCCGTGTCAGCGATCTAGCCCAGGATGGTTGGCGCATCAGCGTGCTCGAATATCAGACCGTTGCGGGCATTGATTTGCCCCGCAGGCTTTTCTTACTGGGGGACACCCTCAAACTGCGTCTCGTGATTACCGATTGGCCGACCCCCCCCCGATGACCCCAACAGCCGCCCCGTGGCCGGCACCGGCCAAGATCAACCTGTTTCTACACGTGGTTGGACGGCGCGCCGATGGATATCACCTGTTGCAGACCATCTTCCAGTTTCTGAGCGTCGGGGATGAATTGGAATTCACGGTGCGTCCCGACGGGCAGATTCGACGCCTTAGCGATCTGCCAGGGGTTCCCGCAGAGGCCGATCTGGCCATTCGAGCTGCACGTTTGTTGCAGGTCGCGACCGGTACCCAGCAGGGGGTGGACCTCAGTGTCCGAAAATCTCTGCCGCTGGGCGGTGGGCTCGGTGGCGGTAGCTCGAATGCGGCCACCGTCCTCGTCGCCCTGAATGAATTATGGGACACCCATCTTTCGTTTGCGGCGCTGGCGAGCCTAGGCCTCAAACTCGGCGCGGATGTGCCCGTCTTTGTCCACGGTCAGGCGGCCTGGGCGGAAGGCATTGGGGAACAATTAACCCCTATCGACGTCCCGGAACCCTGGTTTTTGGTGATATTTCCGGGTGACCAAGTCCCGACCGGGGCGGTTTTCGGGGATCCTGAATTGACACGCAATACGCCTGTCAGCACAATCCACGGCCTTCCGGCTGGGAGTCACAACGATTGTGAGCCGGTGACCCGACGGCTTTTCCCGGCAGTGGGTCGCGCGCTCGATTGGCTGGCGAGGTACGCGCCGGCGCGCATGAGCGGCACGGGCGCGTGCATTTTTGCGTCGTTTGAGACGGCGGCGGCAGCGGCAGCGATCGGGCGCAGGGTTCCGGCCGAATGGATGTGGTTCGTGGCAGCGGGGCGTAACCGTTCCCCTTTGCACGAACGGTTGGCACTGGCGCGCGCGCCAGTGCCAACGAGATAGCGTCTTTCGAGCGCAGTGATAGGTAAGGTGTGGTCTACGATTTTGGGGAGTCGCCAAGTGGTAAGGCACCGGGTTTTGATCCCGGCATTCCCAGGTTCGAATCCTGGCTCCCCAGCCATTTTTGACTGTTTCGACCAGTGCAGGCGCGACCCGTCCGACGGGTTGCCGCGAGGACGCGCTCATGGCTTTTAATCGCTCCGCGATGATGCTGTTCGCGGGCAATTCCAACCCGGCATTGTCGCGCGCGATCGCGGCGCATCTGCAGGCGCCGCTCGGCAAGGCGACAGTTGGGCGTTTCAGCGATGGCGAGGTGATGATCGAAATTGCAGAAAATGTACGCGCACGCGATGTATTCGTGCTGCAATCGATCTGCCGCCCGACCAACGACACCCTAATGGAACTGCTGGTGCTGATCGACGCGCTGCGGCGCGCGTCGGCGGCGAGCATCACAGCGATCATTCCGTATCTTGGTTACGCGCGCCAGGATCGTCGGCCCCGTTCCGCTCGGGTGCCGATCACGGCCAAGGTTGTCGCCAACATGATCGCGAGTGTCGGGACCAATCGGGTGCTGACGGTCGACTTGCACGCCGACCAGATCCAGGGTTTTTTCGAAATGCCGATGGACAACGTGTATGCCTCGCCGGTCTTGCTCGGGGACATCTGGAAACATGAATACCCGAACCTCATGGTGGTCTCACCCGACGTTGGCGGCGTGGTGCGGGCCCGGGCGGTGGCGCGCCGACTGGACAATGCAGATCTGGCGATCATCGATAAGCGGCGGCCGCGCGCCAACGAAGCGGAAGTCATGAACATCATCGGTGATGTTGAAGATCGCACCTGCGTGTTGGTCGACGACATGGTCGATACTGCGGGCACCTTGTGCCAGGCTGCCAAGGCGCTCAAAGGTCGCGGCGCGCGCGCCGTAGTGGCCTACTGTACGCACGCGGTGCTATCGGGCAAAGCCTTGAGTAACCTTGATGGCTCGGCACTCGATGAACTGGTCGTCACCGACACCATCCCGCTTACCGCAGAAGCGACGGCGCATCCGCGCATTCGACAACTCTCGGTCGCGGCGCTGCTCGGCGAAAGCATTAACCGCATGAGCTCAGGCCAGTCCCTGAGCTCGATGTTTATTGATTAAGAGAATTTAGAGCAATGGGCTCTACGCAAAGCGTGGCATCGCCGCGCTTTCAGACGCGCGACGTGGTGCGCCGCCCTGGTCGCGGGGCGTGGCGGCGACGTCGCTTTACGGCAAGAAGAGGAGATTAAAAGTCATGTTGAACAAATTTGAAATCATCGCGGAGCCCCGCACCGCGCAGGGCAAGGGTGCGAGCCGCCGCCTGCGTCGCACGGGGAAAATTCCGGCCATTCTGTATGGCGCTGACAAACCGCCTGCCAGTATCCAGCTCGACCATCAAAAAATGTTGCTGCAGACCGAGCATGAAGCGTTCTATTCGCACATTCTCACCGTAAAAATGAACGGTGCGGAAGAAAAGGTCGTGGTCAAAGATATGCAGCGCCATCCAGTGCGGAAACTCATTATGCACATGGATTTCCTGCGCATTAATGAAGCCGAGGAACTCACCTTGCGCGTGCCGCTACACTTCATCAATGATGAGATCTGCGTGGGCGTCAAGCAGGGCGGTGGCGTCATCAGCCATCAGATGAGCGACCTTGAGATCATGTGTCTGCCCAAAGATCTGCCAGCATTTATCGAAGTCGATCTCGCCAATCTCGCGTTGGGGCATACGATTCACCTAGCCGAGATCGTACTGCCGGCCGGCGTGCGCATCGCGAGTATCGCGCATGGCGGAGAAACATCGTTGCCAGTGGTGACCTGTTATATCCCGCGAGTGGAAGCTGAGCCTGCAGCTGGGACCGCAGCGGCCACGGCGGCGCCTGCTGCCGGAAAGTCTTAGGCCGTGAGCGATACCCGGTGCGCTAAACGCACACCGGGTGCCTCGCCTGCCCGTGCAGCTCATCGTCGGTCTCGGCAATCCTGGTGCGCAATACGCGCGCACCAGGCATAACGCGGGTTGCTGGTTGCTCGATGGACTGGCGAAGACCTGCGGTGTGGCGCTCAAGCCGGAACGGCGATACCTGGC
>JAYTEX010000004.1:0-22637 GCA_043734785.1 Pseudomonadota bacterium | reverse complement strand
CGGTGCATGGTGTTGCCGCAGTGGGCTGCGCGGGCCCGGAAGTCTGTGAATCGCACATGCCTGTTCCGGGTACATGGCGCCATCGACTAGAATCGAGCGAACCCGCCAATCAATCAAGACCGAATTAAGAACATCCTCTAATGAAAAAAAAGACTATTTATCGCATTACCTTTCATGGTCAAGGCAAGATCTACGAGCTCTACGCGAGTAACGTGAACCAAGGCGGGCTCCTTGGATTTGTGGAGGTCGATCAAATCCTGTTCGGAGAGAAAACTTCGGTCGTCGTCGACCCGTCCGAGGAAAACCTGAAAGCAGAGTTTGCCGGCGTAAGCCGAACCTATCTTCCAATGCACGCCGTGATCCGCATCGATGTCGTAGAAAAATCGGGGCAGGGGAAGATATCGGAAGTCGGTGCCCGGGGTGAAAAGGTGACTCCATTTCCAATCTTCACGAGTGGCCCCGATAATCAACGCCCCTAAACCCCGGCGCATCTTCGCGGCCGCCCTGTTGATCGCCGCAGCCTGCAACCCCGCGCTCGCCAACGCCGATTGGGCCACGCGTGAGCGCGTGTCAGGCGACCCCCTCGGAAGTTTGCCGATTGCGGCAGTCACCCAACATTCGAGAGCGCTGGAGGTGCAGCTTGACGGACAGGGGGACGCTTGGCTGCAATTCAATATCGCGCCCTCAGACCCAGCGTTCGCGAGTTCGCAATGCCCCACTTTCCAAATTGATCAGCAACTCCAGCTGATTCATTTTTCGATTGGCGAATCGTGTGTGGTGACGGCGGCGTCGGCAAAGGTCAAGCTTGGGCATCGCACAGATCCAGGCGTTCTTTCGCCAGCCCTCTACGCGCTCGTCAATGGCAAGCGTATTGCGGTCCGCTATATCACCCACGAGCGTCGTTATCGGGAAGTGAGCTTTTCACTGCGTCACGCTAAACGTGCCGTCAGGAAGGCGCTTGGCGGGCGCCAGATCCGCTCCCGCTAGCGTCCACTGTTACCCCTCAATTGTCGATGCACATTACTGTCACCAACTCATTAAAGCCGGTCCCAGCGGATGCCTGGAACGCGCTGGTCGACGCGCGCGAGCCGTTTCTTAGCCATGCTGTGCTCAGTGGCATGGAAGAGCTTGGTTGCCTTGAGGGTCACGGCTGGCACCCTAGCCACCTGCTTGCGTTTGAAGACACCCGATTAATCGGCGCGCTGCCGCTTTATATTCGTGATAATTCCTTTGGTGAATTCGTGTTCGATTGGGCCTGGGCAGAGGCGTACGAACGCGCTGGCGGCCGCTACTATCCAAAGCTGGTGAGCGCCGTGCCGTTCACACCGGTCACCGGCTCGCGCCTGCTGCTCGCCAGCGATGCACCGGCGGCCACCGGAATATCGCTGGTCAATTATGCGATTCAACTCGCACGAGACCATCATTTTTCATCATGGCATTGTCTATTCCCGACTGCCGGACAGCTCGCCGCCTTCACTCATCCCGAGCTTATTGTCCGCGAAGGTTGCCAATACCATTGGTTTAATCAGGAGTATCGGGACTTCGATGCCTTTCTGGCGACACTGACTTCGAAGCGCCGCAAGGAGATCAAGCGTGAGCGGCGCGAAGTTTCTGCGGCAGGCGTCGAGATAGAAGTCTACGAAGGCCGCGCGATCACCACGGAACTGTGGGATGTTTTCTACGGATTCTATTGCGACACGTTTGACCGCAAGTGGGGCTCGCCTAGATTCACGGCCCCCTTCTTTAAGCATTTGTCCGCCACCGACACGACGACTCCGGTACTGTTCATGGCACGAGTGGGCGCGGAATTCGTGGCCGGGGCCTTCGCATTGCGTGGCGCAGATACGCTGTTCGGCCGTCACTGGGGCTGCGATCGATTCGTCAAAAATCTTCATTTCGAACTCTGTTACTACCAGACGATTGACTACTGCATTCGACAGGGTTTGGCGCGGGTGGATGCGGGCGCGCAAGGGGAACACAAAATTTCGCGCGGTTTCAACCCGGTTAAAACTTGGTCCGCTCACTGGATTCGGGACCAGGGTTTCAGGCGCGCAGTGTCCGATTTCTGTCAGCGTGAGCGCGAACATATCGACGACTATGTCGCGAGTGTCGAAGCGCAAACGGCCTATCGAGAAGCGGATCAATGAACGCCCGTGCGCATTTTTTCTGTCCTGCCACCCAATCCGTGAGCGTGCAATTACCCTCGCCGTCACAGGCCTTGCGCGAACCCAATGGACTGCTCGCAGTGGGCGGCACACTCAATGCCGAGACGTTGCTTAGCGCCTACCGGCAGGGAATATTTCCATGGTATTCACAGGGGCAGCCGATCCTCTGGTGGTCGCCTGATCCGCGTGCGATCATCTGGCCTGACAAGTTTCACGTCGCCAGGAGCCTCCGCCGGACGCTTCGACGCAGGCCGTGGCGCGTGACTGTCGATTGCGCGTTTGGGCGCGTGATCGCCGCGTGCGCCGCGCCGCGCCGGACCGAGACGGGGAGCTGGCTCACGCCTGCAATGATCGCCGCCTACACCGAGCTCCACCGCCTGAATTTTGCGCATTCCGTGGAATGTTGGGTGGGAGATGAACTGGCAGGCGGCCTCTATGGCGTTGCGGTGGGCGACATTTTTTGCGGCGAATCAATGTTCAGTCAGGTAACGGATGGCTCTAAGGTCGCGCTTTATGCGCTCTGCCAACGGCTCGTGAAATGGGGTTACAGAGTCCTGGACTGCCAGATCGAGAACCCTCATTTGCGATCGCTAGGCGCCGAATCCGTGTCTAGGCACCTGTTTTGCGAATGGCTAGACGCGGCCGATAATGATGCCGCGATTTCAGCCGACGCGTGGCAACCAGTACCGCAGGGAGTAGTCCCCACATGACACAGCCACCACGCCCGAATTTGGGATTTTTTCTGACGCCGCCACACAAATGCGGCTACCTGCCGGGGCGTAACGCGGTGACGATTTTCGTCGACCCGCGGCGGCACCCGAATGTGCGCACCTACAGCGCCTTGTCACAGCATGGATTTCGACGCAGCGGCGACCATGTCTATCGCCCGCAATGCCCAGATTGCAATGCCTGTGTGCCAGTGCGGGTGCCGATCGATGGGTTCACGTTGCGGCGTGCCCAGCGACGCACCCTGCTCGCCAACGCCGATGTCACGCTAACCCCCAAGGCACCGGTGTTTCAGACCGAACATTACGCACTATATGCGCGTTATATCGCGGCTCGGCATGGGGGAGGAAGTATGGAGAATCCGGAGCCCGAGAGTTATATCGAGTTTCTCACTGCGAGCTGGGCCGATACCGTGTTCTACGAGTTTCGGGCCAATTCGCGGCTACTGGCCGTAGCGGTGGTCGATCATTTAGAAGACGGTCTATCAGCGGTCTACACCTTCTTCGACCCCCAAGAGCCGCAGCGCAGCCTTGGCCGGCTGGCCATTCTCAAACAGATTGAGCTGGCGCGCGCGTTACAGTTGCGCTGGCTGTACCTTGGGTATTGGATCGATGACTGTCAGAAGATGTCCTACAAGGCCGAGTATCGGCCCCTTGAGTATTTTCGCGCCGGCGAATGGCGACGCGAGGCTTAATGGCGGCAACGCGGCTTTACCGCGCCATACCCATCAGGCACAATTGGCGGCTAGCGGACGCCCTCCAGGGACAACGCCAAAAGTCCAGTAGTAACCCCTTGAAACCACTCACAGAAAGCGAAATCTCCACGCATGGCGAAAGAAGACCACATAGAAATGCAAGGTCGGGTCATTGAGACCCTGCCCAACACCATGTTCCGGGTACAACTCGAAAACGGGCACATCGTGACCGCCCACATTTCCGGCAAAATGCGCAAAAACTACATTCGTATTCTGACCGGAGATAGCGTCATGGTTGAACTGACCCCCTACGATCTCACCAAGGGTCGCATTACTTTCCGGGAACGGTAAAAGCCCAATCTTGCGGTTCACACGCCATCCCGGCTTTGCTTTTCCGGCGCGTTCTCCGGCTTGCATCACGCGCCAGCGACAATCTCCTGCAACAAGCGGCGCACGCCGATATCGATCAAGCGTGCGGCATATTCGAATTCGGATCGATCGCCGCCATAAGGATCTGGCACTTCCGCGTCACCGGTGCCCGCCATCCCCGCGAGCAGCAATCTCAGCCGAGCGTGGGTATCAGGCGGCTGCATGAACCGCAGATAGTCAAGGTGCCCAAGGTCGAGCGCCACGATTTGATCAAACTGCCGAAAATCCTCTTCTGTTAGCGCGCGCGCGCGCTGCGCGCCGATATCGATGCCATAGCCGGTCGCAACCGCGATCGCCAGAGGATCGGGCAGTGCGCCTTCTCGCGCATGGGTGCCGGCCGAATCCACTAACAAAGAATTCGCAACTCCGCGCGCCCTACCCTCGCGTTCCATCAGGCCCTGTGCCAGCGGCGAACGACACAGATTGCCCGTGCAAACGAACAAAATCCGCTGTAATGGCTTCACGTCACGGTGCCGTTCTCGCCACACCTGGCTTCGAATCGCGCAAGATCGATCGGCGTATCGATCCCCACACCGCAGGCGGCAATCGCGTCGGGCACGATAATGCGCGCACCATCGGCGAGCGCGCGCAACTGCTCAAGGCATTCGGCGAGTTCAAGTGGGTTAGGCGGCAGTGCCACAAAATGTTTTAGGTAGGCAACACGATACGCATAAATGCCAACATGGCGGCGATAGTCGCGTCCGCCCCGCCATGGGCTATGTGTCACATCGCGCTGAAAGGGCAGTGGCGCGCGACTGAAGTACAGTGCGCGGTCGCATACATCACGCAATACTTTGACCTGGTTGGCGTCCCGCCAGTCCGCGGCCTGCGCAAACGGTTCGCAGACGGTGGCGATATCGACCCCGATGGAGTCATCCACGAGCGCCGCCGTTTGCCGGATTACTGACGGCGGCATCGAGGGCTCATCGCCCTGCAGGTTCACAATCACGGTATCAGCTGTCTCTCGCCTAATCGACACCGCTTCAGCGATCCGATCGGTGCCCGACTGATGAGACTTAGAGGTCAAACAGACTTCCGCACCAAACGCCTTCGCGATAACGGCGATTCTTTCGTCATCAGTGGCGACGACCACTTCCACCGCGCCGCTTTGACATGCGCACTCGTACACGTGCTGGAGCAACGGCTTACCGGCAACGGCGATCAGCGGCTTGCCAGGCAGGCGCGTCGAGGCGTAACGCGCCGGAATATAGACCTTGAAAGTCACCGACCAAAACGCTCCATTTCTTCCTCGGTCAGTTCGCGCGCCTCCTCTTCCAACATGATCGGAATCTCGTCTCGAATCGGATACGCCAGCCGCGCTGTGCGAGAAATCAACTCCCCGCGCGCCTTATCATAGATAAGTGGGCCTTTCGTCACCGGACAAACCAGTAAATCAAGTAGTCGCTTGTCCATGTTTTCCTCTCGCTAAGATGGTTTCCAACCGGGTCGCAAATATTTCCGGCAGCTCGGCCGTGACGGGGACCGCCCAGCATCTCGATGCTGCAAATGCCTCGCATTTAACGGCATCTTTTTCAGTCATCATGACCGGCAATCCATCAGCAAATTCGATGTCTGCGGGCTCGTAGGCATGGTGATCAGGGAACGGATGAGGAATCACTTTTAATCCTTTGCCGCGCAGGGTCGCGAAAAATCGCTCGGGATTGCCGATTCCGGCGACCGCGTGAACGGGATCGCTGGCGAAAGACTCGAAGTCGGCAGCGCGTTCTGGATGAGTCAAGGATACCGCATGCGTCGCGATGTACTTCATGGAGAACTCGCCTCGGCCCGCGATCCCGTTAGTGACGACCATGTCGACTTCACGAAGTCGGCTCACCGGCTCGCGCAACGGTCCAGCCGGCAAGCACCGGCCGTTGCCGTAACGTCGGACCCCGTCAATGACAGCGATTTCGATATCGCGCTCGAGCGCGTAATGCTGCAAGCCATCGTCACTGATCAGAATATCGCAATTTGCGTGCTGAAGCAGCGCGTCTGCGCAGTCCCGGCGTGCGGGTCCGACGGCCACGGGGCAGCGCGTGCGCCTGGCGATAACGATCGCCTCGTCTCCCACTGTACGGGGATCGCTATCGACTCTGACTTGTTGTGGCCATCGCCGTGCGCGACCACCATAGCCGCGACCAATGACCCCAGGCCGGTAGCCAAGCGCCTTCAAGTAGCCGGCCAGCCAAATCACCAATGGAGTCTTGCCCGTGCCACCGGCGGTTAAGTTACCCACCACGATAACAGGCACCCCCGCACGATGAGACGCCAGTACACCATGCCGGTAAGCACTCCGGCGCGCTTCGATCACCAGACGATACGCCATTGAAAACGGTACGAGCGCCGCTGACACAGGGTGTTTCCCGTACCACATCTCATTGACGAAACTCTCAAGTGCGTGGCGTAACATGAAATTCGCGAGGACGTCCGATGGGCGCCTCATTCAGTGGCGCGCTTAGCCGTGGGGAAAGTGACGCGATAAAGCCCCACGGTGCGCGCCGCGTCCATCGCGTCCACCGCCAGCTGAAAATCAGTTTCACGATCTGCGCTGATGATGACCATCGGATTTTTTGCCTGTCCCTTGGCCTCACTGAGTGCTTGCTGCAAAGTGCCGAGCTGCGCATTCACCAGCGCCTTGGCATTGACAAAAATCTGCCCGCGTTTGTCGATGACGATCTCGATCGCATCAGGTTCGGTAGCGACCTGGTGTTCGCTGGCCGAGGGCAGTACAAGATCGATTTTCGATTGTTCGACAAAACGTGTCGAGACCATGAAAAAAATGAGCAGCAGCAAGACAACGTCGATCAAGGAAGTCACGTTGATATCGATGTCGTCTGATCGGCGGGAACGGAAATTCATGCTCGGACCTGTTGCAGTAGCACTTCGAAGCGCGAAACGCGGCTGGCATTCAACGCGCTCAAACCCGATCCCCTCGGGCACGGTGCGTCCATTAAGGTTGATCCTGCTCGCGTTCGCCATGCAGCACTTCGACCAGTTTCAGGGCTTCCTGTTCCATGGTGATGACCAACGCGTCGACCCTACCACGAAAAAATCGGTGAAAATACAAAGCAGGAATTGCGACCGTTAAACCCGCGGCGGTCGTGATCAACGCCTCCGCAATACCGCCAGACAACGCGCTGGGATCGCCCACGCCATGGGTTTTGAGCGCGCCGAACATTCTGATCATGCCAAACACGGTACCCAGCAGACCCATCAGCGGCGAAATGGCGGCAATCGTGCCCAGCGTATTCAAATAACGCTCGAGATCGTAGGCCACATGTCGCCCCGCTTCCTCGATACTTTCCTTGATGATGGCACGCTCATGGCGGCGGTTGATGAGGCCCGCCGCCAGCACGCGACCGAGCGGCGACCCAAGTCGCAGATGCTGGATTTTTTTATCGTCCAGCTTGCCTAAGCGCAGCCATTGCCAGACCTGGGCCACCAGATTGTCGGGTGTCACACGCTTGGATTGGAGCGACCAGAACCGCTCTGCGGTAATCGCGGTTGCCACAATGGACGCGAGCAGGATTGGGAACATCACCCATCCACCCGCCTTGATGATCTCGAACACGGTGTATGGGTTCCTCTTGCCGTGGAAGGGTTTGCGGTAGCAGCTGCGGACTCAAGGCCGGACCTGCGACGGCAGCGGCCTCGCGGCGAATCCCTAAAATCGACAGGCTTCTAGCGGGCCAAGAAGTTATCAGACCCAGCCAGCGGCGGGAAGGGTATTCGCGCGCCGGGCGCCCATTCAGATTCGCGCATCACTCGAGGTCCCAATAACGTCGGCGCGCACGGCGCGCAGTGCTGAGCGTCGTTGCCGCCTGCGCGAAGCGCACACTGACCGTGCCTTCCAGCGCGCTTTCGAGACAGGTGATTCCGCGCCGTCGATAGCGGCTCAACACGCTAGGGGCCGGATGATTGAATCGATTGCGATGCCCGGCTGAGAATAGCGCATAACGCGGCGCCACCGCGTCGATAAATTGGCCACTGGAAGACGATTTACTGCCATGGTGTGGCACCACCAACAGCTCGGCGCCAAGTTTCGCGCGGTCGCGCACCAGCACCCGCTCCGCAGCCACTGAAATATCACCAGACAAGAGCGCTGACCCGTCGGGCCCCGCGATCTGCAGCACGCAGGACTGATCGTTATCCGAGCCGGCGGCCATTGCGAGTGGGTAGATCATCTCAAAGGTCACACCGTCCCAGGCCCATCGCTGTCCGGCCTGGCAGCGCACCGCGCGTTCCGCGCTCACGGTCGCCAGCGTATGGGGGTCGCTGGATAATAATTCAGTGACCGGGAAAGCTTGCGCAACGGCTTGCGCGCCGCCCGCGTGATCGCTGTCGCCGTGACTGACGACTAGTCGATCAACGCGCCTGATACCGCGCCCGCGCAGGTATGGCACCACCACCGTCGCCCCCAGATCGCTACCGCCGGCGAAGCGCGGCCCCGTGTCGTAGACCAGCACGTGGCGCGCCGTCACGACCACCACACTCAGTCCTTGCCCGACATCGAGCATCGCCACCTCGAATTCCCCCACGCGCAGGGCCGGTTCTGGTGATAAAAAAAACAGCGCGACGACCGCAGGCAGCAGCAGGATGCGTGGCGCACGGAACGGGGTTAGCAGCAGCACCGCGCCGAATAGACTGATCAGCGCCAGATTCGGCGTCGGCTGGTAGGGCACGACCAGTGGCGGCAACCAACTGTCCAGCAACGCAAGCCACGCCCATATCCACTGCCAGAGGCGGGCGGCCACTGTCCAGCAATACGCGCTCAGTGTCTGCGCCACTGCCGCAAAGGCGGCGCCCGCCAAGGTCAATGGGACGATCAGTAGGGTCACGCCAGGGATCGCGACAATGTTCGCGAGAGGCGACGCTAGCGAAACCGACTGAAATGAGAATGCGAGCATCGGCGCAAAGAGCAACGCCATCACAAAATGTACATCTACCCAGCGTTGCCGCCAGCCGGCACTTGAGCGCATTAAATCCAGCACCATCAGCAGCCCGATCGCGCCGAAGGACAACCAGAAACTGAGTGTGAGGCTCGCCGCGGGTGTGGCGAACAACAGCACGGCCGCCGCCAGTAACAGGGACTCGAGCGAGAACAAAGGTTGCGCCTGCAGTTTGTTCCATAGCGCAATCGCAATCATCAACAAGGTGCGCTGCGTAGGGACCGTGAATCCGGCGACCAGCGCATAAACTGCCGCTATCCCAAAGGCGCACACGGCAGTGATGCGCGGGTCGGGATCGCGCCGCAGCAATAGCGAGAAGGCCGCATTCAACCAACGAACAATGATGAAGGCGCCCACCGAAATCATGGCGACATGAAGGCCGGAAACAGAAATTAGATGCACAACGCCGGTATTGCGCAGCACCTTCCATTGCTCGTCGGCGATGCTCGCTCTCGCGCCTACGGCCAATGCGGCGAGAATCGACGCCTGGGCAGGATCCGGCACCCGGGTTGCGATCGCGTGCGCGATATGGTGGCGTATTCGAGCAATGGAATAGGCGCGATCGAGCGTGCAGCGATTCGCCGGATGTGCGACGACATACCCCACGGCATCGATGCCATTACCGAAGGACCACCGTTCAAGGTCAAACGCGCCCGGACTGCGCAACCCTCGCGGCTGCCGAAGACGCGCGTAGAACGTGCAATGCATGCCCGCCTCGATCGCAAAGGATGGGGCGAAGGCGGTCAATCGCACCTGTTGGTGGCCATCAGGCCAGGGCAAATGACGCGGGGAGTTTGTCGCCTCAAGCAAGAAGCGAACGCTGTGCAGATTGGGCTCCGGGAGCGCAGTAATGCGCCCCGAAATCAGCTGCGCGGCGCCTACTAACCGGGCTGGGACGCGCTCAGCGAGTGCGCTATCCGCGCGCCAAATCGCCCAGCAACACCCCAGTAGGCACCACGTCAACGGGCGTAACCGGCTGCACTGCCAGCACAGCAGGGCCAGCCCCATGAGCGCCCAGCGAAATGATGGTCCCGGTAACCACGGGAACATCTGAACCAACAGGATACCGCCGCACCAGGCGGCAAGGCCGAATCGCATCGTCGTCATCCTTGACGGAGTTCAGTGTAACGGAGGACCTTCCTGGTCGCCGCCGACAATGGGACTGTCGCAGGCGCATGTTAACTTAAAGCGTCACGGCGTGGGGTTGTCGGCAAGCCGGATGCGCCGTCAGCGAGCGCTATCTTGGGCTACCTCAGGTTCTCTCTGCGGCAGTTCAAATAAATGGCCCTCGCGGAGTTCGACGACGCGATCGAGCTGGGCGGCAATGCGTCGATCGTGAGTCACCACTATCAAGGCGGTACCAGACTCATGCTTCAGGTCGAGCATCGTCGCCAACACGCCGCGCGCAGTTGCCTCGTCGAGATTGCCGGTGGGTTCGTCCGCCAGCACGCAACGCGGCGCCATCACCAGCGCGCGCGCGATCGCGACCCGCTGCCGCTCTCCGCCAGACAGCTCCGCCGGTCGATGTTGGGCCCGATGTGCAAGCCCGACGTTCTCCAATAAATTGAGCGCGCGCCGGCGCGCCTCAGCGACTTTAGCCCCGCCAATCAACACCGGCATTGCCACGTTTTCCAGTGCGCTGAATTCGGGCAGTAGATGATGGAACTGGTAAATAAAGCCCAACATGCGGTTACGCACTCTGCCGCGTGCGCGATCATCGAGCTCACTGAGCACGTGATCACAGCAACGAATTTCGCCGGTGGTCGGCGACTCCAAACCGCCAAGCAGGTGCAACAGCGTGCTCTTCCCGGAGCCTGAAACCCCCAGGATCGCGACACTTTCACCCGCACGCACCGCGAAATTAATGTTCTTCAATACAGAGACATCCAACTCGCCATCGACATAGCGCTTCGTAATATCTCGCGCGCTAATGACTAACGTTTGCTCATTCATAACGCAAAATCTCTGCCGGCCGTGTGCGGCTTGCGAGCCTTGCCGGGTAAAGTGGTGCCACGAGGCACAGCACGATTGAGAACACCAAAGTGAGCACCACATCTAGCGGTTGTAGATCGGCCGGAATCCGGCTGATGTAGTACACCTCGGGCGCGAGGATTTTGAAACCCAGCGTCGCCTCTAACCACGCAATGATCAACTCGATATTTTGCGCAAGCAGCACTCCACACACCGCACCCACACTCACCCCGGCGACGCCAATCATGGCGCCCTGGATGAAGAACACCTTGAGTACCTGGTGGGGCGTCAGCCCTAATGTCTGCAAAATCGCAATCTCGCCGGATTTCTCGGTGACCACCATCACCAAGGTGGACACCAGGTTGAACGCCGCCACCGCGACACTCAACAGCAGGATCACGAACATCATGATTTTTTCGGTCTCCAGCGCGCGAAACAGATTCGCGTGACTCGTAATCCAGGTGGATGTCGCCAACGCCTGCGCCGCCGATTCCCTTGGAAGTTTCGCGCTAAATTCGGCCGCATCGAACGGATCCTGCAACTTGAAGCGCACCCCGTCGACCCCCGCGTAGCGGCGGAACACGCGCTGCGCATCTTCGATGTGCACAAACACCGAAGCAGAATCGAACTCCTGCACGCCCACCTCAAAAATCCCGGCGACATGAAATCGTTTGAGCCGTGGCAACATGCCGGAGGCGGTCCGCAAAGGCTCCGCGAGAACCAGCATCACGTCATCACCGAGCGACAGGCGCAGGGCGTCCGCAATGCCCCGCCCAACCAGCACGCGGAATTGCCCAGGCTGGAGCGCGTCCAGGCTCCCCTCTCGCATGCGCGACCCGAGCACGCTGATAGTCGCTTCGCGAGCGGGATCGATGCCGCGCACCTGCGCGCCCTGCACGGCATTGAACCTGGTCAACAGCGTCTGCCCTTCGACAAAGGGCGCCCATCCGATCACCCCCGGCACCGCGGTGACATCGGCGGCCACGCGCCGCCAATCGCGGAGCTCTCCCGCACTCGCGCGGACTTCCAGATGCGCGGTCATGCCAAGAAGTCGGTCACGCATTTCCTGTTCGAAGCCATTCATGATCGACAGGATGGTAATCAACGCGGCAATACCGAGCGCGACGCCGGAGATCGAGATCGCCGAAATAAGTGAAAACCACTGGGTTCGGCGCTGTGCTCTGGTATAACGCCACGCAATGAAGACTTCGATGGGAGTAAACATGGTGCGGCAGTATAGCGAGGTCTCCTGGTGGTGCCGATCGCAGGCGTTGTCTTACGCGTGGCGCTCGAGCGAAACCCCATGAAAATTCTGGCGATCGAAACCTCGGGTGATTATTGCTCGGTGGCATTGTATTGCGCCGGAGAGGTCTTCGAACGACACGTGGAAAGTCCCGCCCGGCACACCGAAGTCCTGTTGCCGTTATGCGAGGAAGTCCGCGCCGCCGGCGGAATAACGCTATCCCAACTCGATGGCGTGGCCTTCGGCGCGGGTCCCGGCGCCTTCACCGGCGTAAGAGTGGCGGCCAGCGCCGCACATGGCATTGCCTTGGCGCACGATCTTCCGCTGGTGCCCATCTCCAGCCTGGCCGCGCTGGCACGCGGCGGCTGGCGAATAACCGCGCTACGTTACCAGCTTGCCATGCTTGATGCGCGGCGCGGCGAGGTCTATTGGGGCGTGTATGGGGTCACTGGTGATCCCGATGCAGTCGAAATCTTGCAGGCAGATCGTGTCACCTCACCGAGCCAGGTACTGGTCACTGCCTCGCGACCATGGGGCGCCGTCGGTCGCGGTTATGAGGTGCTGGCGGCGGCCGAGGTCGCGCGGCTTGCCCCCGATGCAATCGCGCACGAGCGCTGCCGATTTCCGCACGCTCACGACGTGGCAGTTCTCGCGGCAATCGAATTGCGCGCCGGCCGTGGCCGCGAGGCCGAACAAGCCATGCCGATTTATCTGCGCGCCGCGCTCTAGCAGCCAGCGCTCGAGGCGGTGCTGAATCAGAGATCCAGGCGTTAATAGTCCACTCCAATGAGGTTCGCAGGCAGTGCTGCAATGAATACCGAATGCGCCACGGCCTGAAATAAAGCGGTTGTTTGGTAAGCGACTGATCTCGCACGGCTTCGGAAGTTTTATCCCCAGATTACGCCCAGCTTATGCCCAACGTGGGCCTCGCTGTACACCGGTCAATCCACAGTATCTTGTGGTTCAAATACGTCTTGACCACATCGTGTTGTGGCGTTATACAATTGCTTCATACAACAGGCACCCTGTGCCCTCACGAGGTGCACTCTGTGCGCTTACGACGTTCACAGAAACCTTCGCAGTCCTTATCACAAGGTCGTAATTAATCGCTTTTTCGTCCAGAGGAGTCTGCATGGAGCTGGAAAATTCCCCCGTTGCCCGTGGTCCCGCCCGAAGTTTTTGGTCACCCAACACTGTTGTGGGCGCCACCCAGCCTGAAGTCGCCGCCACCGCCCCCGGGGAATACAAAGTCATCCGCCGCAACGGCAAGGTAACGGTATTCGATGGTGACAAAATCAAAGTCGCCATGACTAAAGCTTTCCTGGCCGTTGAAGGCGGCAACGCTGCAGCGTCGACCCGCGTCCACGAAACAGTGAACGAGTTGGCCCAGTCGGTGGCGCGAGCGATCACGCGGCGGATGCCAACCGGGGGTGCGATCCATATCGAAGATATCCAGGATCAGGTCGAACTGGCCCTCATGCGAGGGGGGCAACAGAAGGTCGCGCGCGCCTATGTGCTGTATCGCGAAGAGCGCTCGCGCTCGCGCAAAAGCGAGCTGGCTGACGCTGAATCTGCGGAGCCTAACCCGACAGCGTTGACGGTGATGCGCAAGGACGGCGTGCGCGTCGCACTAGAGGTAACGCGCCTGCAGCGGATCGTGGCCGAAGCCTGCCAGGATATCGAGAACACCGATCCGGACCTGATCCTGGCCGAGACGATGCGCTCGCTGTTCGATGGGGTGGCGGAAGCGGATGTCTCGAAAGCGCTCGTCATGAGCGCCAGGACATTTATCGAACGTGAACCGAATTACAGCCTCGTCGCCGCGCGCATGCTACTCGATGCATTGCGTCACGAAGCGTTGTCCTATGTCGAAAATCGTGTCGAGGCCGCGACCCAGCACGAAATGGGCGAGCGCTACCCACAGTATTTCGAAAGTTACATTAAACGCGCGATCGATCTCGAATTGATGGACCCCAGGCTTGGCAATTACGACCTCAAGCGCCTCGGTCACGCCCTCAAGGCGGAGCGCGATTTCAAATTTACCTACCTCGGACTGCAGACGCTCTACGATCGCTACTTCCTGCAGTACGACGATACTCGCTTCGAATTGCCGCAGACCTTTTTCATGCGCGTCGCGATGGGTCTCGCGATCAATGAAATCGAACCGGAAGCATGGGCGATCAAATTCTACGATCTCCTGTCCACCTTCGATTTCATGAGTAGCACGCCGACTCTGTTTAATTCAGGCACGCTGCGCCCGCAGTTGTCTTCGTGTTATCTGACTTCCGTGCCAGACGATCTCGATGGCATTTTTGGCGCGATTAAGGACAATGCCCTACTTTCCAAGTTCGCGGGCGGCCTCGGTAACGACTGGACCGCGGTGCGCGGCATGGGCGCTCGCATCAAAGGCACCAACGGTAAATCCCAGGGTGTCGTACCGTTCCTCAAAGTGGCGAACGACACCGCCGTGGCTGTTAACCAGGGCGGTAAACGCAAGGGGGCCGTGTGCGCCTATCTTGAAACCTGGCACATGGACATCGAGGAATTTGTCGATCTGCGCAAGAACACCGGTGACGACCGGCGGCGCACGCACGACATGAATACCGCCAACTGGATCCCCGATTTGTTCATGAAGCGCGTGTGCGAAGACAAAGAATGGACGCTGTTCTCTCCGGACGACGTGCCAGAGTTGCATGACCTGTATGGGATGGAATTCGAGCGCCGCTACGCGCAGTACGAAGAAAAAGCGGCGCGCGGGGAGATCCGCAACAGCAAAAAAATTCGCGCGGTCGATTTATGGCGCAGGATGCTGGGCATGCTGTACGAAACCGGCCACCCCTGGATCACCTTCAAAGATCCGACGAATCTGCGCTCGCCGCAGCAACATGTCGGCGTGGTCCACAGTTCGAACCTGTGCACCGAGATCACGCTTAATACGTCGCCCGGGAAAGAGATCGCCGTCTGCAATCTGGGCTCAGTCAATCTTGCGCAGCATATGTCCGCGGATGGACTCAATATGCCGAAGCTCGAATATACGATATCGATTGCGATGCGCATGCTAGACAACGTGATCGACTACAATTTTTACAGCGTTCCGACTGCGCGCGCTTCGAACCTGCGTCACCGGCCGGTAGGCCTCGGGATCATGGGTTTTCAGGATTGTCTCTACCAACTGCGCATTCCCTATGCCACGTCGGACGCCATCGAGTTCGCTGATCGCTCGATGGAAGTGGTGAGCTATTTCGCGATCCAGGCCTCGACCAACCTGGCGGCCGAACGCGGCACCTATGCAAGCTTCGAGGGATCACTGTGGAGCCGCGGCATCTTGCCACATGACACGCTCGATCTTCTCGAACAGGGGCGCGGTGGCTATCTAGAGGTTGATCGTGGCAGCACGCTGGAATGGGCTAATCTCCGCCAACGCGTGAAAAAAATCGGCATGCGTAATTCGAACTGCATGGCGATTGCCCCGACCGCTACTATTTCCAATATCTGTGGTGTAAGCCAGTCGATCGAACCGACCTATCAGAATTTATTCGTGAAATCGAATCTGTCCGGCGAGTTCACGGTCATCAACATGTTCCTGGTACAGGACTTGAAACAACGCGGGCTGTGGGACGAAGTGATGGTGAACGATCTGAAATACTACGACGGCAGCGTCGCGCAAATCGACCGTATTCCGGCCGAACTGAAAGCCCTGTATGCAACCGCCTTCGAGATCGATCCGCGGTGGCTAGTCGAGGCTGGTTCGCGGCGGCAGAAATGGCTGGACCAGGCGCAATCTTTGAATCTCTACATGGCCGAGCCTAATGGAGCGAAACTCGACAACCTCTACAAACTCGCGTGGGTCCGTGGCTTGAAGACCACTTACTACCTGCGCACACTGGGCGCAACGCACGTTGAAAAAAGCACCGTGAGTGACGGCAAATTGAACGCGGTGTATCAGGCCGCGAAGGGCAGCTCGGTGGATGCACCCAACGTGTGCTCGCTGCTCGATCCCGACTGCGAAGCCTGCCAGTAACGATACGAAATAAAACGAAGCGGTCAGCCGATCGCGGAGGGGAAGCGGATGTTGAATTGGGATGATCCAGTGGCGAAGTTCAAGCAAATCCCGGCGGCCGGGTTCACCAGGGCGATGCTGGCCTCGGAAACACTGACGAGCTTGCAGCAGGCGGAAGACGCACGGGAAACCGCCCGCGCGGAGGCGCCATCAGTGTCGATGACACTGTCAGGCGCGACCGGGCTTGAACAAGTTGAATTTGGCGCGCGTCGTCTGGCCGTCGACGACAAGCAGATGATCAATTGCCGGGCAGATTTAAATCAACTGGTCCCGTTCAAGTACAAATGGGCCTGGCAGAAATATTTAAACGCCTGCGCCAACCATTGGATGCCGCAGGAAATCAATATGAACGCCGACATCGCGCTGTGGAAAAGCCGCGATGGGCTGACTGCCGATGAACGTCTGGTCATTCAGCGCAATCTGGGGTTTTTCTCGACCGCTGATTCTCTGGTGGCCAATAATCTTGTGCTTGCGGTTTATCGGCTTATTACCAATCCCGAATGCCGGCAATACCTGCTTCGTCAGGCCTTCGAAGAGGCGCTGCATACGCATGCCTACCAGTACTGCATTGAAAGCCTGGGCCTCGATGAAGCAGAGATCTTCAACATGTACCGCGAGATCCCGGCCGTTCACGACAAAGCGGCGTGGGCCATGCGCTTCACTGAAAGCCTGGGGGATCCGTTGTTCCAAACGGGCACGCCTGCCGCAGACCAGCGCCTGCTGCGGGATTTGATCGCGTTCTATGTGGTGTTCGAAGGGATTTTCTTCTACGTCGGCTTCGTACAGATCCTGTCAATGGGTCGGCGTAACAAGATGACCGGTGTCGCAGAGCAATTCCAGTACATCTTGCGCGATGAATCGATGCACATGAATTTTGGCATTGATGTCATCAATCAAATCAAGGTCGAAAACCCAGACCTGTGGACCGCGGATTTCCAAGGTGAGATCGCCGCGTTGATCAAGGACGCCATCTCGCTCGAGATCCGCTACGCGCAGGACACCATGCCGCGCGGGATCCTCGGTTTGAATGCGAACATGTTCGAGGAGTATCTGCACTACATCGCCAATCGGCGGTGTGCGCAAATCGGTCTCTCCGAGCAATACCCCGGAGCAACCAATCCGTTCCCGTGGATGAGCGAGGTCATCGACCTCAAGAAAGAGAAGAATTTTTTCGAGACCCGGGTGACGGAATATCAGACTGGCGGCGCGCTTAGCTGGGACTAATTGGGCATTAGACCAGACCTCCTCGCATGGAGCTAAGCGAGCTGCATTGGCCGACGACCGGGTATCCGGTCGCCGGCTTTTTTTATGCCTGGCGAAGCATCGAGCCAAAGCCGTCAACTTCATGACGGCCGAAGATTGCGAGGCGACAGCCGATCCGCGCATGTAGTTTCGGAAAAAATGGATCGACCATCGCCGCGGCCAAATCCTGCACGCGGTCACCGAAGTTCTCTGCAGGCACGGCTTTGATCAAGGCCAGTTGGTCCGCCGCGATTCGCCCCACCAGCCACAAGGCGATGCTATCGGCACTCACGGTCCAGTCGGCGGGCAAGCCGTCCATCAAAGCCACATCGTCGAGACTTGGCAACCAGAGTGTCGCGTGCGTGCGCTCGAGTCTCGATTGCAGTGCCGGCAAAGAGGTCGCCACCTCGAGACGCGGTTCGAGCGCGTGCAACATGAGCCCGAACTGCGCCATGCCGAGGATCGCCATCCGGTGCGCCGAAGGGTCGTCAAACCCCCAATGCTGCTGCGTATCGCGCGTGGCGTGGGTGAATGGCCCGCCTCCCGGCACCACAATACACGGCACCTCGGTGGTTGCCAGCAACCTCAGCCAGGTAGTTAATTCGGGCGCACGCGCCAAACTACCCCCGAGCTTAACGACCCATCCCTTGAATCTCTGCATGGGCGAATACCTCCAGCATGGCCGCAGCCTTGGTGAAACATTCCTGGTACTCGGCCTCTAATTCCGAATCCATCACGATGCCGCCCCCAGCCCAGCAATAGAGCCTGTCTCGATGTTGCACGAGGGTCCGGATCGCGATATTCGTATCCATGTTGCCATTGCAACTGACATAGCCGATAGCCCCGCAGTACACGCCACGCCGAAAAGGCTCAAGCTCCTCGATGATTTCCATCGCGCGAAGCTTGGGCGCGCCGGTAATGGAACCACCCGGAAAGCACGCGCGTAGCACCGCAAAAGGAGAACACTCCGGCGCGATACGCCCGCGCACCGTGCTCACCAGATGATGAACCTTGGCAAAGGTCTGGATCTCGAACAGTTCCGGCACCTCGATACTGCCGACCAGACAAGACTTTCCGAGATCGTTGCGCAGCAAATCGACGATCATCACATTCTCGGCGCGATCTTTCTCACTCGCCGCCAGTTCCTGCGCGAGCTGCGCATCCTCGTCGGGATCATGGCTACGTCGCCGGGTCCCCTTGATCGGCATGGCTTCGACCACGCCATTGTGTATTCGAATAAATCGTTCCGGTGAAGAACTCAAGATCGCGCCGCCCGGTAGCGCCATAAACGCGGAAAACGGCGCAGGATTCAGGTTACGCAGGCGTAGATACGCATCCCAGGGTGAGCCGCGCACCGCGGCAGAAAACCGTTGCGCAAGGTTGACCTGGTAGACGTCACCCGCTTCGATGTAGCGCTTTATCTGGCGCCATGCGGTCGCGTACTGCGCGAAATCAATTTCTGGCCGGACCTGCGACACCACTTCGAACGAGGTCGCGAAAGCAGCGGGTGTCACCGACACCTGGGCAAGCCAGGCATTGCGCAGGTGTGCCGGCGAGGTGCGCGCGCGCGGATGCGAGACCAGGTAGGACTGGCGTTCCTGGTGGTCGACCACGATCGCGTGTTCGTAGAGACCAATCGCCATATCCGGCAGATCGATATCGCGCCGGGCACGTACCGGCAGGCGTTCAATTCGACGCCCGAGATCATAGCCAAAGTAGCCAAGCGCGCCGCCCCCGAACGGGAGTTCCGAGTGAACTTCGCCCATCTCGGCCAGCGCTTCGGCGACCAACTGGAAGGGATCCTCGTGACGACGCGTGACCACGTCACCGCGTCGAATCTCGGTGACGTCGCCGACCGTCAACAGGACCGTCTGGGGATCGCTTGCCAGCACGTCGTAACGCCCGCGCGTGACCGTCTGCCGACAACTATCGAGAAACATGAACCATGGCCGCGAGACCAGGCGCGAAGCGCGTGGGCCACTGTCAGGCGCATAAGGCAGGCATTCGACGCGCACTTCGTCAGTCATAGCCGTGTGGCTGCGGCGAGTCGCGCAAGCGCAATCGCCGGGGCGCAGACCGTGGCGCTCGCGGCAAACTTCGGCGCAATGCACGCGAGCTCCGCGAAATCCCGGTACTCCAGCTCGCGCATCGCCGCGATGCGGCGCGCGAGAAACTGCCCCACGCCGGCGCCGATCAACACCTCGCGCGTGGCTGGAGGGCTCAAGCGGGTTGCCACTAGCGCGAGCGCCTCGGCGATACGCACCTGTTGGCGTAAGCGAATGAACCGCGCGCATTCGGTCAGCGCGTAGCTGTCCGCCGGGCTGGCATCCGCGCCCAGCATCCTCGCCAGCCGCCGCAGACTGTGTTCAACATCGGCCGGTCGGTGATCCGCAGTCGGCAACATATCCGCGCCGGGTGGCAATTCGCCCGTGATGCGATAGACATCGGCCATATTGGCGAAGTGCTCAGCGGCACTGCCCTGCCATTGTCCACGGAAGGGTAAGGTCTGACACACGGCCATCACCGGCGTGCGGCAGATCCCGGTGTAGACCAGCTCCCCTTGCGCGAGACGGGTCGCATCCGTGTGCCCGCTGGCGACGATTTGGCCGGCACGTAGCGGAATCAAATCCGTGGTGGTGCTCCCGATATCGAGCACAAAGCCATCCTCGACCTCGCGCGCGACATACGCGGCGGTTGCATGCCAGTTCATCGAAGCGACATCGTCGATGCGCGCGCGCGCATCGGTCGTGCGATACCAGTCGGTCGCGCCATAGACCCAAAGCGCGCCCCCCAGACGCGACTCAAGCATCTCCAGAATCGCCGCCACCCCGTGTGCGCGGGTGGCGAATGCATCACAGAGCTCCCCGGTCATCGAGATCGCGTGCACGCCGCTCTGCAGGCCGAACTCCGCCACCAGCGATGACAGCGCGTTCTGCAGCATCTCCGGTCCCTGCCACAACGGGCACGCGATCTGGCGCACGTCATTCACGGTGCCATCGGCGGCCAGCGCCGCGAATTTTAAATGCGCTCCGCCGACATCCCAACCGTAGTACTGCGTCAGCATGGGTTCTAAGATTGCGATTCCTGGTTGAACGTGGAGCGACTCATCGTGCTGTGTGTGCCTGTTCTTGATTTTTGCGCTTGATTTTCGGCGGATCTGAACGCGATTCAAGGGAGCGGCGACAACGATCATGAGATAGCCGACCTGGTGAAGCAACACGCACCGCTCGGCCAGCCGAGCTTGTCTGATCCCCTGGCCCGACCTGATCCATCACCGCATGGGAATTCGGCCGAGTTCGCCGACGCGGACGGCGGTAATCGCAAAATGACGTATCCTGTTCCCCTTGACCGGGCCGTTTTGACAGCTCGCATATCGATTTATCGTCAAATCGTAGCACGCTGTTGTCCCGTTCGAGACCCAAAGAGCCCCCGGTCTCGTGTTCGATTTCCTTGGGTACCATTGGGCGGTCGATTACGGGCGAGGAAACTCTTGAACCTGCACCACCAAGACAGGAGTTTTTGATGGAAGAAGAATACGAAGTTCCAAGCCCACACGAGCACGCCATCGAAGAAGCCGGCAAAAGAAAATTCGATGGCCTGGCGCAGAAAATTGCACTCATGACCGCTATTCTCGCCACTGTCGGCGCGTTGATCAGCTACCAAAGCGGCAGCGCACAGAATGAGGCAATGTTCCTGAAGAATCAGAGCATCTTGAAACAGGCGGAAGCGAGCGACCAATTTGCCTTCTTCCAG
Organism: Pseudomonadota bacterium; assembly: GCA_043734785.1. Taxonomy (GTDB): domain Bacteria; phylum Pseudomonadota; class Gammaproteobacteria; genus CAIKBL01. The sequence goes on along the minus strand of JAYTEX010000004.1, from coordinate 1,408 downwards.
GCAAAGTCCGTGAAGGCCCAGATTGATGAAGCGGTAATCGCACTGTCCAACGAGCCGGAAACGAAGGCACGCTTTCTGGCCGCAAAAGAAAGAGAAGAAAAGGAGAAGGTCGAAATCCTGGCCGAGGCGAAGAGATTGCAAGCGGAATCGAAAAAGCTCGGCGAAGAATCGGAAGCAAAGCTCAAGCCGCATGAACGACTCGCACTGGCGTTGACGTTCGTTCAAATCGCCATCGCCCTGGCAGCCCTCACGATACTGACCAGACGACGCTGGCTGCTGTGGGGCTCGGTGATTTCGGGGGCGGCGGGAGTGCTGATCGCGACAACTGCTTATGTGTGAAGGCGAAACGCACGCTCCTGCTTCGCAGCATGAAGGGAAACGCATGGGTTGGCGGCGAAACCGCCTTCTTCGTCAGGTGCGCGCCCGGCCGAGGCTCTTCATCGCCACTTCCATTGCCGTCGCGATCAGTATCTTTCTGCCCGCCGAGGTAGCCAGTCATGCGGTGACACGCTGGCTCATCGCGTGGAACACCGGGACGGTGCTTTATGTGCTGCTCGCCGCGATCATGATGATTCGGTCGTCGAACCACCACATGCGCCACCGCGCGCAGCTCCAGGATGACGGGCAGTTCGCAATTCTGTCGCTAGTCGTCGTCTCGGCAATCGCCAGCCTCGCGGCGATTGCCGGCCAGTTGGCGGTCGTCAAGGACATGCATGGTTTCATAAAAAGCGCGCATATCGCGCTTGCCGGCTTCACGGTACTCTCGTCGTGGGCCTTCATCCAGATCATGTTTGCGCTTCATTACGCGCACGAATATTACGCCGCGTGTTCCCTTGCCCTCCCGCCCGGTTTGCAATTTCCCGACGACGAACCGCCAGACTATGGCGATTTCTTCTATTTTGCGGCCGTCATCGGTACGTCGGGTCAGACGGCCGACGTGTCGTTCGTTTCCAAATCGATGCGGCGCATCGGAACGCTGCATTGCATCCTTGCATATCTTTTCAACACGACCGTGCTGGCGCTACTGATCAATATCGGCGCGAGCATGTTCTAAGGCTGCGCGATCGAAGTGCCAACGCGGTTGTTGGGGTTCGCGTCGCTCACCCCAACCTACCAGTAAAACCACAACGCAAACGGTTACCGCGTCTGCTTCGTTCGGGTTCGGTGCCGGAGCTTTGCTTATTCGTCCCTGAAAAAGACATTTCAGTCGGCGGAATTAGGCAATTTTTCGCGCAAGTGGCGAGATGAATTTGCAAGGTTTGTCGATTAAGTGGAGCGAAAGCCTGCAAAACCAGAAGAGGCGACGAAATCGAGTAGCCGATTGTAGATGGTAGGTTGGGGTGAGCGAAGCGAACCCCAACCTTAGTTCGACAAGGCTGCGCGATCGCAGTGCCAACGCGGTTGTTGG
>JAYTEX010000003.1:0-3827 GCA_043734785.1 Pseudomonadota bacterium | reverse complement strand
TCCGCATAGTAGGCGCCGCTCAGGAAATGGGTCGGCGACTGCGAGGTGGCGAGCTGCGCATAAAGTTCGCGTAACCGGCGATAAGGCTCGAACGGTTCGAGCATGTGATGATGGTTCGAGCGAAAGCAGGCCCTCAAGGCAAAGTCGCGTTCGGCCCCCGTGAGCGCATCGAAGTTGGGGTGGGCCAACAGTTGCAGTAAAGGGTCGCGCAGCACACCGCGCTCAATCTGCTGGGTGTAATCGTCGAGCTGGTCGAGCAGGACGGGGACAAAGTTGATCACCGCGCGCACGGTGGCATGGCGTTCGAGGTGATCTGCCATGTCGGTGTAGTCCTTGATCCCGTGGAGATAGGTCCACGGCAGCACATACTGATCGGCCGCCCGATCGCGATAGTCGGGTTGATGCATGTGCCAGAGCAACACGAGTTCGAGCGTAGCGGGTTCAGACATGGCGGCAGTCTCGCGTCCCGGCTCGTTGTTTGTAAAGCAACCGCGTCTGAATCAAGTCTCGCGCATGCGCCGCTCAATGACCGCGCACGCGCCGTGAGTCGCTATCATAGCCGGTATGTCCGACCCCGACGCACGCTTCGTAAACCTGCTGGCCACCCGGGAACACGATCCCTTCAGCCTCCTCGGTTTGCACCGCGACGGGGCAGATTGGTGCGTGAGGGTTTATCGGCCAGGCGCGAGCGAAGTGCACTGGGGCGAGCGCGGTCACTCAGCCCTCACGTGCATACATCCCGCAGGCCTTTTCGAATGGCGCAGTCGACGCCGCCCAGCGTCGCCCTGGAAGATACGCGTCGGTGGGGGCTGCGAATACGATGCCTATGCGTTTCCGCCCGAGTGTTCGGTACACGACCTCTATCTGTTCGGCGAAGGGCGCAACTCTCAGAGTTATCGCTTCCTCGGCGCGCATCCTGAACAGCGGATGGGTGTGTGCGGCGTGACATTTCGCGTCTGGGCGCCACGCGCTGCGCGAGTGTCCGTGGTGGGCGACTTCAATGCTTGGGATGGACGCGCTCTACAGATGGCCAATCTTGGCGTGAGCGGCGTGTGGACTTTGTTCGTGCCGGAACTCGCCGCCGACACGCTCTATAAATTTGAAATCCTGCCTCGCGATGGCCAGATTCCTTTTCTGCGATCCGATCCGTACGCACGCAGCACGCAATTGCGCCCGGCCACTGCCTCGCGCGTGCCGGGGGCAGAGACTTATGGCTGGCATGACGCCACCTGGTATCGCGCGCGCGCGGCGCGACCTGCGACGCTGCAGCCGCTTAATCTCTACGAGTTGCATGCGGGTTCCTGGCTTCGGCATCCCGACGGCCGCTTCTATTCCTATGCAGAGCTCGCCGAGCGCCTGGTGCCGTATGTCGTAGCGCACGGCTACACGCATCTCGAATTCATGCCGCTGACCGAACATCCGCTGGATGAATCGTGGGGTTATCAGACGACGGGTTATTTCGCGCCGAGCGCGCGGTATGGCGCGGCAACGGATTTGAAGGCTTTGATTGACGCCTGTCACGTGGCGGGCATCGGCGTGCTCCTCGATTGGGTGCCGGCGCATTTCCCTGCCGACGATGGCGCACTGGCTCGCTTCGATGGCAGCGCGCTCTACGAACACCCCGATCCGCGCGTGGGCAGGCATCCAGACTGGGGCACCTACATCTTCGATTACGGGCGCCATGAAGTCGCGAGTTTTTTGCTCTCCAGCGCACACTACTGGTTACAGGAATTCCATTTCGACGGCTTGCGTGTGGATGCGGTCGCCTCCATGCTGTACCTGGATTATTCACGACGTGCCGGTGAATGGGTGCCTAACCGCTATGGGGGTCGCGAAAATCTGGAGGCCGTGGATTTCCTGCGAGCGCTGAACACCATGTTGACGCAGGAATTCCCCGGTGCCTTGAGCATCGCCGAAGAGTCCACGACCTGGCCAATGGTGACCCGCCCCACGAGCGAGGGTGGGTTAGGCTTCACGTTCAAATGGAACATGGGCTGGATGAACGATACCTTGCGCTACTTCGCGCTCGATCCGGTGCATCGCCGCTTCCATCACAATTTGCTGACTTTCGGCCAGCTCTATGCCTACAGCGAGCAGTTTCTACTGCCCCTCTCGCATGACGAAGTGGTACACGGCAAGCGCAGTCTGCTCGCCAAGATGCCGGGTGACGACTGGCAGCGCTTTGCGAACCTGCGGCTGTTGCTGACCTACCAAATTACGACCCCAGGCAAGAAGCTCAGTTTCATGGGCAATGAATTCGGTCAGTTGCGCGAATGGCGAGTGGGTTGGGAACTGGATTGGGACCTGTTGCAGTACCCGGCCCATGCGGGGATCGACCGTTTAAACACCGATCTGAATGGACTGTATCGCGCGCGCACCGAACTGCATGAACTCGATGGTGCGCCTGCGGGGTTCGGCTGGATCGATTGCGATGACACAGCGCACTCGTTGTTGAGCTTCGTGCGCCGCGATGGCGCCGGACACTTCGTCGTGGTCGTGCTGAATTTCACCCCAGTGCCGCGCCCGAATTACATTCTGCAGGTGCCGCAGGCGCGGCGTTATCGCGAGTTGTTCAACAGCGATTCGAAATACTACGGTGGCACCAATCTCGGCAACCTTAATTTGATCGATGTGAGCGGGCCACCACAGTCGGCGCACATTATTCTCAATGTGCCACCCCTGGCCGGGTTGATTTTGGAGCCAATGAAGGCGTGAGGATCCGCCGCGTGGTGCGCGGCTATTTCGACGCAAGTTCTGAGGCATAACGCGCCGCGCCCAGCAGCGGGAGATCCTCGCGCAGCACAATGTGGATCGGCAATGTACGCGCGAGCGCGGCATGTTCCGCCTTGTCGTTGAACGCGTGCAGAAACGCATCGCTCTGCAGTTCCGGCAATAACTTGGGCGCGATACCGCCCGCGAGATACACCCCGCCGCGCGCGAGAAAGGTGAGCGCCAGATCACCGGCGGCTGCGCCCAGAATCCGCACGAACAGACGCACTGCCTGCGTGGCATCCGTTGCAGGGTCTTCGCGTGCGCGACGGACCACCTCTGCCGCGGCCAGATCCTGTGGCAGCGCATGCCCGCTGCGCATCACGCAGTAGCGATAGATCGCGACCAGACCGGGACCGGAACACAGCCGTTCGAGCGTCACCCGCCGATGTTCACCCCCCAGGAAACGCCATAAATCGGCCTGCTGAGTATCGACCGGCGCAAAGCCGCTGTGTCCACCCTCGCTGACCAGCACGGTATCGTGGTGTAGCGCGGCGACCCCAAAACCGGTGCCGGGACCGAGACAAAGGCGCAGACCCTGCGGCGCCTGCGTGCCCGGCTGCAAGGTGATGATGTCGGCGGGAGTCAGGCCGACGAGGCCCTTGGCGGCGGCCGCAAAATCATTCACGAGGCACACCTTGATGCCCCCCAGCAAGGCGCTTAATTGCGCGCGATCGATCCGCCAGTGGGTGCGATTGGTGAGCCGCACCACGTCGCCCGCGGGCGCCGCGACCGCGAAGCACGCGGCATCGAGGTTGGCCCGCTGCGCCGGAGCGAGCGTTGAAAGATAGGTTTCCACTAGCGCGAGAAAACTCGGCGCCGCGGCATTGTCGAAGCGCGTGAACGCTTGCGGTTCGCCGTCGTGCGCGATACCCAGCAGCGTCTTCGTACCGCCCACATCGGCTATCAACTCCATCGTGTGCTCCCGTGTCTTCGCCCTGAATCAAGTTCTGCCCAGGGTACTTTCCACGCGTTAGTATAGGAACTCAACCTATGGTTTCTTGCACAATCGGCGGTCACATGCATGTGCTGATTATCGGTGCCGGCTTGCTCGGCCT
>JAYTEX010000002.1:0-21811 GCA_043734785.1 Pseudomonadota bacterium | reverse complement strand
AGCAGGCGTTCTGGCGCAAACACGCGCGCGAGGTGGCGGCCATACGTGGCCGGCATCAGCAGGTCTTCGATGGCGGTAGGGTCCATTAGCTGCGGCCTTGGGCTCGGCATGATTCTGTCATGAAAATAACAGCAATTGGCAGGAGCGTCCCTTCCCGCCTATCGTGCATTTCCCGAATATGCGTGTCGGCAGTGCGCGTCACTGCCGACACGCACTGCCGACAATAGCACGTAAGCGGAGGCCTCATGACCCAAGACGAAATCGTCGCGCGCAATGTCTTCAAGGTGCGCCTGTTCATCGACGCCTGGGAGGCGCTTGATCCAGACGTCGCAATGGCCTGCCTGTCGCAGGACATTGTCTATATCAATCAACCGCTCGCGCCGGTCGTCGGTCAGCACGATGTGCGCAAGATCGTGGACGGCATCATGAAACTCTCGCGCAATGTTCACTGGGAACTGCGCAACTGCTTCGGACGCGGGAATACCGTCGTGACTGAACGCCTCGACTGCTGGGATTTCAACGGCCAGGGCTGGGGTTTGAAACTCCCCTGCATTGGCATGTTCGAGGTCAATGCAGAGGGCAAAATCTGCGGCTGGCGTGATTATTTCGATAACCGCCTGTGGTTCGCCAATGGCGGGCCAACCCTGCATCTCGACTAAAGATCGCCGCAGTTCACACCCACTATCCAACCGAGTGCTGCGCACGCGCGCACCGACCCGGGGAGGCGCTTTTATGCACGTAGGACACACCGCGATCTTCCAGAACCCGAACCAGAGCGTATCGGACTACCAGATCTATCAAGAAGACATGGCGCTTGCCAAGGAAGCCGCCGATCTTGGTTTTCAGTCGGTATGGGGCATCGAGCACCACTTCACCGACTACATCATGAACCCTAATGTCACGCAGTTTCTGGCCTACATGGCCGGTTACCACCCGAAGGTCAAAGTGGGCTCGATGGTGGTGGTGATGCCGTGGTATCCCGCGATTCGGATCGCCGAGAACATGGCCATGCTGGACGCCATGTCCGAGGGTCGTGCGCTATTCGGCATGGGACGTGGCCTCGCGCGAGTCGAGTACGAAGGCCTGCAAATCGATCAGAACGAATCGACCGATCGTTTTATTGAGACCGCCCAGGCAGTGCTGTGCGGCCTTGAGCAGGGCTATGTCGAATTCGACGGCAAGCTCATCAAGCAGCCCCATGCGCGCATCCGACCGGAGCCCTTCAAGACCTTCAAGGGCCGCTGCTACGCTGCTGCCGTATCCCCCTCATCGGCACCGATTCTGGCTGAGCTCGGCATCGGCATGCTGATCATTCCGCAGAAGCCCTTCGCCGATCACCTGAAAGATGTCGAGACCCACGCCGAGTTATACCGCAAGCTGCACGGCGTTGCGCCGCCCAAGCCCATGATCACGTCCTACGTGTTCTGCGACAAGGACGCGGGACGCGCCGAGGATATGGCGCGCAAATATATTGCCGGTTACTGGCGCGAAGTGGTCAAGCACTATGAACTGCTTGGCGAGCACTTCAAGAACATCAAGAACTACGAGCATTACCAGCAGCAGGCCGCGAGCTACGACGAGAATGGCGTGGTCGATCTGTTCCTGTCCATGCAGGTCTACGGCACGCCGGAGCAGTGCTACGCCAAGGTCAAAGCGATGCATGAAATGTTTGATATCTGCGGGAATGTGTCGGCCTTCAAGTTCGCCGGGATGCCATTCGCTGACGCGCAGGCCAGCCAGCGCCTATACGCGAAGGACGTGATGCCCGAGTTGCTCAAGCTCGGTTCGGCCGCACCTTTCGACAGCGATGAAATCATTGCGCCGGCGTTCATGGCCAAGCGCCAGATGCGTGCGGCCTGATCCTGCACCGGAAGAGACAAGGAGATTGTTGATGAACACTCACACAGATCCGAAAATTGCGCGCAACGAGGCCGTGGTACGCGCGTTTCTCAAGGGCTGGGATGATCGCGACGTCGAGGCCTGCATGGCGCAGGTTACCGACGACATGTGCTATCTGAACCAGCCGCTGGAGGCGATCCGGGGCAAAGCCAGTGTGCGCCAGATGATCGCGTCGATCTTCGAGCCGGCCAAAAAAGTCGAGTTCAAGCTCATCAACGTGTTCGGCAACGGCAACAAAGTCATCACCGAGCGCCTCGATCAGTGGGACTGGAACGGCAGCGGCACCTGGCAACTGCAACTGCCGGTCTGCGGCATGTTCGAGCTGACCGAAGACGGTAAAATTTACGAATGGCGCGAATACTACGATAACGAGCACTGGAGCAAGCACGGCGGGCCGAGTCTGGTGCTTTAGTACGAGTACAACGCCGATCTGGCCGCCCAGCCGCAGGCCGAAGGTGCGGCTGGGCGGTGATCTGCGGCCAACCCCGCAGGTTCATTGATCAATTCCAGCGCTTGATTGCGAACACTGTCATGCAACGAGGGCAGGTGCTTTATCCGTAGTCGTGGTATTCGGCGATCTGGCCGTTGCGAACCGTCCAGATGCAGGCCAGTTCGAGTAGGATTTTCTCGCCCTTCTTCGCGAAACCCGCGATGTCGACTGTCGGCGTGGCTTCCCACGTCAGTTCCGTGACGACCTGTTCGCCCTCGTTAAATTGGCGACGTATGGAGTGAAAGCGGCGGTCGGGGACCATTTCTCCGAACTGGGTCATGGTCGTCACCATGGCATCCGGGCCTTCGAGCACGACACCTCGGTTGTGGTGCTCCACATGGATGTTGTCGGTCATCATGCTTCGGAGCGCCCCGAAGTCCTTCGCGTTATAAGCGGCAATCCATCGATTCGCGACACTGATTGGGTCTTTCATTGCTGTAAGTTACTCCATCACTTAGTCGTTTAGGTTGAGCCCGGGGTCGCGCGGGCGCCCAGTACAAGGCCCCGCCACGCACCAATGCTTGCGCGATCATGCGGCTCTATTCAAGCGCGGGCCGCCAATAGCGATGCCAGCACCCTTGTCATCTTAGTTCAGCCTGCCGCGATACCCATCCATGGATGCAACACGCGGATGACCCTCAGCGGAACGCCCACGGTTGCGACCTTGCTTTACACTGATGCGCTGCGGCGTTTTGGCCTGAACAGGTTGCCGTCATGGGCGCGAAACAGGCCACGGTTCGGCCAGGCGCGTTCTCTAATCGTCGGGGTGTGAGTTGAAGATGAAGGAGTCCTGATCTCATGTTGAATAATCGCGTTGCACTCGTCACTGGATCGACCAGCGGCATCGGCCTCGGTATCGCCGAGAAGCTGGCCGCTGCCGGTGCACATGTCACCCTGAACGGGATCGCGGACCAGGCCACGATCGCCGCACTGATCGCGCGCCTGCAGCGGCAGGGCGCCGCTAGCGTCGACTACGACCCGGCCGACATGCGCGATCCTGCGGCGGTGCGCGGCATGGTCGAGGCGGCGATTGCACGCCACGGCGGCATCGACATCCTCGTCAACAATGCCGGCATCCAGCACGTCGCGCCGCTAGAGGATTTTCCCATCGACAAGTGGAACGACATCATCGCCATCAATCTTTCCTCGGCGTTCCATGCCAGCGCCGCCGCTATTCCAGCGATGAAGAAGGCACGGAGCGGCCGCATCATCATGATGGGCTCGGCGCACGCGCTGGCCGCCTCACCGTTCAAAGCCGCTTATGTCGCCGCCAAACACGGCATCGCCGGCCTGACCAAGACCATCGCGCTCGAGCTCGCCGAGCACGGCATCACCTGCAACGCCATCTGCCCCGGCTATGTGCTGACGCCGCTGGTCGAGCGCCAGATCCCGGATACCGCCAAAGCGCGGGGCATTACCGAGGACGAAGTCAAACGCGACGTGCTGCTGGCGGCGCAGCCGACCAAGGAGTTCGTCTCGATCGAGCAGGTGGCGAGTCTCGCGCTGTATCTCTGTCAGCCGGAAGCCTCGCAGATCACGGGGGCCATGCTCTCGATCGATGGCGGCTGGACGGCGAAGTGAGGCCATGTGCCCCGAGATCCAGGCACATTGAAAACTGAGTAGGGATCCCGGATCGGCGCTCGGCGCTTATCCGGGATGTCGGATTGGAGAGCGGTCACATTGGCATCGAGCGCCGCCGGACCGCGCACCTGCGATTGAAGAGAACGCTCAGTTGAACTGCTGGATGAACTCGCGCAGATCCTGGTTGAATGCCGTCGGCTTTTCGAGCTGACAAAAATGTCCGACATCGGCGTAGAGCTTGATCTTCGAATTCGGGATGTGATCGGCCAGGATCTGGTTATGGGCCACAGTGGTCGCGCCATCTTCCTTGCCGGCGATGATCAAGGTCGGCTGCTTGATGTCTTTCAGTCGATCGGTAATGTTCCAATTGAACACCCCGTTCGGATCTGCGGCGCTCGCGAAGAAGACCTGCTCCGTGAAGTTGCTCGGCGTGCGGAAACAACCTTCCATGAAGGCCAGAATTTCCGGGCGGTCCACCTTGGATTTGGCCGATATGGCCACGCTCATCAAGCCGCTGAAGACCGCGCGCCAGTCCTTCTGCATCGCTTCCCCGGCCGCTGGATCCATGGTGGCTGCCATGTTCGTTGCACTGCTCAAGATCAGATTGCCGAGCACGCGTTGCGGGGTGTCGAGGCTGGCCTGCATCGCAATCATGCCGCCGAGAGAGTTACCGACCAGCACCGCGCGATCGATGCCGGCGTGATCGAGGATCGCGGCGAGGTCCGCTGCCATCTCGCCAATGGCGTACCCGCTGGCGGGCTTGTCCGATAGGCCGTGGCCACGTTGGTCGACGACTACGCAGCGATGATTGCGCGCGAACTCGAAAATTTGGTTCGACCAGACATAGCGGTTGGTCGTCCATGGGTGCAGAAACACGATCGGCAGCCCCTGGCCGAAGCTTTCGTAATACACGTTAACGCCTTGGCGATTGATGGTAGGCATGATGAGTTGACCTCTTCGATCTTGGTGGTGGGGTAGAAGGCCGCATCATAGCGGACATCGCGGCTGCGGAAACTCAAATGCGCGTAGGCTTCACCTATACTGCAGGCTACCGGTGACTTAAACAGGAAGCCCCACCCATGCCACTCCCTGACGGCCTTATTGCTGTCGTTAAGCGCGACTGCCCCACCTGCGTGCTGATCGCTCCCGTCCTTCAGGAAATCGAAACAAAGGGCGTGCCGCTCACGGTCTATGTACAGGACGCCCCAAGCTTTACCGGCGCCTCCCGTATTGTGGATGACCGCAGCCTGGAGCATTCCTTCAGGCTTGCTATTGAAATCGTGCCGACCCTGATCGAGATCGTAAATGGTCACGAAAAACAGCGCGCCGTGGGTTGGTTGCGTCGCGAATGGGAGGCAGTCAGCGGACTTGAGGCGCTCGGCGCCGGGTTGCCGGATTTTAGCCCGGGCTGTGGCTCGAAGTCTGTCGAACCCGGCACTGCCGAGCGGCTCGCGGTGCGTTACGGCGAACCCAAGATGAAGGCGCGCCGGATCGAGGTGCCGCCGCTCGAACAGGACATCGAACTCTGTTACGCCCGCGGCTGGAGCGACGGCCTGCCCGTGGTGCCGCCGACCGAGGAAAGAGTCTATGGCATGCTCCAAGGCACGACCCGCGCGCCGGGCGAAATCCTGGGTCTGATGCCGCCCAACTTAGCACCCTGCAGCATTGAGAAGGTCGCCATCAACGCCGTGCTGGCGGGGTGTAAACCCGAGTACCTGCCGGTGGTGATCGCGGCCGTCGAGGCCGCGCTCGACCCGGCGTTCTGCCTGCATGGCCTGCTCGCGACGACTTGGTTCTCGGGGCCCATGATCATCGTGAATGGGCCGATCCGACAACGTATCGGCATGAACTGGCAAGGCAATGTGCTGGGTCAGGGCAACCGCGCCAATGCCACCATCGGGCGCGCGCTGCAGTTGGTGGTGCGCAATGTGGGCGGCGGCAAGCCGCAGGAAGCCGATCAATCGACCTTCGGTAGCCCGGTCAAATATGGCTTCTGCTTCGCCGAAGACGAGCACACGCCGTGGACGACCTTGGCCGAGGACCGCGGCTTGCGTCGCGACCAGTCGAGTGTGACCTTATTCAGTGCGGACGGGCCTCTAGGCTGCATCGATCAGAAATCCCGCGATCCGGCCAGCCTCCTCTATTCGTTGGCGGGCAGTTTGCGCGGGATCAATCACATCGATCTCGCGAACGCGGCGGATGCGGTGGTCGTGATCGGGCCCGAGCATGGCCGCGTCTTCGATGAGGCCGGTTGGAACAAGGCGCAGGTGCTGGCCGCGTTACATGAGCGCCTGCGGATCTGTGGCCAGGATCTCGGTATGGGCACCGACCCAAGCACCAAGGTGTTGCCCCCCGCAGGCAACGGCATGGTCTCCAAGTTCCGGCCCGAGGGCCTCACCCTGGTGCGGGCCGGCGGCCAGGCCGGACTTTTTTCCGCTATCATCCCCGGGTGGTTGATGAAAGGGCCGCTAGGCACCGATCCCGTCTGCAAGGAGATTCGTTTATGACTTCCATCCTGCTCGATCCGACCGGCGAACTGATGCCGGTGCACCGGCTCCCCCTCAAGAAGCCGGCGTCGCTCGCCGGCTTGACGGTAGGGCTGCTCGATATTTCAAAGGCGCGCGGCGACGTATTTCTCGATCGCATCGACGAGCTTTTCAAAGTCCGCGGCGTGCAAACGCGACGCTTCAAGAAGCCCACCTTCGCGCGCCCGGCGCCCGTCACCCTGCTGCAGGAGATGGCGAGTCAGTGCGACGTGGTCGTCGAAGGGCTGGCCGACTGAGGTTCTTGCACGTCGTGCAGTTTGCATGACATCAAGGAACTCGACAGTCGTGGCATCCCGGGCGGTTTTGTCGCCTCGGACGTATTTCGCACGGCCGCCCAGACCCAGGGCGACGCCGTCGGCTTTCACGCGGACAGCCTGTTCGTCGCGCACCCAATCCAGGACCGCACGGACGAGGAAATGCGCAAACTGGCCGACCAGGCGTTTGAGTCGGTGGTGGCGATGGTGTGCGCTGAGCGGTGAGTGGCTCAGCCTTTAAACCGCGTGATTCCAGACACCCCGCAGCGGTTATCTGGAATCACCAGCGCTGCCGCCGATCGAGGAAACGGTCCTATACTCCCTGAGCCTAAACCTGCCCCAAACACCCGGAGCCGCCATGAACGCCACTGCCACGCCGTCGAAGAAAATGCTTTCCAAGGTGAAGGTGCTCGACTTTACTCAGTATTTGGCGGGCCCCGCCGCCACGCGCCTGCTCAGCGATTTCGGCGCAGAAGTCATCAAGATCGAGCGCACCCCGGATGGCGATCACGGCCGCAAGATACATTTCGTCGCACCTGGGGTGAGCGGCTTTTTTCTTGCCGCGTGTGCGGGTAAGAAGAGTCTTGCGATCGAGTTCAAGAGTGAGCAGGGTCGGGCCATCGTGCAGGATCTCGTGCGCCAGGTGGATGTCGTGATCGAAAACTACAGCCCGGGCGTGATGGCAAAGTACGGCTTTGACTACGCAACCCTGAAGGCGATCAATCCCGAACTTATCATGTGCTCGATTTCGGGCTTTGGTCAGAACGGTCCTTACGCCAATTTCACGAGCTTTGATATCATCGCGCAGGCGCAGAGCGGGGTGATGTCGATGACGGGCGAACCAGACGGTCCGCCGCAGTACGTCGGCAATTACTTCGGCGATCCGAACGCCGGGGTGCACGCCGCGCTCGCGATCTGCGCCGCGCTCTATCACCGCGCCATGCACGGCGAAGGGCAGTACATCGATGTCTCGCAACTGGAAGCGTTGGTGTATCTGGATTACATCAACTTTCCGCTCTCGATGATGACCGGCGGGCGGATTGAGCCGAAGCGTTTCGGCGGCGACTTCTTCTCGATTTGCCCCTACGGGGTCTATCGTTCGAAAGAAGGCTTTATCGTGTTCGCGGTCGCGGAGCACCAATGGGGCGCGCTGGTGCGCACCATGGGCAAGCCAGAATTCGAACATGATGAACGTTACGCCACCCAGATCGCGCGCTGCGCGCGGCGGCCGGAAGTGCGCGCGCATATCGAAGCCTGGCTACAAACCTTCGCAGACGATGCAACCCCGCTCCGCCTGCTGGCCGCAGCGCGCGTGCCGTCCGCGCCGATCCTCGAAATTGCCCAGGTCCCCGAACATCCACAGATCAAGGCGCGTGGCTTGTTTCAAGATTTGTCGCATCCTGAACTCGGTAGTACGCCGGTGGCGCGTTCGCCGTTTCAACTCTCCACGATGGAGATGAAGATTCCGTTCCGCGCGCCGTATCTCGGCGAGCATAACGAAGAGATTTTGGGTGAGCGCCTGGGGTATACGCCGGCGCAACTGGCGAGTTTCTATGACAATGGGGTGATTGTGCAGGATGCGCAGGTTCAGACCTTGCGCGCGGCAGGGAAACTGTAGCCGCTACACGAGATCCAGCCCACCCATGACCCAACGACGATACCGCCTGCGCGGCACCACCGAGCCCCCCGCGAGCCATGATTGGCTCCTGATCCTTAAAAAACAACATCCCGAGTTACGGCATCGCACCGTCGTGCCGGGGCGAGCGCGTGATGGCGCGACGGGTGAAATCGAGATCGTGGCGGACGAAGTGGTCAGGGTCGAACTCGAAAATGGGTTTGTGTTGTGGACCCGCGCGGAAGACCTTTTTCTAGACTATGGCCGAGTCACCACGCCAAGGGATGCCGCGCCGGTATGGGAACTCGACTCAATAACCCCTGCACGCGCACCAACGCCTGCCAGCCGCGAAGCGCGCGGTATCGCGAGCGTGGCCATCAAGGTGTTGGAATTCTTCGGCTACGATGTCACGAAAAAGACGGCGTACGCGTTGTGCAAGACATTCGAGGAGCGCACGTTTCGCAAAAATAAAATCAAAGGACCCGGACTTTACCGTTGCGCGCTCGATGATGCGCCGGCGTCGCTCTCACTTGCGCCCGTCGCCACAGTGCCGGCGGGCCAGGATCCCATCTTGATCTTCATCCACGGCGCATTCTCAAGCTTCAGCCACGGGTTCGGTGCGTTGTGGGCGGCGGATAACGTGGAAGGCGCGAGCGCACGCCAGCGTTTGAAAGCGCTGTATGGGAACCGGGTGTACGCCTATGAGCATCGCACGCTAACCGAAAGCCCGCTGCAAAATGCGGTCGAACTCGCGGAACTCCTTCCAGCGAACGCGAATATTCACCTGGTCACGCACTCTCGTGGCGGCATGGTGGGAGAGTTACTCTGTCTCGGCGCGTGCGATCAAGATGCGATGAAACCCAGCGATCCGCAGTGGGACACGCTCTTCAAAGCCGATCGTACGACTGCGCCGCAGCTGGGATTGTCTGCATTATCGAGTGATGACGAGAAGGCGCGCAATGAGGCCTACCAGAAAGATCGGCAGTACTTTAAAAAGCTCACCCATTTTCGATTGACCATCCAGCGCTTCGTCCGGGTAGCGGCACCGGTGCGCGGCACCACGCTTGCTTCTGGCCGGCTCGATCGCTGGCTATCGGTGCTGAACGACTTGAGTAGTCGACTACTGCCCGTGCCGTTCTTGAATGATTCCATGGATTTCCTATTCGCGGTGGTGAAGGAACGCACTGATCCACGCACCCTGCCGGGCCTGGAAGCGATGATGCCGGGGTCGGCCGTAACCCGCTTGCTCAATCACCCCTCGCTGATCAGCGATAGTGATCTGACGGTCATCGCCGGCGATATCGCGGGCGACTCGTTATGGCAGCGATTCAAGGTGTTGCTGACGGATTGGTTCTATGGCGCGGAACATGATTTGGTGGTCAATACCGGGTCCATGGTGGGCGGATTCAAGCGCAAGGCGAATGGCGCGCGCTTCGCCAAAGACCAGGGCGCCGAAGTCGATCATTTTCACTATTTTACCAACGCACGCACCGTCCGTTGGCTGGTGGCGGGACTCACGCGCAAGGACAGCGAAAACGCGGGCTTTACCGCCATCACTGAGGCGCAGCAAGAAGAGCCGAAGTGGCGCTCGCTGGTGGCGCGCAGTCGGGACGCCACCGATCGTCGGCCACTCGCGATCCTGATTCCGGGCACGATGGGCAGTCACCTGAAAGTTCACAACGATCACGTCTGGCTCAACTACCGTGCGCTGTTTTGCGGCGGTCTAGAGCAGCTCGGGTGGGGTGCCGCAGGCATCGAACCCAGCGATGCCATCGATGGGTTTTATGGCCCTCTACTTGAGTTCCTCACGCGCACGCACCGGGTCGAGGTGTTCAGCTACGACTGGCGAGATTCTGTACAGGAAGCCGCGAAGAAACTTGCCTTGAAGATAAAGGACTGGCTGCCACGCGTGGAGAGCGAACAACAAGCCGTGCACCTCGTGGCGCATTCCATGGGCGGTTTGGTGGCGCGCGCGATGCTCGCGCACCAGTCCTTGGGCGCTGGACTTGGGCAACGGATCAAGCAATTGCCGAACAGCCGTTTGTTGATGTTGGGTACGCCGAATCGCGGTTCCTATGAAGCGGTGCGCTGGTTGACGGGTTTCAATCCGACGCTGACCAAGCTCGCGCTGCTCGATTTCGCCCACGGCATGGATGAGATTATCGACATCGTGCGCCAGTATCCGGGGTTGCTCGAACTCTTGCCGTTCGGCGAGCACGATGTCGACTTCTCGGATCAAAAACGGTGGAAGACAATCAAAGCGGAACTCCGTGCCGATTGGAAGGTGGCTGATGCGGTGCCGCTTCGTCAGATGCGCGCGACCTGGGATTTGCTAAAAACACAGGCCGGCGATCGCGAGTTCATGCGTTATGTCGCAGGCTGCCAACCCGCTACTGTCGCGGGTTATCGCATCGTGGAACATGATCGGCTGCTCTTGCCACCCACCCGCCGTTTGGAATTCGATGCGACGCGCCAAGGTGACGGAACAGTGACTTGGGCCTCCGGGCGCCTGGCGGATGTTCCCATGTGGTATGTGGAAGACACCGCGCACGACAACCTTTGCGTGCAAACGCGCGCGTTCGTCGGCTATCTCGATTTGCTGATGACCGGGCGCACCACCCGCCTTCTTGCGGTGCCACCTGCGGCCAACCGCGAGGCGACCGAAGAACCTGTGCTGTTTCCGCTGCCCATGATCGCCACAGTCGATTATGTACCCACCGAACAAGAAGTCTTGCTGCTCGGCTTCGGCGGAGCGAGCCCGCAGGACGTGACGGTCGAAGCCGCCTATGCCCCGGTAATCGAAGTGTCTGTATGTCATGGCGATCTCTCATACGCGCGTTACCCGGTGCTCGTCGGGCACTATCTCGGGGACACCGTCGTGAGCGCCGAGCGCATGCTTGACCGTCAACTTGGCCGCACATTGACCCAGCGGCTTGAACTCGGCATTTACCCCGGTCGTCTGGGCACCTATGCCTCGTTTTTCAACGGCCAGGCTTTCGCGCGACCCAAAGGCGCCATTGTGATCGGTCTGGGCCAGGTGGGCGAACTCTCCCCGAGCCTGCTTGAATCCGGCGCCTGTGCAGCATTGCTCGACTTTGCCTTGCAAATCGCGCAGTGGCCGGATGCGCGGTTCGGTTTATCCGGTGCGGTCCGATCGGCGGCGATCTCCTGCTTGTTCGTGGGGTCTGGTGCCGCGGGTCTGGGGCTACGAGATTCCATCGAATCGATCCTGCGCGCGGCGCTCGCTGCCAATGATCGTCTGGTCAAGGCGGATCTTAATCACAAGGTGATCATCGACCGCATCGAGTTCGTTGAACTCTACCAGGATGTGGCGATAGCCGCCTGCGACGCGCTGCGCGTCGCCCTCGCGGACGGCCCGCTCGCGATGAACATCCGCTGGCAAGATAACAGTCTGCTGCCTGGTGCGGCCCCGCGCCGTCGGGTGCGCTTCGATGATGCGCCAGAATGGTGGCAACGGCTGGAAATTCTCGAAGAGAAAACCGCCGACCGCGCATTGCGTTTCATCTTCGCCACCGATCGCGCACGCGCTGAAGAAACCATGGCGACAGGACAGCTGACGCTCGCCGAAGGGTTCATTAAAGAAGCCTCGCAGTCACCCAGCACGAACAGCGAAGCCGCGCGCACGTTGTTCGAAATGCTGTTGCCGTTGCGCCTGCGGGAGATGGCGCCGAAGCAACAGAATATGATTTTGCAGTTAGACGAATACTCGGCCCGCTTCCCATGGGAACTCCTCGAAAATCGCTGGAGCCACAATGGACGCCCACCGGCGGTACAAGCGGGAATGCTCCGGCAATTAAAAGCGGTGGTTTTTCGCGAGCAACCGGCCCATAGCGATACCGCAACGGCGCTCGTCATAGGGAACCCGGACCTGACGAACAGCGATAAATTCGCGGAACTTCCAGGCGCGCGCGCCGAGGCGCAGAGCGTCGCGAACCTCCTTGGGCAAAATGGCTACCAGGTGCAGGATTCCATCGACGAAAAAAAGGACAGCATTCTGCACAAGCTGCATCGCCGCGCGTGGCGCATTTTGCACTTGGCGGGTCACGGTGTGCACGAATACTCACGCCCGAATGCCGTGCAAGACGCTACTGCCGGACTGCCCTTATCGTCGCAGTCGTCGCAAAAGCTCATCTCGGGGATGGTCATCGGCCCTGAAGATTTCCTGACGCCAGGCGACGTCGCGCAACTTCGTTGGGTCCCCGAGCTGGTATTCGTCAATTGTTGCCATTTGGGCAAAACACTCTCGACCAGAATGCTCGACCGCGCGGGGCTCGCCGCGAATTTAGGCGTCGAATTCATTCGCATGGGCGCACGCGCGGTCGTGGTGGCTGGCTGGGCCGTCGATGACGGCGCGGCCACTACCTTCGCGCAAACCTTCTATTCACAGATGTTGACCGGCAGCTACTTCGGGGACGCCGTCAGAAGCGCCCGCGAAGCCACCCGGTCACGCCACCCTAACGTGAACACGTGGGGGGCCTACCAGTGTTATGGCGATCCCAATTTTGCGCTCGTGCGTGCGCAACAGCTGAGTGTTTGGAAAGCGGCTCCATGGTGCACGCCCGCCGAGCTTGTCGTCGCCCTGGACAACCTCGCCAGCGCGCTAAAAGCAGGCGGTGACGGGGCCTCAACCGATTTCGAGAAGACCGTCAATTCGATTATCGAACGCGTTCCGAACCATCATTCAGATTGGCTGATGCGTGGGGATGTTGCTGCAGCGCTGGGTCTTGCTTATGGCGAGGCGCGACGCTGGGAACTTGCCATCGAGGCATTGGATAACGCGTTGATAGCAGAACTGGGCGACCTGCCGCTGCGAGTGCTGGAACAACGCGCGAACTATCGGGTGCGGTTGGCTGCGGATACTTTCAGATCCTTATTGGAGCGACGATCGAAAGACCTTGGCAAGCAGTCACTGGGCGTGCTTGCCAACATGACGCGGTCTATTGGTGAACTCGAACAACTTCTGGCGATGGGTGAAACGACGGAGCGGCTGAATCTAGTCGGCGCAGCCCATAAGCGATCAGCGTTCGTTTACTGCGCGCTCGGGGATTCAAGCGCCTGCGCCATTGCCCTTGATCGCATGCAGGCGAGTTACCGCGCGGCGCTCGAAAAAACAGCGCACGCGGGGCAGTACTCGTCCGGATATTCCTATTCGAACTGGGCGACAGCCAGTCTTTTATGCGCACTCCGCGAAGGCAAGCCCGTGAATGAACATTTGGTCGAGCTCGACACCGCCGGGGGCTTGCTGATCGAAAAACTACAGCGGGCCTGTGACACCGAGCCAGATTTCTGGAACAGCGCCGCGCTAGGCGACATCGCGATCGTTCGAGTGCTGGCGCGTTCGCGCGCGCTCTCCAAAGATCGAAGCCTGCTTGCCGCACAGATGAATGAAGTCATTGCTGCCTATCACGCGCCCATTGTGCGTGGCGCAAGTCCTCGTCAAATCTCATCCATCCGCGAGAATCTGGAATTTGTGATCGGGATTTTGAAAGGCACTCCAAAACGGTCGACCGACCTCAAGCCCGTCATCGACGGTATCGAACGCATCCATGCCACCCTGGCTAACACCGGGGTTTAAAGCACCGCGCAACGAATCCGATCACAACGGAATCTCTCTACCATAGCGTGCGGGTATGCAGTATTTTGACATGATCGGTTCGAGCGCTCACTTCATCGAGCATATGCTTGGTGCCACCTCGCCCATCACCGGCGTCGCCGTCCCATAGGCAGATGAAGTGAATCTTCCCGGTCCCGTAGCTGAGCGCAGAAGAGAGGAGCCAGCGATTGCCTCGCTCGTAGGCATCGCCTAGGTCGGCGCCTGCTGGCAGTGGTCCTAACACTTCTGGTGCGTGTCGAATCGGCAAGCCCAATTGAGATTTCAGCGCAAAGTAGCATGCCCGCCATTGCGCGCCGCCGCAGGCCACAGAATGGTGGATGAAATCGGGCTCCGCGAACGGCTGCAACCATTGCACCCTAAGCCCGCGTTGCAGACTCGCCTTGGTGAATAGCAAATCCCCGCCGCAGGCTCCTTGGGTCAGCGCGAGGTCCTCGGGGCCGGCGTCAAAATTCGCCAAAGCTTCCGTGATGGCTTGCTGCGCGATGTCGATGTTGAGCGTCGCGTTTGGAAAACGGGGCGCGCGTCGATTCCGCTCATCGACCCTATGGCCACTGAACAAGAAGACCTTGCGGGGTTCCCACTGGTGTTCATGCAGTGCAAATGTTGACAGCGCTTGGTCGAGCATACTTAGGCCCGCGTTAAGTTTAGTCCAGGTTGAATTTCAACGATTGCGCCGGGGTGCGGCTGCACGTGCAGGTTGGTCGGCGCACGCCGCGGTCGCGATTTACGAGTAGACGTGATCCGCAGTTCTACGGTCAAGGCCGCGGATGTGGCGCGACGAGTCCAATAAAGCAGCCAACCCCTATTTGGGGCACACTTTCTGCGGCGGGACGTGCTATAGAATGCGCTAGCGCGGCCAGGGAGGCGCAGGTAAGAACATGGCGCATCAGCGGATCTTTATTTGCTACCGGCGCGAGGATTCGGCGGCGGCGGCCGGGCGACTGTATGACCGCCTGAAGGCCGAATTCGACGACGACGGTGTGTTCATGGACATCGACAACATCCCGCTCGGGGTCGATTTCCACCAGCACATCGAAGATCAGCTCCGTGCCTGCGATTATCTACTGGCCCTGATTGGCCCACGCTGGAGTGGGATCCTGAAGGAACGGGCGCACGACCCGCGTGATTTGCTGAGAGTCGAACTCGAGACTGCCGCGAACCTTAAAATTCGCATTGCGCCCGTCTTGCTTGAGGGTACGGCGCCTTTGCGGGTAGAAGATTTGCCCGCAACTTTCACGCTCCGCAAGACACTGCCACGCCTCCAATCCGTCCCCGTCCGACACGGCGTGGATTTCGAAGGAGATTATCAGCGCATCCTCAAAGAGATCCGCCGCAAGCGCGGCACTCGCTATCGGCGTTGGATATTGGCCGCGATCGCGGTGACCGCCGCAGTCATCATCGGGTGGTTTGCGTCCCCACTGAACAACAATGCCATCACGCCCATGTCGCCGAAGATGGTGGAGATCCCTGGCGGGACTTATGAGATGGGCTCGCCGACCCACGAAGCTGGGCGCAGCCGCGACGAAGGCCCCTCACACACGGTGACGGTCGATCGATTTGCGCTCGGTAATACCGAGGTGAAGTTCGAGGAGTACGATCGTTTTGTGCGCGCGACTGGCCGTGCGTTCCCGAATGATCACGGTTGGGGGCGCGACACGCGGCCGGTCATCAATGTGACGTGGAAAGATGCGAGCGCGTATGCGGCGTGGTTGTCGAAGGCGACGGGCCTCCTATATCGGCTGCCGACGGAAGCAGAATGGGAATATGCGGCGCGCGCCGGGGCGGCGAGCGCTTTCTGGTGGGGTAGAGACGCGCAGCGCGGCGATGAGGTGATGGCGAACTGTGACGGCTGCGGCAGTCAATGGGACAGTGAGCAGACAGCGCCAGTGGGATCGTTCCCTGCGAATGGGTATGGCCGTCGGGACATGCACGGTAACGTGTGGGAGTGGACCCAGGACTGTTGGCATGGTGACTATCACGGTGCGCCGGCTGACGGCAGCGCGTGGGGGGAAGCCAGGGGTGGCGATTGCGCGAAGCGCGTGATTCGCGGTGGCTCGTGGTTCAACGGCCCCTTATACGTTCGTTCCGCGAACCGCGGCAGGAACGATGTCGATGAAGCCAATAACGACGTCGGCTTTCGTCTTGCCAGGACGCTGCCATGAGCCGTTGACCTCGCAGCAGGGCGATGTCGATGTGGTCGGCGAGAATCCAAGGTCCCGTCACCCGTTCGCAAACACGCTTGCGCCGTGACGGCTAGCGCACATCCCGCGCGCAACGAAAGCCAATATCCGCGCCCCGCAAATCTTGATTGCCGTGGTAGCGCTTGGTGGCGAGGATGCGTTCACTCGAGTCGTAACGTCCTCCCCCGCGAATGACGCGGGCTTCCCCGGTCGCGGGCCCGTGCGGATTGCGTATGTCGCTGCGCGGGAAACTCTCCGCGTACCAATCGTTAACCCACTCGTTCGCGTTACCGGCGAGATCGTGCACCCCAAACGGGCTGCGCCCCGCCGGGTGTGTTCCTACTTTCTCAAGGCCGCCGCCGTAGGCTTCGGGCGCCGCGTTCTCAAAATTTGCAAGCTCCAAGGTGGGCGAGTTATCGCCCCAGGGGTAACGCCGTGCGTCGGTGCCGCGTGCGGCTTTTTCCCACTCGGCCTCCGTCGGTAGACGACGGCCCGTCCACTGACAGTAGGCAGTCGCGTCATTCCAATCGACCCCGACCACGGGCAGTTCGTGATCGCGATCGAGATTGAGCACCTCCCAGCCCTCCGGAGGATGCGCGTTGCCGGTAGCGGTCAGGAATTTTGCATAACGACCGGTCGTGATTTCCAATTTATCGAGGTAGAACGCATCGAGATAAATCTCGCGACGCGGTGATTCCTCGTCATCACCCATCAGAAAGCTGCCGGCAGGAATGAGCAACGCTGGAGCGCCGTCTTCGCCCGTGAGTTCCTGCGCCGGCACGCCGCAGGAACGCGCGAGCCACACGCCCGCAACAGAGAACGCAAGCGCGGCAACGATCCCGCCCGCTTTCCTCACCCATGCGCGGCGTCGCCGCCAATCGATGAGATGCACCGCCTCGGCGACCGCCGCCGCAATGTTGCCGGGAGACTCCAGCAAGGTCACGGACTTTAGGAACGCCGGCAGCCGATCGACGGCCATGGGTCGCAGCAACACGGGCAGCAGTCTTCCGGAAGCCTGCTGCAGAACGCGCTCGGCGATCCCAAGCTCATTGAGCGTGTAGCTGCCCGGATCGAGCGCGTGCTCGCTCACCAGGAACACAAATAGATCGGCTTGTTCGATCGCGCGCCGAATTTGGATGTGGAATTCCTCGCCGGGCGGCAGATCTTGGCGGTCAAAGAATACATCGTGGTGCTGTTCGAGGAGCGCGCGATTGATCGTGTCCGCCACCGCGCGATCTTGAGAAGCGTAGCTAAGGAAAATTTTCACACGGCGACCATGGGTGCGAACCGCCCGTTGACTGGGGCCGCGTTACACGACCCTTCCGCCGGCAAATTGGTGCGATCGTGATCGGCATAGCAGATGAGGATGTCCATGATAACCGCGCGCGCTTTCCGTGAAATCAGGGACGTCCCGGCCGGTTGGGGTGTCGATATCATGATCGTTACCCCCATTCTGTATCCATTCCTTCACATTGCCCAGCAGCCTAGGGATCGCTCGACACTTTGCAATCACGATCAGCGTGTTTGAGGTCGCACGGCAAGGCGTGCGACACGGCCGCAGGCGGGTTAAGCTCTCGCTATGGCAAGCTATGATCCTGCAACGACGGATTTCCTCGCGCCCGAGGTTAGGCGTGACCCCTACCCGTATTTTGCCTATCTGCGCGCTAAGGCACCGGTACAGTGGACGCCTAAGTTGAATGCGTTTGTGGTCACTCGCTATGCGGATGTCGCCTCGATCTTGCGCGACCCTGAAACTTTCTCCTCCATCGCCATGCGCCGGCAGGCACCCGGCAAGGATCCCGATGACCGCGGTGGACACAACGTTATCACCAGTGATCCACCCGAGCACGGTCGTTTGCGCAGCATCCTACAGGAGGAGTTCCAGATGCGACCGTTGCGCGAACTCGAACCGCGCATTCGCGAACTGGTTACCGCGCTGACGACTGCGTTAAAGGCGAAGGCTGCGTTCGATTTGGTCCGCGATTTCACTATCCCGTTGCCGGTTACCGTTATCGCGGAGTTGCTGGATATCGAGCAAGGGCGGCACGCAGATTTCAAGCACTGGTCGGATTGCCTGATCAAGATCCTCAATGACCGCTCCGGGCCCGAATGGGATCGCGCCCGCGCGGGGGTGCGCGAACTCATTGCGTTTTTTAGCGAGGCATTTGAAGAGCGCAGTGCGGAATTCGCCGGCCGTCACGACATCCTGAGCGTACTCTTGCGCGCCGAAGCGGAAAGCCACATCGATCGGCGCGAAATGATCGCCTACTCGATCCTGCTTCTGACCGGTGGCAACGAGACGACGACTAACCTCATCGGCGGTATGGTGGTCGCGCTATTGGAGCAACCCAATCAGTTAGCGGTGTTGTGTGACGACCCCAGTCGCATCCCGAACGCGATTGAGGAAGGTCTGCGCTATTGCTCACCGGTGCAGGGCGTTTATCGCCGCGCCATGCGTGACGTTGAAATCGCCGGCCATCCGATTGCTGCGCAAAGCGACCTCGTGGTGATGTTGGCTTCAGCCAATCGTGATGAGACTAAATTTCCCGAGCCTGATCGCTTCGACGTTTTACGCCGCACGGGTGGGCAGGTGGGGTTCGGCATGGGCATTCATCACTGCCTCGGCGCGCATCTCGGCCGGCTCGAGGCTCGCGTGGCGCTGGAATGGCTGGTGCCGCATATCGAGCGCTTCGAGCACGCTCACGGTGACGTGACCTGGAACGATAACTGGTTCGTGCGCGGGCCGGAGACGCTCCCGTTTAGCTGGAAACCGGGCTGAATTAGCCGAGATAACAAAGTTGCTGGAGACCAAACGCAATGTCACGCCATACGACCCCTGAACCATTCAAGATCAACGTAGCAGACTCTGTGCTGACCGATCTGCGCGAACGGCTTGAGCGCGTGCGGTGGCCGGGAGAAATCCCGAACACGGCGTGGGATTACGGCGCGAACCTGGCCTATATGAGAGAGTTGGTCGACTACTGGCGCACGCACTACGACTGGCGGGCGCACGAACGACAGCTCAATCGCTGGCCGCAATTTCGCGTCACTATCGACGGTCAGCGTATTCACTACATTCACGCACGCGGTAACGGACCCAGTCCCTTTCCGTTGATCATCACGCACGGCTGGCCCGGGTCGATCGCCGAGTTCATGGAAATTATTGGTCCGCTGACCGATCCGGCGGCACATGGGGGTGATCCAGCGGATGCGTTCGATGTCATCGCGCCCTCTCTTCCTGGGTATGGTTTTTCTGATCCGACCCACGATCGGCAAGTCAACATCATTCGCATTGCCGAGTGGTTCACTGTTCTGATGAACCAGGTCCTGGGCTATACCCGATACGGTGCTCAAGGGGGGGATTGGGGGGCGATGGTCACCTCCCGGCTCGGATTTTCCGACGCCCAACACGTTGCCGGCATTCATCTCAATATGGTCGGTGTCGCGCCTCATCCGGCTAATCGCCTGAACCTCTCTCAGGCAGAGCAAACCTTTCTGAAGTCGATGGATAAATGGCGCGACGAAGAAACGGGCTATCAAAACATTCAAGGCACCAAACCGCAGACGTTAGGCTATGCGCTGAACGATTCGCCGGTGGGACTGTGCGCCTGGATCATTGAAAAATTCCGGACCTGGAGTGATTGTGATGGCGCTGTCGAGAACGCCTACACCAAAGATCAGCTCCTGACCAACATTATGATTTATTGGGTGACCCAGACGATTCATTCCTCCACACGACTGTACTTTGAGGAGCGACATCATCCGTGGCGGATGGGTAAAGACGACAAGATTACGGTGCCGACCGCAATAGCGCTGTTTCCCAAAGAGATCGCTACGCCGCCGCGTGAATGGGCCGAACGAGCCTACAACGTCCAGCGCTGGACGCCGATGCCTGCCGGTGGCCATTTTGCGGCGATGGAACAGCCGAAGCTGTTGGTCGAGGATGTTCGCGCTTTTTTCCGGGCGTTGCGCTAAGGGATAATCGAACACGTAATGAGGACATCCATCAAGGGATGCAGGGCCGGCGTTTCGATTATTCGGGAGCCACGCTACAGGCAAGCGGATCGGTGCCGCATTTCGCGCAGCTTGCCGAGACCCAGGCAAAGCAACGCAGCATCATGACTTGGATACCAACAGTTTAAACAGCAACAGATAGGGGGCGGCCATGTTAAAAGTGCAGCGCGTTGTGATCCGTTTGATGGGTATCTGTGCGGCGATCGGATTAGCGGGCCCAAGCTGGGCGGCGAACGTGGCGGTGTTCAACGATCCGGGCTATGTCGATACTGTCAACGAGTCTGCGTCGATCCAGGCGTCGCTGATCGGTCTCGGTCACACGGTCACCCCCTTTGCCGGCATCAACGCGGCGAACTTCACCAGCGCAATGGCGAGCACGAATCTAATCCTGTTTCCGCATCTGGAGGCGAATGTCGGGACCGATCTTTCCGATGCGCTTGATGCCGCGGCGATCACCGTGCTGAAAACCTATGTGACCAACGGCGGCGGCGTAATCGCGGTGGGGGGTGAGGCGCATCGGCTTCTGAATACGGTGTTCTACGGTCCCTCCGATGCCCTGGCTTCCAGCGGTTTGTTTGCGGGCGGCAGCTTCATCCAGCCGGATGCTGTCGGTTCGCCGTTCGCGTCGGCGCCGGCGCAGCTCGCGGCCTTGCCCGGCGTCGTTACGGGTTTGAATTTCTTCGCCTTCGATCCTCCTGGCGCCTTGGACCTGTACCGCGACAGCGTTAGCGGCACGGCCGCCGGCGGGTTCAATTCGACCACGGCCTTTGTCGACGACATCGGCGCTGGCAACATCGGCTATCTGTCCTGGAGCTGGCTTGACGCCAAGTCCGGCGCTGTCAACGGCGGCTGGAACCCGCTGCTGGATCTGGTCGTGAATCACGTTGCAGCGCCAGTGGTGGTGCCTCTCCCAGCGGCGATTCAACTAATGGCGATCGGCTGTATCGCATTGATGGGCCGGCGTCGTCGGCATGGTTGAATCGGTCGCGCATTCCTAAGCGTAAATGCGGGTTAAATTCGGTGCCATTTTTCAGTGACACGGAAGAGTGATCGCGATTGATGGCAAGACGGTGCGAGGTTCGCGTGACCGGCGGCATGGGGCAGATAGACCGTGCCGAATCCTTCGGCCAGATCGCGGTTATGAAGGTCCCGCACTTGCTCAAGCTGTGTCTGCAGCGGCACGACGAGCGTATCCGGTAATAAGACGAGGCTTATTTATGCAGCGCCTCCTTGCTCCTCGATTTAGTCCCCTGAGCCTGGTTGCAATCCTTATAACCATTTAAAAGAACTCGATATGCCGATTATTCAGTCCGAAATGATGCAATGCAAACGCTTCTTTTCGGAAAGCTATATGACGAAATGTTCGGGTTCGGCTTCGACGATGAAAAGAAGGTTGTTCAAACCCGCGGTGACAAAGATCGCTCATGCAAGAATTTTACAAATTATCTGCTGGCCAACCGTATTGCATTGCTCAAGAAGCGATTGGGCACCTAACGAATAAGGTTAGATCGTGCGAGCGAAGCGAGCCACGATCTGAACCGTTTGTTGGACGAGCCCGGTCCGCGAGGCGGGATTAGCGCACAGAAAATATATATTT
>JAYTEX010000001.1:0-2755 GCA_043734785.1 Pseudomonadota bacterium | reverse complement strand
GTGCTGACTGTCACGGCGACGGTCAAGCAGGCCGAGCGCACGGTCTACCTCGTGGAAGTAAAGCAAGCCGGGATCTTCACGATCACCGGTTTTTCCGAGCAACATCTGCCGGCGATAATCGCCACAGCGTGCCCAAATGTGTTGTTCCCGTTTGCGCGCGAAGCCATTTGCGATCTAGTGGGGAAGGGTGGCTTCCCGCAACTCCTAATCGCGCCGGTCAACTTCGAAATGCTCTACGCGCAGGAAGTGCAGCGCCGGCGCACGGAAGTCGGTTCCGAAAAAACCCACTGAGTAACGGACGGTAAGGACCGCACTCTGATGACTAACGCGAAGAGTGCGCGGCCGCCGATGCTGGTGATGGGTGCGGGGGCTTGGGGCACGGCGCTCGCGCTGTCGCTCGCACGGGCTAGCCAGCAGGTGTTCCTGTGGGGACGGGACGTCGCCAGCATGGCTGCGATGGCACGCACGCGCGAGAATTCCCGTTACCTGCCAGGGATTGCGCTCCCGGCGTCGATCACGCCTATAAGTTCGCTCGCGGCGCTGCCGTGCGCCGTCACCACCGTGTTGCTTGCGACACCGCTGCAAGCGACCCGCGCGGTAATTGCACTGGCGATAGCGCGCGGCCTGCGCCAGTTCGTGTGCACTGCGAAGGGCATCGAAACCGAATCGTGCCTGCTGGTGCATGAAATCGTGACTTCGGTGCTGCCGGACGCGCGCGCGATCGGCATCATCTCCGGGCCAAGTTTTGCGCGAGAAGTGGCCGAAGGGCGCCCGACCGCGTTAACGGTCGCCACCGGTGACTTGGCATTCGGCCAAGCGATGGTGGCGAGTCTGCATACCGCCTGCCTGCGACCGTATTTGACCGACGACATGGTGGGAGTGGCCGTGGGCGGCGCGGTCAAGAATGTATTAGCGATCGCGGCCGGGATTGCCGATGGCCTCGAGCTCGGCGCCAACAGTCGGGCGGCGTTGATTACGCGGGGGCTGGCTGAAATGGCGCGCTTCGGGGCGGCGCTGGGCGGACGCACCGATACCTTCATGGGGCTTTCCGGACTGGGCGACCTCGTGCTGACCTGCACTGACGATCAGTCCCGCAATCGTCGGTTCGGCCTCGCGTTGGGGCGAGGCATGACACCGGCGGACGCTGAACGCACCACGGGACTGGTCGAAGGGCGACTGACGGCCGCCGCGGTCAGCGCGCGCGCGCGCCATTGTGCGGTCGATATGCCAATCTGCATGCAGGTCGCACGCACCTTGCGCGGCGATTGCACGCCGGCCGAAGCCGTGCACTCACTGATGACACGCGAGTTACCATTGGGAGTCTAGCGGGGGTGGGCTTATCAGTACGTTGCGTTTGAACACGAACTTTCACTGCCGTTTTTAGGCTTAGCGAAGCCAATCTCAAGACCCTGCTGCACGCGGTCGATAAAACCCTAGTGACCACAGTGACGAGCATTGCCTGCGCCGGCGAATCCAGGCAACCGAAAACCAAGGGGGAATCTATGCAGCGCCAGCCCGGCTTTACGTTGATCGAGCTGATTACGGTGATCATAATTCTTGGCATTCTATCGGCGTTCGTGCTGCCTCGCTTCAGCGGTCTGGAAGCCCACGCGCGCGCGGCGTCGCTCGAAGGACTGGCCGGGAGCGTGCGTAGTGGGGCCGCACTCGCACACTCGTTGTGGCTCGCGGAAGGAAACGAGCCGGCGGCCGTCACGGTTGCCGGCAGCGCCTGCGAATAGGCACACGACCCAACAACCGACGAGGCGCAGACTGCCCGGCGGAATCGCTATAGCGTTGTTTGAGCGATGCTAGGCGCGCACTGACGGAGCGCCTCATAGAGCGTAATGGCGACCGCATTCGCGAGGTTTAAACAGCGGATTCCTTCGCGCATCGGGATTCTCAACTCCTCTACCAGCGGCAAGCAATCGCGGACCGAGGCTGGCAGGCCGCTGGTTTCGGAGCCGAACAACAGAATATCTCCAAGTCGAAAGCGCGCCTGGTACAGGCTGATCGTCGCGTGCTTGGTTAGCGCAAACGCGCGCCGCCCCGGGAGATGCGCGCGTAATTGGTCTAGAGAAGCATGACATAGGAGGGTGGCGAACTCATGGTAATCGAGACCAGCGCGTCGCAATTTTTTATCGTCCAACTTAAAACCCAATGGCTCAATCAGATGCAGCGTGGCACCGGTCGCGGCGCACAGGCGTATGATGTTGCCGGTATTGGGCGCGATCTCCGGCTGGAACAGCACTACTTCAAACATTGATAAGGGGTTGCCACGGGTTATGGATGCAAGCGCGCGCAATGACGAGCGATTGAGGTTGTCGTTTTGCGGAATGTCGTTCGGGACACCGCTCGTGCTCCTCTCTGGCTGCGTCGGCTTTGGCGAAGAATATACGCGAGTCCGTGGCTTTTCCAACCACGACGTCGGCGCGGTATGTTTGAAGGGCACCACTCTCGCACCGCGCCTCGGCAACCCCCCTCACCGGGTGTTCGAAACCTCGGCCGGCATGCTCAACGCGATCGGCCTGCAGAACCCGGGAGCCCCTACGGTCGTGAAAGACATTCTGCCCAAGCTCGATTTCTCCGAGACACGTTTCATCGCTAACGTCTCGGGTTCAACTGTCGAAGAGTACGCCGAAGTGACGCGACTCTTCGATGATTCGCCGATAGATGCAATTGAAATCAATATCTCCTGCCCGAACGTGAAGGAAGGCGGCGTTGCGTTCGGCAATAGCCCAGAGATGTCGGCGCGCGT